>JAFCEY010000026.1 GCA_017608945.1 Candidatus Pacearchaeota archaeon | reverse complement strand
GTCATAACTTTAGAACAGGCAAGAAAAAAGGGAAAAAAATTTGCGCAGTTTTTTAGATAATTTAGGATAATAAAACTTATAATTTTGTTTTTCTTTAAAATTTTATGAAAAAATTATTTTTAATAATGATTTTATTTTTAATTCTTCCTCAAGTTTTTGCTTTATGTAATGAAACTCAAATTGATATAAATTCTGCACCTAAAGAGGAATTAATGAAAATAACAGGTTTAGGAGGAAAAGGAATTATAGCACAGAGAGTAATAGATGCAAGACCTTTTGATAATATTGATGATTTGATAAAGGTAAAGGGAATTGGAAATAAAACATTAGACAAAATAAAAACACAAGGATTGGCATGTGTGAATGAAAGTAGTCAACAAATACAAGAACAAGAAAATCTAATAAATAACGAGATGAATGAGACAGAGCAAAGTGTAGAAATAGAAGAACAGAACATTTCACAAAGTATTTCACAGACTTTTAAAACACAAACCACACTAACACAAACCACACTATCAACAAATCAAAAGACAAAAACTATAACACTTGAAACAATAAATCTGAATACAAAAGATATAAAAATCAAAAATGACAAAAAATATCTAAACAAAAGCAATTATGCAATATATGGATTTATTGCTTTCTGCATTTTGCTTGGAATTTTGTTCCTTGTAAAGAAAAATAAAAAATATAAAACTGAATTTGAAGAATGAAAAAATTAAAAATTTGTTTTCAATGAAAGAAGATTTAAAATGAAAAAAGATGAAGAAGTAAAGATCAACGCAATTTTAATCCTTGAAATTATAGGTAAACCTAAAGAATACTTAGTAGAAACTTTAAATAAAATTATAGAACAAATTGACAAGGAAAAAGGAGTTCAAATAAAGAGAAAAGAAATCAAAGAACCAATCCCAATGAAAGAGAAAGCTGAAATTATGGATGAAGAAAAAATACAAAAAGAGGATTTTTATACAACCTTTGCAGAAATTGAAGTTGAAGCTGATGATATTTTATATCTTAATGCATTAATGTTCAAGTACATGCCTTCACATATAGAGATTATTTCTCCTGAACTTATTGTTTTATCAAACACTGGTTGGAATGAAATTTTAAATGAATTAACAAGAAGACTTCATGGTTATGATGAAATTGCAAGGGTTATGCAGGTAGAAAAGGCAATTTTAGAAAAAAAATTAAGAAATGTTTTGTTAGAAAAAGAGGAAAATAAAAAAAATAAGAAAAGAAAAAAATGAAAGACATTCAAACATTAGCAATTTATAGCGGATTTTTTCATGATACATTCAAGATTAGGAAAAAAGAAGGAGAAGAAGTAAGAATAAAAAAGATTTTTGAAGAAGAAAGAAAAAAGATTCAACCAATCTACAATTCCCAAGGGAAAATTATAAAATATAATGAAAAAAATTTGGATATTAGAATTTAATTTGTTAAAAGATAGTATCTAAAACAAGAATAGAGGTACTTAATTATTTCTTCCCTTTTACTATTTCAAGTAAATTTACTTCTTTTTTAGCTCCTTTATACTTCTTTTTATAAAACCAAATTAAAAGTGCTATAATCCCTACAACAAGGATTATTGCTATTATTCTTCCTATTGGACTTTTTTCTTTTTTTACGCACGTTCCTAAACAACAAACCCCATCTTTAGTATTTTCTGTCTTTCCTTCACATATCTCTTCACCTTCACAGATTTTCCCTCCAATTTCACCACAAGTTGGAAAAATGCTTTCTTTTTCTGAAGGAACAAAATCTTTTATAATATTTATGAATAAAGTTGTATATGAATAAAGTTCATTAGTTTTTGCAGTTATTTGTCCTTCTAATTTCTCCTCCTTATTGCTTGAATTAATCTGAAGTTTTATAATAGTGCTTGAATTTTCATCTAATTTCTCAATTTTTTCTGGGAAAAGGAAAACATAGGGCAACAAAGAATCAGAAATTGAAAGTGAGATATTTTCTAAGGTTCCTTGGCCATCGTTAAAAAGATAAATTATTCTTGTTATATTTGAATTTGTAGATAGAGAAACATTCAATTCTGAGGGTTTAAGAATTAAATTTCCTTTTTTTTCAGGAGTTTCTTTAAAAATAATATACACGGGAATATTGTATTTTAAATTATCAGTGCTTAATTCAATGAAACTAAAAGTTAAATTTTCAGGAAAATCTTTTATTTCAAAATTTATTTTTTTTGTTTCTCCTGACTTGAGGGTTAAATTCTCACTTAAATTATTTACTTCTTTTGAAATTGTAATTTTATAATCTTGAAGATTCTGAGCTTTTATAAAAAAATCCTTGTCAGTAACAATAAATCCTGGCTCAATTAAAAAATCAGCAAGGTTTTCATTTATTGTAAAATTTTTCACAAGATTTTCTTCACTGATAGAACCAGCTTTCATATACTTAACATTTTCAATAGAAAGAGAATAATTTCCTGGCTGTTTTTCTAAAAGTTGTCCATAAATATAAAAATCTCCATTAATTTCAGAAACATAAGGATCAAAAGGAATTCTTACATGGCCTTGATAAAGAAAAATGTTCTTTTCATGTTAATCTCAACTGCAGAAATTAAAGGAAGAATTGACAAAAAAATAATTAAAATAACCACTTCTTTTTTCATGAACTTTTAAAAGAAAAAGAGTTAATAAAGTTTTTTAAATAGTTTTATATATTTTAATTTATTAATAGAAATATGACAATCAAATTTCCTTTGAAAGAATTATTTGAAGAATTAGAATTAGAGGCCAGAGAAAAAGTTCAGAGATTTTCCAAAGAAAAAAGTGATAAAGTATATAGGGAAATAGAAGAAAAATCAATACTTTTTGAGAGAGAATTTAAATATAGGCAAGAGAAAAGTATAGAAATTGCAGGAAAATTTTATTTAGTTTGTTAATTATTTCCCCATTTCTTTAAGTTTTTTAAGAACATCGTCAAATTCTTTATGAGGTTTCGGAGTAATTTTCTGAGCAGTCCTCATAGGAGGTCTGGCAGGAGCTCTTGTTCTTAATAGAGGTCTTGGCGGAGGAAATCCTGGCCTTGGTCCTCCAAATCCTGTTGTTGTAGGCCCTCCTTTTCCTCTCTTAGATTTAAGTTTAAACCAAAGCTCTCTTAATTTTTTCCTGAATATTATCCCAAGAATAACTAGAAAAATTAAAATTCCAAGAATTATAATCCCAACATAACTTTTTTTCTCTTTTTTGACACAACAAACATCGCTCGTAATTTCACAAGATTCAAAAATCTCTTCTTCATCTTTATAACAACTAATCCTACAAATCCCTCCAACAAGCTCACAATCAGAAATTTTTGGTTCTTTTTTTTCTTCGCACGAACCAATACAACAAATTTCCCCATTTCTTAAATCCGAGGCATCTACTTTTGTTCCATCACATGTTTCATCTTCAGTGCAGATTTCTCCTCCTTTTTCATAACAAGTTTCTTCTTTTAGTTCTTTACTACAACAAACATATGTCCCAGCACAATAATAATCAAGAACATTTCCTCCTGCCTCACTACAGCTTATACTAGACATACAAAAATACCCTGCATCTTCACAATCAACTTCTTCTTCAACTCCAGGTACAATCGGAGATTTTTCTGGCCATAATGAATGCAAGATAAATGCTGTATTTCTTATGTTATTCCAACACCCTTCTTCAGTCTGTGTTGTTAAAAGCCAATCTTTAGATTTTATTTTTTCAGTAGGTGTTTCATATTGAAAAGGATATAAAGCCAGGGCAGTATCATAATATTTGTCTCCTGATTCATCCCAATAATACTGTTCATTAACAGTTTTTTGTTTTGCTAATAAATCTGTTTTAAATTCTCCTGTTAATATTGAAAGGAAAGCCTCTGGAAGATATTTTTTATTTGCTGTTTCATCCATCATTGAAATTAAATAAGGCAAAAAAGGATTTACATCATAATCTAAAGAATCTAATGCTATAGCAGCCCATAAACTTCCCTCATAATTACAAGAAGCTCCTTGTCTAAAACAAAGAGAACTAACTTTCTCGATAATTGTCCCTTCAGGTGATGCAGACTGGGTTTTACTTGAAACATAAATTAAAGATGAATCTGAATCTCTTTTCTTGTACAATAAATTTGTTATAAAAGATTTATCACATTTAATTGAAAATTCTTTATCATAACAATTTTCAGAAATTTCAAGCCAATAATTATCATTAGCTAAACTCAAGCAACTCCTAAGATTGGAAGGTAAAGGACTAGGACTTATTTTTTTATCTGTTCCAATAGTTATTTGCCCTTCAGAAGTGTCATATTTTATTGTGCAAGAAGTTGCTTCATTGCTTTCTATTTGTAAATACCATATTAAATCAGTTGAGGTTGTGTTTTGTGAGGAAAGCCAGGATGCAGGCTCATCTGTTGAAGCTCCTGAATTTTTTAATCCTAAAATTGCCTGAGCAGTAAATTTTATATCTGATTTATATTTTGAATCGCTTAAAACATCATCCTTACATTTTCCTAAAGCCATTAAAGAAAAAACTTTTTCTTCTGATGTAAGAGTTGAGCAATCTCCAACTTTTCCACTTAAACAAGAATATGCTTTATCAACCTTGCAATCTTCATCACATTCTTCTTGAGAAGAAACTGAAGATAGAGAAATTAGAAAAATAAATATTATAGTTAATAATATCAAAGCCAGTATTCCTCTTTTCATAAAAGACAAAATACATTATAGTTTTTAAAATTATCCTTATTTTTTGATTTTTGTTTTTTTATCTTCAAATCTTCCAAACTTCTTAGCCATAAAATTTACAGGATTCTTATATCTAATTTCCTCTTCACTGGGAATTATTCCTATTCCTTTATAATAATCCTTGTCATAGTTTGGCGGAGGAGTTATTTTATTTCGAAAAGACCAGGAAAGTTGGCTTTTTATGTATCCTTCCCTTAAAGGAATTTTGTTTTTTTTATTCCAATTATAAATTTTTTTTTCAAGCTCATCTTTTTCCATTCCTATTGACCTAAAAAAATTTATTAAAATAAACAAAGCTCTTTTTTTTCCATCTTCCATTCCCTGTAAGATTTTTTTAATAGAGGGGGGGAAATTTTTTTCTGATAAATTAGCAACTTCTACTGGCTTAAATTCTGAAAATTCAGATTTTTTTTCTTGTTTTCCTTTCCAATCTAATGCCTGAATTAAAAGCTCCTTGGCTTCATTTTCTTTTACATCTGGAAGAAAATTTCTTATTTTAATGTTTAGAGGATTTGCGTCTTTTGGTTGGAAATTTTCAATTTCCCATGGATTTAAAACAATACTTGCTAAAGTAGTCTTTTCATGTAAAGAATATGGCATTCGAAATAAATGTCGGGAAGAAACTAAAATTAAATCAGGCATGACATGTTTCGGGGCTGTAAAATCTTTTACATATTTCAAGTCAGAATTCGAGATATTAAGTTCACTTATTTTTTTTATTAACTTCTCTTTTATTTGTTCATTTAAATATTCAATTATTATTCTTGGCCATTCTGGAAACATGTCTGAAGTTTTTATTTCTCCAATTTTTTTTGGGAAAGCTTTCCAAGGGATTAAAATATGAAATCCTTTACTTCCTGAGAACTTTATTCCAAGGTTTTTTATTCCATGGAATTTTAACAATCCAATTATAAGTTGAGCAGCTATTTTGCTATAATCAAGATACTTGCTGTCAATGTCTATTAATAAATCCCAGCCAATTCGTAAATCATTAAGCTGTTTTTCAGTCATGTCTATTGAAAGATTTAAAGGATTTGACCAAAGTTCCTCGCTGCAATGAAAAGAAGTTGCTCCTTTTTTTACAAGTTCAAAAATATCATTTTGATATTGAAAAGAATCTGGCCTTTTACCAAAGCTTTCGAAATATCTTGGAACAACTTCGCGATTTGCAGAAAAAGAAAAAATAGCTTTTTGAATTTCTGGCTTGGAGTAATACAAAGAAATTATTTTTCTAATTCTTTGTTCTTTTGACTCCATTTTATTCAATCTTTTCCTTAATTATTTTAATAAAAATATTCCTTACTCTTGGTCCATCAAATTCTGCTAATGCTATTCCTTGCCAAGTTCCTAATAAAAGCTGCCCATTTTTTATTATTGCTGTTTTAGTTGGTCCTATTAAAGATGCTTTAATGTGGGCATGAGCATTATTATCGATTTTATTATGTCTGTAATTTTCATAAACAGGAATAAACTCTTCAAGCTTATCTAAAATATCATAACAAAGATTTTTATCATAATTTTCATTTATAATTATCCCTGCAGTTGAATGAGGAGTGAAGATAATACAAAAACCCTCTTTAATTCTTGATTCTGAAACTATTGATTTTACTTTTTCAGTTATATCAATTATCTCTTGTTTTTTATTTGTTTTTATTGTTAATGTCCTTAACATTTTAAAAGAAAGCATAAAAATAATAATACTTAAAAGGCAAGACAACCTACGGTTTTCTTTAACTCGCAATTTCGCTGAGTACAAGGGCGACACACGAAATTGCTCGGCTTAACTTTCCCTTAATTCAATACTATAAAACAATAATACTTAAAAAATAAGAACTCTTTTAAAAAAAATGTTAGTTAAATTAGAAAACCCTACTTTATTATCAAAAGTAATTGAAATTATCTCTGAATTAGTCACAGAAGTGGGGATAAAAGTAGATGCTTCTGGATTAAGCATTACAGCAATAGATCCAGCGAATGTGGCAATGGTTGGATTTAAACTGCCCAAAGAAGCTTTTTCGCAATTTGAAGCAGAAAAAGAAATTCTTGGAGTGAATTTAGAAAATTTAAAAAGAATTTTAAGAAGATGTGGTTCTGGCTCTTTAATTTTAGAAAAAAAAGATAACTTTCTCAATATTCAACTTATAGACAGAATAACAAGAAACTTTAATTTGTCTTTAATTGATTTTGAAGGAGA
>JAFCEY010000005.1 GCA_017608945.1 Candidatus Pacearchaeota archaeon | reverse complement strand
AGTGTGGATATAAAGAACCACACCAAACCGGAGTTCCCTGTTATCAAAAAAAATGTCCTAAATGTGGCACCCTTATGACAAGGGAATAAAAAATTTAAATAAATTGTAAGGAGGTTAAAGAATGAAGATAGCGGTAAGTTCAACAGGTAAAACTTTAGAAAGTGAGGTAGATCCAAGGTTTGGGAGGTGTTCTTACTTTTTAATTGTTGAAATTGAAAATAGGAAGATAAAAAATATGAAAGCAATTGAAAATACAGCAAAAGAACAAATGGGCGGAGCAGGAATTACAGCAGGAGAAATAGTGGCAAATGAAAAACCAGATGCAGTTATTACCACAAACCTAGGACCCAGGGCTTTTTCAGTGTTTGGACAATTCGGAATTAAGATTTATAGAGGCCAGGGGAAAATCAAGGATGTTGTGCAAGATTTTATTGATAAGAAATTAACAGAAATGAGCGGAGCAACAGGGCCAATGCATATGGGATTTAAATAAAAGAGAAGGGGTTTTCTTGAAAGAATGAGAAAGCATCTTAATAATAAATGGGAAAACTTCAATTACTTAAAAAACAAGTCTTAAATTGCAAGAAATGTGATTTATATAAAAAAAGAACAAATCCTGTAATAGGAGAAGGTTCTTTAAACGCTAAGGTAATGTTTATAGGAGAGGCTCCTGGATTTAACGAAGATAAAAAGGGAAAACCTTTTGTGGGGCAAGCAGGAAAAATTTTAGACAAGCTTTTGAATTCTATTAATCTGAAAAGAGAAGATATTTACATAACAAATATTCTCAAATGTAAACCACCTCAAAACAGAGATCCTACTTCAGAAGAAATTAAAGCTTGTACACCCTACTTAGACCAACAAATTGAGATTATAAAACCAAAAATAATTTGTTGCCTGGGGAATTTTGCCACTAATTTTATAATGAAAAAATTTAATTTAAAAGAAAAAATTCAAGGGATAAGTAAAATTCATGAAAAACTATTCAGTACTTCAACTTTGAACGGAGTTATAAAAATAATCCCTATGTATCATCCGGCTGTGGCCACCTATGATATAAGTAAATTTAATGTATTAAAAAAAGATTTTGAAAAGATAAAATGAAATTAATAATTGTGTATGATAATGAAGCAAAGAATGGTTTAAAACCTGACTGGGGTTTTTCTTGTTTAGTAGAAGATACTAAAAAGATTTTATTTGATACTGGAGCTGATTCTGAAATTTTACTTTATAATATGAAAAAACTTAATATTAATCTAGAAGATATTGATATTGTCGTCCTTTCTCATAATCACTGGGATCATACTGGTGGTTTAGACGGATTTTTAAAAGCAAACAAAAATAAAGCAAAAGTTATATGGCCAGATAAAAAAGAAAGTTTTAAAATTATCAAAGGAATTTATTCAACAGGAGCTCTTGGGATATTTATAAAAGAACAATCTTTATTTCTGAAAACTAAAAAAGGTTTAATAGTATTAGTTGGATGTTCACATCCAGGTGTTGATAAAATTTTAAATTCAGTAAAAAAATATGGAAAAATTTATGGTATTATTGGTGGTTTTCATGGATTTTCAAAATTAGAAAAACTTAAAGATATTGAATTAATTGCTCCTTGTCATTGTACTCAATTTAAAGAAGAAATTAAAGAAAAATATCCTGAAACTTATAAGGAAATAAAAGTGGGAAGTATTATTGAAATTTAAAATTAAATAAAATGAAATTAAGAAAATTTGAAATTATAATTAAAGAATTAAAAAATCATGCACCATTTACTATCTTTGGAGCAATAACTGGAATAATTCTTATGATATTTTTTTATAATCTCCCTTCAAATATTTCCTATGATATTTTTTATGTCTTACATCCAATGCATGTTGTTTTAAGTGCTCTTGTTACAGCATCTATATATAAAGTATATACTAAAAAAGTTAATCTTGTAATTTTGATTTTTATTGGTTATCTTGGTTCAGTTGGAATAGCAACTTTGAGTGATTCATTGATTCCTTATTTAGGAGAAATTCTGCTTGGGCTTCCTAATCAGGTTATTCATTTAGGTTTTATTGAAAAATGGTGGCTAGTCAATCCTTTAGCTTTTTTAGGAATTGCAATTGCTTATTTTAATCCAAAAACTAAATTCCCCCACGCTGGACACGTTTTATTAAGCACATGGGCATCATTATTCCATGTGATAATGGCTTTGGGAGGAATAATAAATTGGTTTTTGGTTGTTGTAGTATTTGTATTTTTATTTTTTGCAGTTTGGATACCTTGTTGTTTAAGCGATATTATATTTCCTCTTTTATTTGTTAAAAAAAGGAAGAAAACTTAAAGAAGATTTAAGTTTTAGAGTATATGGTAAAAAAAATAGCAATAACAGGAGGCAAAGGAGGAACAGGAAAATCTACTATTGCTACAGCTCTTGCTTTAGAATTAGCTAAAAGATATAAAGTACTATTGATAGATGCAGATATTGATTGTCCGAATGATCATTTAATTCTTAACATAAAAAGGGAAAAAGTAAAAGATATTTTTCAGCCTGTACCAAGACTCAATAAACAAAAGTGTAGAAAATGTGGTAATTGTGCTAAAGTTTGTAGGGAAAAGGCAATTGTTTTTGTAAAAGGAGAACATCCGGTATTTATTCCAGAGCAATGTATTGGTTGTTCTGCTTGCATGATTGCCTGCCCTTTTGGAGCTATAGAAAAAGGCAAAAAGAAAATAGGAACAATATATAAAGGAAAAAATTATAATGTGAATTTCTTTTCTGCTGAAACAGAAATCGGGCTTGAAGAAGAATCACCAGTAGTTAATGCCTTGAAACAACATATAAAAAACATAGAAAAAGACTACGATTACATTTTATTTGATACTTCTCCTGGAGCACATTGCAATGTTATTTCAGCTTTACAAGGCTGTGACTTAGCATTTTCAGTTACCGAGCCTACTCCTTTAGGACAACATGATTTAGAATTATCTTTAAAATTGTTAAAAAAACTGAAAATACCTTCTCAAATAATTTTAAACAAATCAGATGTGGGAGATAAAAATTTAATTAAAAAAATAGCTAAATCCTATAATAGTAAAATTATATCTGAAATCCCTTATAGAAAATCAATTCTTAAACAATATTCTGAAGGAAAGCCAATTAAGGATAAGGCTATTAAACAAATTGTAAGAAAATTAAAAAAATGAGAACCATAACAGTTTTATCAGGAAAAGGAGGAACTGGCAAGACCACTCTTTCCTCTAACTTAGCAGTGTTGTTATCAAAAAAAAGGAAAATTGTAGTAGCAGACTGCGATGCTGATGCTCCTAATTTGGGTTTAGCTTTAGGTTTGTTGGAAAAAGATTTTCAGTCATGGAAAAATGTTCAGACCAATGAAAAAGCAATGCTAAATGGAAGAAAATGTACTGGCTGTAAAAAATGCTTAGAAGTTTGTAGTTTTGGAGCTATTTCTTGGAATGAAAAGAAAAACAAACCAATATTCAATTCTATGTTATGTGAAGGATGTGGAGCTTGTCAATTGGTATGTCCTGAAAAAGCTATAAAGTTAGTCAAAGTGAGTAATGGTAAGATAGGAGAAGTAAAAACTAAATATGGGTTTCCTCTGGTGTCAGGGCAACTTAAAATCGGAGCAACTGGTTCTGGTAAAATAGTAAGCTTAATTAAAGAAAAAGCTGAAAAATTTGCCAAATCTCAGAGACTAGAGTCTGACATTATCTTGGTTGATTCAGCTGCCGGAGTAGGATGTCCGGTAATAGCATCTATACAAGGCTCTGATTTCATTGTGGCAGTTACAGAGCCAACTCCTTCTGCATTAAGTGACTTAAAAAGAGCTTTAAGGACAGCTGAACATTTTAAAATTCCTTATGGAATTGTGATAAATAAGTGGGATTTAAATAAAGAATTCTCTGAAAAAATTGAAAAATTTGCAGGGGAATATAAGATTCCTATTTTAGGAAAAATCCCTTATAATAAAAAATTTGTTAAAGCATTAGTTAATATGAAACCAGCTGTGGAATATGATAAAAAGTTAATCAGAACTTTTCAAGACATCTTAGAAAATATTCTTAATCAGCTAACTAAATGAAGTTGTTATTAAAAAACATTTAAAATATATAAAATCTAAAGAATAAAAAATATTATGCAAAAATATAAAATGAATGAGGAAATATCTTTAAGGAAAAATAAATTCTTTCAGCTATGGTTGATAATAGGAATAATTACAGGTTTTGCAGCAGTTTTATTTTTTTCCATAACTTATCTTAACAATAAGATTTTATGTGATGTAGATTGCAGAGCACAAAATGAAGTGGCTTTGATTTTAGTTCTAATCTCTCTATTTGGAATGTTTATAGGAAGTCTCACTTATTATTTTATTTCTGAGAAATATAAAAAAAAGATAACTAAAATACATAAAGATGCAAATATTACTTTAAGATTTTTAGGAGCAGAAGAAAAAGCAATTATCAGCTCAATTTTAAGTAATAAAGGAAAAACTACTCAATCAAAGATTTCTAAAGATACTAGGTTTTCGAGAGTAAAAATATTTAGGATTCTAAAAAAACTTGAAGAAAAGAACATTATAACCAAAAAACCCCATGGGATGACCAATGTAATAGAATTGGATGAAGAATTAAAGAAGATTTTGATTGGGTAGATGTTTCAAAAATAGAAACAAACATATATAGGTTGTTTCATCTATGGTAATATATGAAGAAGAAAAAAAGGAAATTAAATGTAATTGGAATAGTAATTTTATTGTTAGCTCTAGGTTTAAGCAACATTTCAGCACAAACTAATCAAGATAGTGAAAAAATATGCTCTGTTTACATTACAGGGATTGGGTGCCCAAATTGTGCTATAACAGATCCTGCTTTATTATCTGAATATACTTCAAAATATCCAAATTTAATTGTAGTAGAATATGAAATTTATAATTTAAGAGCAAGCAATCAAAACATAGCTAACCAATATTTTGAATCTTATATTCCAAATACGAGAGCGGGTGTTCCCCTTATAATCTTTAATAAAAATCAAATTGGTTTGGGAAGATTTCAAGTCTTAGATTCTAAAGAAATAATTGAAGGTTTAGATTCAAATGATTGTCCTTTGCCTGATGGTTCTTCTATTAATTTTAATGATTTGGATATTACGAGTTTACAAGGCAAAATAAAAATTTGGACAAAAAATAGAGTCTTAATATCCGGCGATAAAGGAAATAATGAATTATTAAAAAATCTTTTAATAACAAAAGATATATACTCTACTTTAGAAGATATTAATTTTGAAGAAATAGAACCAAAACCAATTTCTATCTCTGATGGTCAAATTGAATTTTCACATGCTGTTAAAATAGATGACTGGATTTTAGAATGGAATGGAGAATCATCAATTGTTTCTACAGGAGAAACAGAGGTTTATGATGAAAAAGGAATAAATCACGTGACTGAATCACCATGGAAGTTGTGGTATTGGATATTAATTATATTTGTTTTCTTTATTATTTCTTTTTTTATTTATAAATTTAAGATTGTAAAGAAATGCATGTGTATTTGTTTAACTGAAAAACAAAAAAATTATTTAATCATAGGAATTTCCTTGTTATTCTTAATAGGATTCTTTATTTTAGCTAAGAATATTCCTCATGAGTCTTTAGAAAAATTAGGTTATAATTTACCTTTACCTCTCTTCACTATTTTTATTGCTTTAATTGACGGATTTAATCCTTGTAACTTATTTGTTCTTACTTTTTTATTGGGTCTTCTTATTTCAGCATCACATTCCAGAAAAAAGATTTATGCTGTAGGGTATACCTTTGTATGTGTTGTCTTTATAATTTACTTCTTGTTTATGGCTGCTTGGTTGAATATTTTTAAATACATTGGATTTATCACTCCCCTAAGAATAGGTATCGCTTGTATTGCTTTAATCGCAGGTATGATTAATTGTAAAGAACTTCTCTTTTATCGAAAAGGCATAACACTAATGATTCAAGAACAACATGTTGGACCACTGAAAAAAAGAATTGAACATATGAAAGATATAATTGTTAATAGTTCTATGTCTGCTTTAATTTTAGCTTCCATTAGCTTGGCTGCTTTTGCTTCTTTAGTAGAATTACCCTGTACTGCGGGGTTTCCAGTTATCTATACAGGAATATTAACAGGAAAGGTTTTAGCAAGTAGTTTTTCTTATTACCTATATTTATTTTTCTACAATTTTGTGTATGTAATTCCCCTTATTGTCATAATTACGATTTTTGGGTATACATTTAAAGGAAAACAAATAAGCAAAAGACAAATGCAGATCATAAAATTCATTGGAGGATTAATCATGATTTTGCTTGGATTGGTTTTATTAATTAACCCAAGTTTAATCGGTATTGGATTTGGATAAATTTTCTTCTTTTTTGCTTAATTGAATTAATTCTAACCACCTATTTTTTTATTCTCATTAGCACCCTTTAAGGTAACAATGAACTGAAATTAATTCTGTTAATTTATGTAATCAAAAAATGCCTCACTTGTTTCACTTTTGCAATTTTGATTGACAATAATCATATTTAAAAAGATTACCTTTTTTAATTAAGTATGGGGATTTTTAGGCTTGGAAAGAAAAAAGAGTTTGTGGATTTAACTAAATTTAGAAAACAAGAATCTGTTGAGAAAAAAGCTCCTTCTCAGGATACAGATTTAGATTTTTTAGGAAATTTAGCTTCTGCCTCCAGTTCAGATTCACAATCAGATTTTAATGTTATTGATAATGAGAGAAAAAGAAAACTTACTAAGAGATTCATGGAAATAACAAATAGAATTGAGGAATTAAGTAATCAACTTTATCATTTACAGCAAAGAGTTGAGCTTTTAGAGAGAAAGGTAGGATTGAAAAGCTTTGAATAACAAAAAGATTTTAAAAATAAGTTTTTCTTAAATCGTGATATAAAATGGAAAAGAAAATTAAAAAATATTCTTTGAGATATTTTTTTGTAAGGAGACAGCTCAAAAGAGATGAAAATTTTTTGATAAAACAAGGAATTAAAAAAGCAAAGGAGCAGGGATTAGAAATTAAATTGGGTAATGAAATTTTAACATTAAATAGAAAAAAGAGAGGAATTATTTCTTTGCCGTCTTATGATGATGGTGTTGACGCAAGAAAATTAATTGTTCTTGCAACAGAGGATTATCCAGAAATAGTTGAAAGATATCTTAATAATAAAAATAGATTAAATGTGTGAATATCTTCTAAAACTGGAATTTCCTGTTGCTAAAGATTTTATAATACTTCTATATACACCAGTTGAAACATTGTGATTCGGAATAACTGTTAATGGCTTCTTATTTTCATCTAAAATTTGATATCCCTCTTTAACATTTCTTCCTTCATAACCCATTTTTATTGCAATTTTTTTTAATTTTTTAGGGTCTGTAATTACAGCTCCACTATCCATAATTTTTTTAGCTAAATTTTCTAATTTACTTCCTTTAATTAATAAAATACCAACAATAAAAAATATAACAGCAACTAAACTAGAAATATTTGAAAAAGAAGTTCCAATTACTGCCCCTGTTAAACTTACATTAAATAAAACAATTAAGAAAGATAAAATTATAAATGCAATTCCAAAAAACCTCTTTTTATTCATGAAAATGTTTAGAAGAAATAGTATAAAAAACTTCTTATGGCTTTTTGAATAAATTTATTAATCCTGTTTCTTTTTGTGTTATATGAAAAACTTTGAAAAAAAAATTAAAGCATATGCTTTAAAAAATGCTTTATCTCATAAAGGAACAGCCTTACAGAGCTCAGTAATTTCTGCATTGTTTCATGAAGGGCTCAAAAGGCAAGAAATTAAGAAATATTCAAAGAAAATTTTGGAAATAATTGCAGATGTAAATTCTCTATCTATTGAACAGCAAGAAAGGGAATTTGAAAGACTTAAAAGTTTTGTCAGCGAGAGAAAAGGTAGAGAAGGACTTGAAGAATTGCCTAATGTAAATAAAAAAAAGGGGGTTGTGATGAGATTTGCGCCTTCTCCTTCTGGCCCCTTACATATCGGACATGCCTTGACAGCAAGCATTTCATTTTTATATGTTAGAAAATATGCAGGGAAATTTTACATAAGAATTGAAGATACAAATCCTAAAAATATTTATTTTCCTGCATATAAGATGATTGAAAAAGAAAGCAAATGGCTTTTTGATAACAGTGCAGAAATTATAATTCAATCATATAGAATGGAAATTTATTATAAGTATGCTGAAAAACTTATTAAGAAAAAGGCTGCTTATGTGTGCACTTGTTCTCAAGAAAAATTTAAAGAAGCTGTTAGAGCAAAGAAAAATTGTCCTTGTAGAAGGCTAAGTGTGCTGGAAAATCTTAAAAGATGGAAAAAAATGTTAGATAAAAGTGAAAAAGGATTTAAAGAAGAAGAAGCTATTTTAAGATTTAAATCTAGTATGAAACATAAAAATCCTGCTTTTAGAGACTTTCCTTTAGCAAGAATTAATTTGACAAAGCATCCTCTTCAAGGAGATAAATATCGTGTTTGGCCTTTGATGAATTTTGCTGTTGCAGTTGATGATATAGAACAAGGAATGACTCATATCATAAGAGCAAAAGAACATAGAGATAATGCCAAAAAACAAGAGATGATTTACAAAGCTCTTGGTTTAAAAAACAAATTTCCATGGACAGCTTTTTTAGGAAGAATTCACTTTAAAGACATGGAATTATCCACAAGTAAAATTAAAAAAGCAATTGAAGAAAAAAAATATTCTGGATGGGATGATAAAAGACTTCCAACAATAGCGTCATTAAAAAGACAAGGTTATAAGCCAGAAGCGTTTTGGAGATTTGCTGAAAGCATTGGAATTTCTGAAAGGGACAAGACCTTCGAAAAAAAAGAATTTTTCACATTACTAAATAATTTCAATAAAAGATGAAAAGGTTTTTAAATATTAGAGAATATGTTTTATAGATGAACAAAAAAGGGGTCTCAACAATAATTATTACAGTGCTTCTTGTAGCGTTAGTTTTAGCCGCAGTAGGAATTGTTTGGGCAGTAATTAATAACTTAATTGGAAAAAGTACAAGAGAAACAGAAATTGCTGGGAAATGTATAGGAGTTGATGTAAGAGCTAAATCCGTAGCTTGTTCTGGAGAAGTTTGTAATATTACATTAGAAAGAACAGGAACATCTGATGATGAAATTGGGGGAGTAAAATTAGTTTTCAAAGATAGTGCCGCTGGTAATTCTTCAGGAATAATAGACATTAGTGGGAATATTGAAAAGCTTGTAGGAAAAACTCAAAGGAATATTGATACAAATCTAACTGCTCCTGACTCAGTTGAAGTTACTGTATATTTTATAGATGAAGCTGGAAAAGAAAGATTGTGTCAATCAAGTTCTCCTTTTGAGTTCTAACTTAAAATTTTTAAGATTATAATTTTTTATAATATAGATTTATTTTTTATGATATAGACTTCGTCGTTTTTTCTTACTTGTGGAAGCTTTAAAGCTATTTCATCTCCTTTTTTTGTTTTTTTAATAGATTTTTTATTTATCTCAATATGCTCTACTTTTGAAGTGATTATGCCTGTTTTTTTTCCTATAACAACAATTTCATCTCCTAATTTTAATTCTGAAACAAGTTTTATTGCTGCTACTCCTATTTTTGGATAATAATGGCTAACTTTTCCAACAAAATGCTTTTTCTCACTAGAGGCAGAGTTTTCTATATTTGAGAAATCATCTGAAGTTGGCGTCCCAAGATAAAACCCCGAAGAAAATCCTTTGTTGTAAACTTTTTTTAATTCCTTAAGGGACTCTTCAACCTCTTTCTTACTTAGTTTTTTATCTAATGCTTTTCTGTAAGTTCTAACAACAACATCAACATATCTTGCATCTCTGTTTCTTCCCTCTATTTTAAAGCATTTTATTCCTGCTTTTTTAATTTTTTCTATAAATGGCAGGGTGCATAAATCTTTAGCTGAAAAAATCTTATTATTTTTAACTCTTAATTCATTTCCCTCATCATCTCTTACAATGTAACTTCTCCTGCATGGATGCAAGCATTCTCCTCTATTCGCTGATTTATTAAAAAGAAATTGTGATGTAAAACATCTTCCTGAAACACTCACACAAAGAGCCCCATGAGCAAAACATTCAATTTCAATTCCTGGAACTGACTTTACAATTTCTTTAATTTGTCTTAAATTCAATTCCCTAGCTAAAATTATCCTCTTTGCTCCAAGTTTTTTGTAAAAATTTGCTGCTTCTGCATTTGAGACAGAAGCCTGAGTTGATATAAAAAAAGGAATTTTATATTTTCTGCATAAATTAATAACTGCCATGTCCCAGCAAATAATTGCATCAACTTTGTTTTTAACTTGTTTTATTATTCTTTCAAGTTTTCTTATTTCATTATTATAAACAATTGTATTTAATGTCAAGTATTTTTTTACTCCTTTTGGTTCGCATATTTTTTCTATTTTATCCAAATCTTTTATTGAGAAATTTTTGGCAGTTGCTCGCATAGAGAATTCTTTTAAACCAAAATAAACTGCATCTGCTCCTGCATTCACTGCTGCGACAAGTGTTGCAAAACTTCCTGCTGGCGCGAGAAGTTCATATTTTTGTTTCATATCTAAAAGTAAGAAAATGGCTTTTAAAATTTAATCTCTTTTTCTTCTTTTCTCAATAACTTCTTTAATATTGAATGAAAAAATAACAAAAACATCATAAATACTCCAAATAAAAGAAAAATAAATTTAAAGGGCAAAAAAGAAGCGGGATTAAAGATAAAATTTTTCTAGTAAATTTTTATTTCTATTGTAGTAAAGAAAATAAGAGAAAATTTTCCTATCCCTGTAAGATATATCCTCCTTGTTTTTTAATTAAGATTCCCACAATTGAATAAAATTGATTAGATTTAAAAATATTGTTTATTTCATATTTTTATGGCAACTAAAATACAAAACTGCCCCCATTGGCATCACAAATACTTTTTATTTTTCTAGCTGTTGCTTTACGATTTCTTTTTATAAAGAGAATATTTTTATACCTTTTCTGATTAAAGTAAATAATGGTGGATGTAGTTTAGTGGCAGAACGTGCGACTGTGGCTCGCAAAACGAGGGTTCGATTCCCTCCTTCCACCCTTTTTAAAGGAGGGAAGATGAAAATTAAAAAAATCAATTACAAAAAAATCAAAGATATAATTTTTGTATGCAAATATAATTCCTTTAGAAGTAGAGTGGCTGAAGAATATTTTAAAAAAATAAATAAAAACGCAAAAGTTAGAGTAATGAGCAGGGGTATTATCCTTGGCGGAGATTCTGATAAAGCACAGAGAAACATCTCAAAAAAACTTCTTGGGATAAATATTGCTAAAAGAAAACCCTTACCATTAAATTTACAAGAAATGAAAAAAGCTGATTTAATTATAGTTGTAGCAAATGATGTTCCAAAAGTAATTTTTAATTATTGGCTTATGCCAATTAAAGACAAGGTTATTATTTGGAGAATTAAAGATGAACAAAGAATGAATGAAAAAAATATTAAGAGAATTGTTTTAGCAATTAAAAGAAAAGTTGATAAATTAAATGGAAAATTGAGTAAAGGATGAAAACTGAATCAGTTAAAGGATTTAAAGATTATACTGGAGAAGAAGCTCAAAAAAGAGCTAAAATCAAGGAAATTATAGTTGGGACTTTTGAAAAATATGGACTTGAGCCTGCTGAAACTCCTGTTATAGAAAATGAGGAATTTGTTAAAGGCTCTTCTGAACAAGCACAAGATGAAGTTATTTCAGATATTTTCAAATTAAAAGACAAAGGAAAAAGAGATTTAGCTTTGCGATATGAATTTACATTTCAATTAAAAAGAATTGCAAAAAATAAAAAACTTCCTTATAGAAGATATCAAATTGGAGAGGTTTTTAGGGATGAGCCTTCTTCTGGTGGTAAAGCCAGATTCAGACAATTCACACAATGCGATGTTGATGTTGTTGGCATATCAAACTCAGGAACACGAGATGAAGCTGAAATACTTGCACTTACTAATGAAATTTTAGAAGAATTAAAAATCTCAAATAAAATTTTTGTCGGGAATAAAAAACTTCTAAATGAAATTTTAGAAGAATTAAAAATCAAAGAAAACAAAGAACAAATTTTAAAAGAAATTGATAAATTAGACAAATTGCCTGAAGAACAAATAAAAGCCAATTTAAAAAAATTTAAAGCTGAAAAAATTCTTTCCATTTTCAAAAAACCAGAATCTTATTTTAAAAAATACAAGGCATATAAGGAAATTGAAGAATTAAAAAAATATTGTTCTTATTATAATGTTAGGGTTTTTTTTCAACCATCCTTAGTTAGAGGCTTAAGTTATTATAAAGGAAATGTTTGGGAAATTAAAACTTCAAAATTAAAAGAAACAATTTGTGGAGGAGGAAGTTATTTTGTTGATGGAATTCAAAGTACAGGAATTTCTTTTGGATTAGAGAGAATTTCACAACTTGCTAAATTAAAATTGCAGAAAGAAAAATTTCTTGTTGTTTCTCTTGGGCAGGATAAAGAAGCAATTAAACTTGCACAAAAATTAAGAAAAAAAGGAAAAAATACTTCAATCTTTTATGGAAAACCAAGCAAAGCATTGGAATTTGCGAATAGCTATGGCTACAATAAAGTGATTTTTGTTGGAGACCGCGAGGTAAAAGCAAAGAAGTTTAAGGTTAAAGATATGGCGAGCGGTCGCACGAGACAATTAAAATTATGAATAACAAGAAAAATAGACAAAGTTGGATGTTAAGTCTTTCTTATTCCACTCTCATCTCCCTCCTCCAAGCATTTTCTCCTTCTCTAAAATCTTTAAAACTTTTTACTTTGAGTTCGTGTTTGAATAAAGGACAATCCAAAACAAATGTTTCAAATTCTCCTCCTTCTCCTGCAGGATGAATTTTGTATTTTTTATTTAATTCCTTGATGTCCTCAATGAATTTATTATCTATTTCTCTTCCAAGCCATTTTTCATTTAAAGGATAAGCAAAAACTCCTGTGATTATCACTTTAAATTTATTTTTAATTAATTCCCTCAAATATTCTAATTCATCTTTTTGCCATAAAGGACTTATTAATCTTAGATTTAGGTTCTTACATATATTTTCTATGCGCGATTTCTGATAATTAGATGCTAAAGCTCCACTAACTATTGTTTCAATTTTAAATCTCCTTTTTGCTCTTTTAATTGCTTTTTCTAAATCTCTTAATTCTTCTTCTTTTTTACCTTTAGTTTTTTGTGTTATTAATGGCAGGTTCATAATTTTTGCTTGGCTTTTAACAAGTTTTATGTTAGGAGTATGAAACATAAAACTATGAGGGTTTTTTGAAAAAACCGAAACAAGACAAATTGGTTCATAGCCTTTCTTTTTTGCAAGCCACGCTGCATACGTTGAATCTTTTCCGCCTGAAAACAAAACAGCACATCTTTTTGACATAATATAATTGAAAGGAAATATTAATTTTTAAGATTAATCATATAGTGCATAACAATAAAATATAAAAACGAAGATTTAGATTAATTTAAATGAAATTAAAAAATGAGATTAGAAAATACAGAGAATCTAAAAAAATTCAAAGAAAAATTACTAGATATGTTGATAGAAAGATTTCTAAGATGCCAAGTATCTACCAAGAAGCACCAACATATGCTATACATAGTGTAGAAGTATTTAATGTTATTCAAGGTTTGGAATCAAAAATTAAAAATAATTAATTAGATATTTCCCCTAAAGGATTTTCAAAATCTTTATTGATTTTTTCCAGACGTTTTTTTATTTCGTATCTTTTTAATATTTTTTTCAATTTTTTCTTCTATCTCTTTTTTTAAATTTTCAAAGTGATTTGGGTTGTGTTTCAAGAAAATTTCCTTTAGCCATATATAAATTTCCTCAAAATGTTTCTCTTGCTCAAGCCAGATTTTTTTTTGGTCCTCTAAATGAAGTAAAGGAGAAAAAGAAAGAATTTTCTCTTCTTTATCTGTTCCCACAAGTTCAGTGTATGAAATTCTCTTCATTTCTTTTTCTTTAAAATTAGATAAAATTTTTTTAAATAACATCCTAATTCTATCTTTTATACCAGTTACTTTTTTTGTTTGTTGAATTTGATTGTCTAAGTAATTATGTGCAACTACTTTTCTTTTAATTCTCCTATTCTCAGTATTTATTGCTTTATTTAAAGAATCCATTAATTCTTTTAAAGTAATTTTTCTGGATCTTGGAAGAGGACTGATTGGAATTAATTCTGGAATCTCCTCATTAAATTCTATTTTTTCTTCTCTAATTATTTTCTTTTCTTCTTTTTTTCCAAACAATATTTCATCTATATTCTTTATGTGTTTATTCAATAAAATTTCTGATTTAATTTTTAAAAGAAGAGTTGCAGCTAAAAGAATTTTTCCTGAAATAAAAAAATCCATTTCCTCCATTTTTTGGATTTTTTCAAGATATTTATCAGTTAAAATAATTAAGTCAATATCCCAAGGGTCAAGTTGTTCAGTGTTTATTAAATCATAAATAATATCCTGCCAACCAATTTCCCTGCTAAAAAGTAAATTATGGATTTGATCTTGTTTGCTTTGTTCCATTAAATAGGAATAATAAGAGATTTTATAAGTTTTTACAAACTCATGTAGTACCTAAAAAATAAAAGTAGTGCCTATTTGTCAAATTTAGTTTTGTTTGAAACCTCTGATTTTATAAAGTCTCATTACTACTTTGATTTAACTACTTCTTGTCATTCTTAAAGGGTAACAAACCGAAAGGTTTATATAGACTAAAACCCTTGAAAAGATATCACCTCTTTTTCCCCAGGAGAGGCTTCAGGTCTGCTGTTTGGTTGACTTGAAGAATCTCCCAGGGTTTTAAAATAAAATTTATTTTCTATAATATAAATCAATATAAATTCTAATTTTTATTTCAAATAATGAAAAATCTTCAATGGTATAAAACTGATATATATCTTATGGACAGCTTAGAAAGATTTTTTACATCAAGATTTCAAGATAAATTATTAATTATCAAAGCAAATTTAAAAAATAATGGATTAGAAGCAAGGATAAAATCTTTTATAATTAACATTAAAAATAACAGTGCAGAATATTTTAATGACGAATATTATATAGGAATAGGTGAAAAACTTTTTGAAAAAATTTATAAAGAAATTGAATCCAAAAAAATAGAAATTAAAAGAATATTAGAAAATAATATAATGTTAAAATAAATATTTTCTTTTCATTAATCTCTTTTAGATATTTTTCTCATTTCTTACTTTCAAATTCACTATAATGGCATTTTCCACAATAAACTCTGTCTTTTGTTGTCATTAAAAAGACTCCTGCTCCGCATCTAGGACAAAATTTTTCTCTTACAATTTTATTTCCTTCTATTTTGTATTTACTATATTTTCTACTTGTAGGTTTGTTCTTGTGTGGTTTCTTTCCTTTTTTTACTCTTCCTTTTTTTGGCATTTTTTATTTAGATAAGCTCACTCCGCTCGTTAGTTATGTTATTTAATTAATATTATAATTTATCCTTATTTATTATCTTCTTTATTTTCTGTATTAGCAACATTTGTTTTCTGGATGCTTTGTGTGACATTTTTTCTGATTGACTAGCTCTCATCTGGTTTTTTAACTTCTTTTTTCTCTTTAGGTTCCATTTTCTCTTTATTTTCTTTTGAAGAATAAATGAATGCTTCAATTGTGAATAAACTTAACCCAAATTTACCTAAAACTTTCTTAATTTTTATATTCTCAACTGGAACAGAAAATTTTTCAGAGATTAATTTTTCTGCCTCTTCTTTACTCGGAGTTATATTTGTTTCAATTTCTATAACTACCTCTTTTCTATTAAATAGAGGATTTTCTCTTTCTTGAATAATTTTTAGTTCTCGCATTTGAAGATTAGAATTATCTTACTTTAATTGCAAAGGTCCCTTTTTCTTTTATTTTTAATTTTTGAGCAATTTCTGATTTTTCTGGTTGAAGAACTATTATTCTTCCTTTAAATGAATCTGTTGATTCCTTAGATTCACACCTCGGACATTTTTCTCCTTCATAAATTGTCTTGCAAATTTTACAAGCTTTTTGTTTTGTCATTTTTTCTTTTTTCCTCCAGAGGATTTTTCCGCTTTTGCTACTTTAACAGCCTCTCTCTGCTCTTTTAATCTGTCTTCTTTAATCCACTCAAGCTTACCAAGTCCTGGTTGCCTCATTGTTAAACCTATTTTTGGCTCTTCAGTTTTGTGACTTATTGCAACTATTCTGGCTAAACACAAGTCTCCTTTTTTTAAACTTCTCTTTGTAGATTTTCCTATTAAAGTATTTGATTTACTGAAATTTACATAGTCCTCCATTGTTTGGCTTATATGTATCATTCCCCTCATAACTCCTAAGTTAATAAATGCTCCAAAATTAGTTATTTCAAAAACCATCCCATAGACCAATTCCTGCAACTCTGGCTTCCATACAAGCAGTTTAAATGTTGAATTATAATAAGCAGCAGCATCACCAGGAATTAAAATCCCATCTCCAACTTCCAAAACCTCAACAACAGATACAACTTTCCCAAGCTCTTTGTCATAATAATCTGCATAAATCTCTTTAAGTTGTTGCTCAACAGCTTCTATAGTAGGCAAACCAAAAAGCCTCGGCTCTACTCTTATATAATCTTCAATTTCACTTACATAAAACATTTTAAATCAAAACATAAAAAAGAATAAAAATTGGTTTAAAAAAGTTATTGTCTATCATCAAAAATGGAATATATAAATTTTTATAAAACTAAAAATCATTAAAAAAGTATGAATAAAGAATATGAAGAAGATAAAGAAGACCTTCACCCAGATCCTTATTATGCAATAATTAGCATCAAACAAAAAGGAAATAGAATTTATGACAGCCATCTATGGAATAGCAAAAAAGAGGTGGAAGATTATTGTAATTCTCATCCAGAATTAAATCCTATATTCCATAAAGGATGGCAGATTGGGGATAAATTAGATGTTGATAAGTGGGATAAAGCAAGTGAACTCTGCAAAGAACTAGTAAAAAAGGCGAATATAAAAAAATTATCTCTCAAAGAATTTAATGATAAAATAAAAGAACTTCCAGATGAACTTTGATTATTTACATAAGTTCGAGCCTTTTTTTCCCTCTAATTATCAATTTTTGATTTTTTATTTTCCTCTTTAATTCTCTATCCAAAGTAGCAATAATAGTATTTTTATTTTCTTTTGCAAAATTGATAAGTCCTGAGTCAACATCTTTTGTTTTAAGGTTAATTTTTTTAAATTTATCTTTATTTTTATCAAGAATCTTTAAAACTAATTTGGCATCTTCTCTAAAATGCAATTTCTTTTTTGATGTTTTTACTTTTTCCAACTCATCAATTACTTGTTTTGGAATTAAAATTTTAAAACCTTGCAAGGAGAATTCTTCAAAAAAATCTATTTTCTGGCGAATGCAAGTTAAGATAAAATTTGTATCTAAAATCACTTCTTTCATGATTTGAAGAAAGAAGAAGAATTTAAAAACTTAAGTATCAGAATTGAATTTTTCTAAAATCTTTAAAGTAAATGCACATTCCAACGCAAAAATTTTATTCCATTTATCTTTTCCTATCTCTTTATTTGCTATTTTAGTATAATAATTATAGCAGTTTTTGCAAACTTCTAAATGAAATTGAGTAATTAAATAAGCTCTATGTTTTAAAGAATTCATTTTTCTTTCTGAAAAGAATCCCTCTTTGGACTTAATAAAATTAAGAGCATATTTTTTATTTCTTAATAGTTTGCAAGGAACAGTACTAAAATTATATTGTTCAATTTTTTTAGTTAATTTCTCTAAGTTCATATTAATTATGAAGAGAATTGATTTAAAAAGAATTTCTACAAACTTAACATTTATTAATGTCTTTTTCTATTTTAATTTATGCAAGAAAAAGACAATATTTTAAGGATTTTTCAGGAAACAAAGGAGGCATTAAAAACAGAGGATTCTGCAACAATTAAAAATTTAAGTAATCAAACAATTAATACAGCTTCTTTAACAAACGATCCAGATAATATTGCTGTTGCAGTTATAATTTATTCATTAAGTAAAATAATCGAGAGAGAAAATTATAAAAAACTCCCGGGGTGGAAAAAATTTTTCAACATTTATGTTAAGGCTATTGATGAGATAATTGATGCAATAAAAAAAGGAGATGAAAAAAAGACAAGAGAGAACTTGAAATTAATAAGAAAAGCAATTAATAATTTGTCTGGAAAATTAAAAGATTATATTCAGGATGTTTTTAGAAAAGCCTCAATAAATAAAGCTTCAAAAATTTACGAGCATGGAATTTCAATGGAAAGAACTGCAAAACTTCTTGGAATTACAATGTATGAATTAGCAGGTTATGCTGGTCAGGCTAAGATTTTAGAAATGCCAAAAGGAAAAGTTGATATTAAGTCAAGAATTAAAACAACAATGAAACTATTTGAGTAATGGAAAAAGCAATAATATTCGATGCAAGCACTTTAATAAATTTTGCAATGAATGGGTTATTTGAAGAAATTAGAAAATTAAAAAGCATTTTTAGAGGAAAATTTTTGATTACAGAACAGGTTAAAAAAGAAATAATAGACCATCCGTTAAAAGTTAAAAGATTTCAGTTGGAAGCAATTAGAATCCAGGAACTTTTATATGATAAAATCCTTGAAATGCCATCTTCTTTAAGCGTAAATGAAAAAGAAGTGACAGAAAAAACACAGAGAATACTAAAAACTGCTAATTCTCTTTTCATTGGTGATGGAAAAGAAATTCATCTAATTGATGACGGTGAAGCTTCATGTTTAGCTTTAAAAAATATCCTCAATAAAAAAGGGGTTGAAAGTATACTTGCTATTGATGAAAGAACTATGAGACTTCTCATTGAAGATCCTGGAAATTTAAAGAGTTTACTGGAAAGAAAATTGCATGTAAAAATAAAAATTAAAAAAGAAAATTTAAGTTCCTTTAAAGCTAAAGTAATCCGCTCAATAGAATTAGCCTATGTATTATGGAAGAGAAGATTAATAAAATTAAGAGATGATGTCTTAGGGGCATTGCTATATTCATTAAAATACAACGGCGCTTCTGTTTCTGAAGATGAAATTAATGAGATTAAAAAGTTAGGATAGAAAATTGGGACAGAAAAAAATGTTCTATATGTAATCTCTATAAGCTATAATTTAGAATAGAATTAAATATAAAAAGATTAAAAATTAATTATTTTTATGAATATTAGGGTGCGTAGGTTAATGGTAAACCATGCGGCTCCAGTTTATTCAAGGTGATACCGCAAATTGGGGGTTCGATTCCCTCCGCGCCCATTTTTATTTTTTTATCCCAAATCTTTAATTTTTCCAAAATTGTATATATTATCCTTATTAACAACATAAACCTCAAAATTCTTTAATGCTCTTTTTGGAATTATTGAAAAATAATCTTCATATTCTTCATCAAGAGAGTTTACAGTAGTTCCTTCAATTGTAGTAAGAAAACTCGGCATGATTATTATCTTTTTTCCTTTAAATTTTCCAACTAAAAAGCACTTATATTTTTCTCTTTTAATTCCATATTTATCTGAAAGAGTTACAGACGGATGTAGATGTCCTAAAATAATCATCTTTATTTTTTTATTAAATATCGGGGAAAAAGATTTATGCCCATGTATAAAAGCAATATCCCCGCTAATGTAATAATCTCTCATCATTCCAAAATAATCAATTGTATCATGATTTCCCTTTATCAAAATAATATTTTTCTCAGAAAAATGTTTTTTTAAAAATTCTAAAACTTCATTAAAATAATTTTTTTCTTTCCATTCAAATCCAAAAAAATGTTTAATATCCCCCAAAAAAATTATTTTTTTAATCAGAAATTTTTCCTTTTTTATTTCTTTAAAAATTCTTTTTAAATTATCAATAACTTCATCAACCTGCCTTTCAGGAATTAAAATTCCTGATTGTTGCAACATAAGATCATATCCAATATGTAAATCTCCGATTACAAGAATTCCATTTTCAGGAAAAAATAATGCTTTATCAACAAACCTGTAATTCTTCTCCATTTAAGATGGAAAAACATTTAACTTTTAAACACTTTGTTTTACAATGCCAAAACAGAAAAACGAGACAGCAAAATTAAATTCAAGTTTAATGAAAGATATCAATAGAATTAGAAAACAAGCTGAAGCTCAGACAAGAATAAACATTTTAAGAAAATATCAACTTACTTTGACAAGCTGAAGCTCAGACAAGAATAAACATTTTAAGAAAATATCAACTTACTTTGTTAAATAATTTTATTAAAAAATTGCTTGAAGAAGGGAGAATTTCTAAAGAAGAACTTAAAGCATTTAATCTAAAAAAAAGAGAAGCTATTAAGAAATTAAGAAAAAAGGGCTTTAAATATATTTGATATCCTGCTACTTCTACGCCCACGCCGGGAGTCGAACCCGGATTACGACCGTTCTGTGAAGCAAGAACCATCGTCCTAGTTTCCTGTCTTCTTCCGTCAAGGGAAGATTAAGCGAAGGAAACCTAGGTGTCCTCGCACCGCGACAGGGTTGTGTCATAGCCGTTAGACCACGTGGGCATAATCTTTTATCTAAAAATTAGTTTAAAAGACTTTCGAAGCATTGTCTTGAAATTAAAAAATAAAAATAATTTCAGAGTTTTTAAAATTATCTCAAATAAATTTATCACTCAGAAATAAAGAGAATAATTTAAAAGGGTTATTTAGAAAATTTTTTGATTAAAGAATAAACAATACAGATTATAAAATACAATGGGATAAGAATTGTAGCAATAATAAAAAAGAATGGTTCGTCGCCACCAACACCCCAAAAATTTCTCCCTCCAAAATAAATTCCCAAACCATAAATCAAATTATGTAATAAAACCGCAATGATAAAAGCAATTAAAATAAATAAAAATCTTTTCCAGCTCAGCAAAAACCACTTATCAAATTTATTTTTTTGTTTCATTTTTCTTTTTTCTTAATAATTTTCTTCCCTATATATTTCCATAAAACCTTAGGAATTTTTATGCTTCCGTCTTTTTGCTGGTTGTTTTCTATAAGAGCAATTAATAATCTCGGAGTTGCTAATCCTGAGCCATTTAAAGTATGAACAAATTTTAAGCCTTCTTTAGCTTGATATCTCAAATTCATTCTTCTTGCCTGAAAGTCTGTGCAGTTAGAACATGAAGAAACTTCAAGATATTTTTTTAAATATGGACTGTAAACTTCTAAATCATAAGTTTTTGCAGAAGCAAATCCCATATCAGAAGATGCAAGAAGAACTCTTCTATAAGGAATTTTTAATAATTCAAGTATTTTTTCTGCTCTTCTTGTCATTTCCTCTAAAAATTTCCATGAATCTTTTTCATTTGAAATGTAAACCATTTCAACTTTTTCAAACTGATGAACTCTAAAGACTCCAGGTGTTTCACTTCCATGCTTGCCTGCCTCTGTCCTATAACATTGCGTGAAAGCAACAAATTTTTTTGGAAGTTCTTTTTCCTGTAAAACCTCTCCTGCATAAATATTTGTTAATTGAACCTCTGCTGTTGGAGACAAATAAAGTCCTTCCTTTGTCTTATAAACATCTTGCTCAAACTTTGGCAGATTTCCTGTTCCAAAGAGCGTTTTTGCATTTACAAGCTGAGGAGGATTTATTTCTATAAAACCATTTTTCACGTGAAAATCAAGCATAAAATTAATCAAAGCTCTTTCCAGTTGCGCTAACCCAGATTTAAAAATATAAAAACCACTTCCTGCTAATTTTGCAGCTCTTTTCATATCTAAAAATCCAGGTTCAAGAATTTCTTCATGACTTTTAACTTTAAATGCAAATTTGGGGATTTTTCCCCACTTTTTTATTTCTTTATTTTTTTCTTCTCCACCAATTGGAACATCTTCTGCAATAATATTTGGAACTAAAGACAAAAAAAAATTAAGTTGCTTTTCAAACTCTCTCTCTTTTTCTTCATTTTTTTTAAGTTCTTCTGGAATTTTTTTTGCTTTCCTAACTAATCCTTTAACTTTTCCCTCATCTCCCTTTTTCTTAAACCCATTAATCTCTTTTGAAATTTTATTTCGCTGAGCTCTTAAATCATCATCCTGCTTTTTCAGTTTTCTCCATTTTTTATCAAATTCAAGAATTTTATCAATAATTTTACTATTATATCCTCGATTTTTACAATTCCTCTTAA
>JAFCEY010000025.1 GCA_017608945.1 Candidatus Pacearchaeota archaeon | reverse complement strand
TTTATAAACCCTTTTTTCAATTAAATTATATCTTTCTAAGATGATTAAGTCTTAGATGGAGCTAAAATAAAAATAAAACATAAAATAAATAAAATTGTCTCGCTATAACTCACAAGCTCACTCCTCTCGGTTTGGAGGCACTCTCGTGAACATCGTTCGGCTCGAGAAAAATAAATAAATAATTATCTCTTAATTATAAACAGCGGAGCGCCTTGACAGAGTCTGGCGCGGAGCAAGTATCTCTGCGAACGAAGTGAGCGAGCAAAATAAAATAAAAAATTAAGATAAAAAAATGATTTTCATTATAAAAGTTACAACAAACAAAGAAGAGAAAGCTATTGATTTAATAGCTGAAAGAGTTGAGAAAAAAGATTTAAATGTTTTTTCAGTTTCTCATCCTGTAGGGTTGAGGGGCTATATTTTTTTAGAAGCTGAAGATAGAGAAAGTGCAGAAGAAGCAGCATTTAATCTTCCTTATGTCAAAGGGATTATTGGTAAGACTGTAGATTATGACGAAATAAAAAATATAATTGAGCCTTCTATTGAAAGTATTTCAATAAAAGAAGGAGACATTGTTGAAATGATTTCAGAGCCATTTAAAAAGGAAAAAGCAAAAGTTTTAAGAGTTGACAAACAAAAAGAAGAAGTTGTTGTTAGTTTGCTCGGAGCAGTTGTCCCTTTGCCAGTAACAGTAAAAATAGATAATGTTAGAGTTTTAAGGAGAGATGAGGAAAATGAAAAATAAATCTAAAGGATTATACAAGAAAATAGAACGCGCAGAAGAGAAAATAGATGAAATAGAAAGAATTACCTCTATTTTGAGTCCTTTACAATATATTGGTAAGACTAGAGATATCATGCTTCTTGAAAGAAAATATGAAAGATTAAATTATAAATTAAATTTATATAAAACTAAATTATAATAAAAAACAAAAATGCAAATCAAACTTTTAGTTGAAGGAGGAAATATAAAACCAGGTCCGGTGTTAAGCCAAAAGCTTGGACCTGTGGGAATTAACATAGGCCAGGTAATACAAAAAGTCAATGATGCAACAAAGAATTTTAAAGGAATGAAGGTTCCTGTTGAACTGGATATAAATCCTTCAACAAAAGTTTTTGATGTTAAAGTTTTTTCTCCTCCTGTTTCAGAATTATTAAAAAAAGAGTTAGGAATAGAAAAAGGCTCTGGAATTCATGAAAAAATAAAAGTCGCAAATGCTTCTATAGAACAAATTATCAAAATAGCAAAAACAAAATTTCCAAATATGCTTTCAAGAAATTTAAAAGCTGCTGTTAAAACAGTTGTTGGGACATGTGCAAGCTTGGGAATTTTAATTGAAAACAAAACTGCAAAAGAAGTTGAGCAAGAAATAGACGAAGGAAAATACGATAAAGAAATTGAGCAAGAAAGAACAGAAACCCCTAAAGAAAAAAAAGAAATTCTTGATAAATTTTTCTCTGAAATTAAAGCAAGGCAAGATGCTGTTATTAAACAAGAAATTGAAAGAGCTCAAGAAGAAGCACAAACAAAATCTGAAGGTTGAGATATTAAATATAAAGAATTATAAGCTTTACAAGGTAACAATACTTTTATAAAAGAAATTGGCTGGTTAAAATAGTGGGGCTGAAAAGCTTCCCAAGGTCGGGACTTTAGTCCAATGATATAAAAATCATGAACTAAAGCGATTTGCTGTGGGGTAGCCTGGTAGCCTTTCAGGTTTGGGTGAAGGAGATCTTGGTGCAACTTGCATGAAATATCAAGAGCCTTCCTAAACACCTGACGACCGCGGTTCAAATCCGCGCAGCCCCATTTAATAAAAATGAAATTAGAAGTTGGAAAAGAATATATTGTTGGAGAACCTGAATTTTCTGGCAAATGGATTTATGTAGAGGAGGATAAAAAAAATTACATTTTTGCCTTTGCGAAAAATTTAAACAAAAAAATAATAGAATTGCATATTCCAAAAGAAGGAATAAAAATAGAGAATTCAATTTTTGGAAAGGAGTATTTTCTTGATGTTTGCGATATTGATAAAAATAGAAAGAGATTTTTTAAATTAGCAGAAAAAGTTGGTTTAATTATAAATAAAAATTTAAATTAAGATGCCTACAAAAACAAAGAAAACAAAATCTGCAGGAAGATTCGGGCCGAGATATGGTGGAGCTATTAGAAAAAAAATAGTAGGGATAGAATCAAAACAAAGAAAAAAACAAAAATGTCCCTTCTGCGGAAAACTTGGAGTAAAAAGAATTTCAAAGGGATTATGGCAGTGCACAAGAAAAAAATGTAATAAAAAATTTGCATCTGATGTATATTATTTAGAAAATTAAAATTATGGAGGCCTATGACAACATATAAATGTTTTAAATGTGAAAAAAAGATTTCAAGTGCAAATCTTAAAAAGAGATTTGTATGTCCTTATTGTGGAAGCAAGATTTTCTATAAACCAAGAGTAAAAACAAAAAAAATAAAGGCAATATAATTATGAAAGAAAATAAAATTCAAGAAATTAAGTTAGTAGAAAATAACCTTCAGAATCTTCTTATTCAAAAACAATTTTTCCAGATTGAAATCGCAGAGACAGAATCTGCTTTAAAAGAATTAGAAAATTCAGGTGATGAAGTTTTTAAAATAATAGGGCAACTGATGGTTAAGTCTGAAAAAGAAAAAATCATTAAAGAATTATTAGATAAAAAGAAACTTTTAGAGTTAAGATTAAAATCAATTGAAAATCAAGAAAAACTTTTGGAAAACAGAATAAAAGAATTGAATAGGGATATATAAAAATAAACTTTGATATATATTTAAAAAACTACGAAATATTTATAAACATTTTAGATGTAAATTTAATATGGTTTTCAATAAATTAAAGAAAATTCTCGGCGCAGGCGAAAAAACTGAAGAAGAGGATTATATTGAAATAGACCTAGACCAAGAAAAAAAAGAAGCTAAAGTTCTTGTAAAACTTTTTGTTTTAAAAAACTATGATGATGTGAACGAAATTCTTAATGCCCTTAGAGAGGGTTACACTATCGCAATAATTAATATAAAGGCTTTAAGACAGAAAGATTCTATTGAATTAAAAAGAGCAATTTCAAAAATTAAAAAAACTACTGATGCCCTTGAAGGAAGCGTAGCAGGATTTGGAGAAAATTTGATAATTGCAACACCTTCTTTTGCTACAATCCATAAAGAAGTAAAAATAAAAAAAGAAAAAGAGAGATAAATTTTAAGAAATCCAGTGAAAATTAATAAATTAATGATCTTTAATGATATCTAATTCTGGAAAGCTAACTAACTCATTAATTATAAAAAGTAATATTTAAAATTTGTTTTTTCATCTTTAAATTATGAAAACTTTATTTATTCCAGCAAAAGTTAGGTTAGATATAAATGAAAAAGAAATAAACGCAATTTCAAAACAACTTCCTAAAAATTTAGCAATTGTTTATTCTATCCAATATGAAGATGTGGCATTTAGGATAAGGAAGATACTTTCAAAAAATCATGAGATAACAAAATTTACCCAGGTTTTAGGTTGCTCTAAGACAAATTTTCCAAAAAATACTCAAGCTATTTTACTTATTACTGATGGGAAATTTCATGCCATCCCTTTAGCTTTTGAGACAAAGCTTCCTATTTATGTTTTAGAGAATAACAAGCTAAAAAAGCTTCCAAAAAAAGAAATTGAAAATTTTAAAAAAAGGAAAAAGGCAGCTCATTTGAAATTCCTAAATGCAAAGAAAGTTGGAATTTTAATTTCAATAAAACCTGGTCAAGAAAATTTGAAAAAAGCTTTGAAACTCAAAAAAATCCTTAAAAAGAAATTTACAGACAAAACATTTTATTTGTTTTTAGGAAATGAGTTCAACAGTCAAGAATTTGAAAATTTCCCTGAAATTCAAAGTTGGATAAATGCAGCTTGTCCAAGATTAGATTTTGATGCAAGTGTTATTAACCTAGGAGATAAAGTTTAAAATTAATAGTCAGAGAAATTTAAGCAAGAGCGAAAGTCATAGTCTTTAAATATTAAATCTTAGCTATTGAAAAAACAGTTTTTATAGCTACAACAATTGTTGCTGGGACAAATAAAAATAAAAGGCTTCCTAAAACAGATATTATAATTTTCCCCATCTCAACTCCACTTACACTAATTCCACGAAGAGCAACATCTGTTGATAATCCCTGTATACCTGCAAAACTTACAATCACAGAAGCAGTAGAAGCAATAAGAAATGTCTTTGCATCTCTCTCTGCAACAAAATATCCAACAATTAATCCAAGGGAGATAATGATTATTAATATAATTGGATTAGTATAACTCCTTGTAAAAATCCCGACAATAACAGCAAGAATAATTCCAATTAAAAAAGCCCATGCTCCAATTGAATTTTCCTTGGCCCTAATCATATTTTAATATAAAATTCTAAATATATAAATTTTTTTAGTTAGTTTGAATCCTAAGAATAAAAAATATAGATTTTTATGTATATCTTTTAAAATATAAATCTTTATAAATCATAGTAACTGAAGAATGATTACAGATGAAAAAAGAAACATGTTTGATAGGATTAGGGATTTTAGCATTATTATTTATAAGTTTGGTTAGTGCTTTTAATTTTACTACGGTTCCGACTACTCTTCCAATATTTACTACAGTTGGACAAACAGAACTTATTACAGTTAATTCAGGAGAAAATTTTAATGTAACTCTTATTTCAAGTGATAAATTTACAGTAACTCCCTTAGGAAATTTAACAAATGTTAATTCTACATCCTTTAATAT
>JAFCEY010000004.1 GCA_017608945.1 Candidatus Pacearchaeota archaeon | reverse complement strand
ATAAAGTAATTCTAATAGTCTGTTTTAACAAAATAAAAAACTCTTTTGAGTTTTTATAAATAAATTAAAATGGAAAAAATGGACATAAAGAAACTTTTGGTTTCTTTTGTAGCAGTTTTAAGTGTTTTACTTTTAGTGTCAACAGTGAGTGCTACTAATGTAACTAATGTTGCTAAGGTAACAATTGACGGAGTAAATGCAAGTAATAAGCCAGCAATAATAGCTGGAGAAACAGTAACCGTAAAAGTTATTTTTACTTCAAACGTTAGTGCATCAAACTGCATCAAACATTAGAGTAAAAGCTGAGATTGAAGGTGACAAAGAAGATGTTGAAAAAGTGACTGACTATTTTGATGTTGAAAAGAACAACACATATGTAAAAGTTTTATCTCTTAAAGTCCCTTATGACCTTAAAAAGAAATTAAGCGATGAAACATCCCTTAACATCAAAATATGGGGTGGAGATGCAAAGGCATACACAGATTCTTTTGACATCAAAATCCAAAGACCCTCATATAACGCAGGAATAACAATAACAACAAGCAAAGAAGTTAAAGCTGGTGAAACTTTTCCAGTGGATGTTGTAGTTAAGAATATTGGCTACAATGATTTAGATGACTTGTTTGTGATTGTAAGAATACCTGCATTAGATATTGAAGAGAATTCATTTTTTGGAGATTTAGTGGCTGAAGACGATGATGATGAGGACAGTATGAAAGGAAGAGTTTACCTAAAAGTTCCTTATGATGCAGAAGAGGGTAAATACACACTTGAAGTAGAGGTTTCAAATGACGACTTAGTTTTAAGTAAAGTTAAGGAAATAACAATAAAAAACGAGTTTCCTGAAACAATTGTAAAAACTGAGAAAGGATTGCTTTTTATAAATCCGACAAACAACCTAAAAATTTACAGAGTTATATTGCCTTCAGGAGATGAGAGTATAGTAAGTGTTCAAAGCGGCTCAACTAACACTCTTGAAGTTATACCAACATCTCAAGAGTATGTTGTTAATGTTTTGAACATGCAAGGAGAACTAGTAAAGAGTTTCACTTTTGAAAAAAGCAAAGCAGAAACTATAGAAGCACCTATAGCGGCTATAACAGTAATATTAGGAGTTTTTATTTTTATTTTATATTTTATTTTATATTTATTAGAAATTTAAACAAAGAAAATTTAGAAAAAATGAAAATAAATTTTAAAAAATCATTATTAACTCTATTGCCTCTAATTTTAACAGGATGTGCAACTTTCAATGCAGCAAAAACAAAAACTGATTATTTAACAAAGCATGGAATTCCAAATGAATTTTACAATTATAGAAAAAAAGCTAAGAATGTTGAGGAAGTAAGCGGATTTTACCATAGGATATACATCACTGTTAAAGAATATGATTTAGATGGAGACAGAGAAGGAGATGTAGGAGAACTTTATTTATACGGAGAAAAAGAGCCTTTTATGTATGGATTTGATTACAATAAAAATAAAATATATGATGATAATGAGCAATTATTTGATGAAGCGATGGACGGCTTAAATGAAAATGAAATAAGACTTGATATATATTTATTATTAATAGAGGGTAAAAAAGAAGGTAAAATTATATGAATCAAACAAAGAAAAGAGATTTTTAATCCATTTACAAAAATAAAAATCAATTCATATCCTCAAACTTACAATCTTACTTATTCCTTCATGCATTGTTATACCATAAAGGTTTGTAGAATTTGTTATGATTTCGTCGTTATGGGTTATTACTATGTATTGCCCCTTTTCCATATGTTTTCTAAGCAATTTAGAAAGCCTTTCTGAATTTCTCTTATCCAAAGCAGCATCAACCTCATCAAGAACATAAAAATAGTAAGGATTTAATTCTTGGATAGCAAAAATTAAAGATAAAGCAACAAGAGTTTGTTCGCCGCCTGAAAGAGACTTCACATCAAAATATTTCCCGTGCCCTGTTTTAAGAGAGATTTGCACACCAGAACCAGGTTCAAAAGGCTCTTTCTTGTTTTCTAATTCAAGAAAAACTTTTCCTTTTGTACTTAGTTGAGAAAAATTTCTTGAAAATATTTCATTTAAAGAATTCAATGTTTTAATAAAAATTCTTTTCTTTTTTGAATCAATTTCCTGAATAATTCTAAGGATTCCTTCTTTTTCATTTGAAATAATATCTGCTCTTTCTTTTACTGAGTCATATTCTTTTTTGATAGAATCATAAACTTCCAAAGCCCTTAAATTTACTGAACCTATTTTTGAGATAATTTCTCGCAATTTATTTAATTTATGAATTAATAATTCTTTATTTGCTTTGATTATCTTAACATTTGAAAATTCAAGCATTTCTGTTTTAAGATTCTCAACTTCTGCATCTACTCTTGCTTTTTCAATTTTAAAATTATTTATCTCTTGCTCGACACTATGAATCAAATTCTGCAACTTTTCAAGAGAAAATTCATGTTCTCTAACTTTTGATTGTAAATTTTCTCTTTCTGTTATTAACTTATTAAATTTTCTGCTTAATTCTTCTTCTTTTTTTCTCTTTTCTTGCAATTCTTTTTCTTTTTCAGTATAAATTTTTCTTAATTCCTTAATTTCTTCTTCCAATTCTTCCTTATCTCTTAAAAGTTGTTTTAAAGAGATGGTCATGTGCTCAATTTCTCTTTGTTTAAAGGCTATTTCTGAACTAATGTCTTCTTCTCTTAAAGATGAAATTTCCTGAAGCTCAACTCTAAAAGCTTCGTATTTTTGTTCAATGTCAGAATTTTCATTAATAATTTTCTTAAGATTATTTTCTTTTTTTTCTAAATCTGAAAGCTCTTCTTTTAAAGAATTAACTTTTTCTTGGATAGCTTTAACCAAATCTTTTTTCTCATTTATACTTGAAATTTTTATTAAATCTGATTCCCTTTTTGATATCTCAGTATTTATTTGTTCTATATCCTGTTTTAAAATTTCTTTTTTGGTATAAATTTCAGAAAGCTTCTTATCTGATTCTGCTATTTGTTTTTTAAGAAAATCTATTCTCGGCAAAGTTTCTTGTTTTATTGAATTTATATGTTCCTTAGTTATTTTATTTTTGCATAAAGGGCAAATATCTAATTTAGTGATTTTTCCAATTAATTTACTTTGTCTGTTAATTTCAGCTTCATTAGCATAGGATAATTTTTCAAGTTCTTTTTCCATCTTCATTAAATTTTCTAGCATACTCTCTTTTTCTTTTAAAGAAAATTTCAAATCATTCAAAATTTTTGGATTTGTATTTTTATCAAAAAGTTCAAGATACAAAGATTTTATTTGTCTTAAAAGAGAATCGAGTTCGCCATTGTATGATTGTAAAGTAGAGGTTTTATCATGAATTCTTTCTTTTAAGGATTTTAGTTCTGACTTAAAAGAATAAAATTTTTTTCTCTGTTCTTCTAATTTTTCAAGCTGTTTTTTCTTAGATTCAATTTCTTCTTGTTTTTTTATTAAAGAAGGTTTTTGTAGTTTCTTAATCTCTGTTTTATTTGCATTTATTAATTCTTGCAATTGTTTTCTTTTTTTTATTGTCTCTGAAATTTTGCTCTCAGAATTTTCTATTTTAACATTTAATCCAGCCAGTTCTGCTCTTAAATTAACAATCTGCTCATTTAGTGTTTCTTGCTCTAGCCCAGTAGAATTCTGAATTATAGAATTTATGGAATTTATTCTGTTTTTCAAATCTTCAATTTCAGAATCAATAGAAATTTTTTTCTTTTTAATTTTCTCTAATTCTTTATTTTTCTTAAAAATTTCTTTTTCTATCCTCTCTTTTTCTTTTTCCTTTTTTGTTAAATCTGAAAAAATAATACTTACTTTGTATTTTTTAATATCCTCTTCAAGTTTTTTAAATTTCAAAGCCTGTTCTCTTTCTTTTTCTAAATTTGCCAAATATGCAGTTCTTTCTCTTAATATTGCTGATACTTCTTTAAGCTTTTCATCAGTTTTTTCTAATTCTTTAAGAGCCTTTTCTTTTCTTGTTTCATAAATTGAAATTCCGGAAATTTCCTCAATAACCCTTCTTCTTTCTTCTGTATTCATCCGTACAAAATTCTGAATTTCCCCCTGAAGTATTATATTAAATCCGTTAGGGTCAATTCCTGCTTGAGCAAGTAGCAATAAAACTTCCTGACGTGTTTTTGTTTCATTATTTATCTTATAAATACTCTGGCCATTTCTTCTAATTATTCTTTTTATTGATAGCTCTTCTTTAGGAATGGAAAAAATTTTTTTGGAGTTATCAAATATTATCTCAACAGAAGCTTCTTTTGCAGGAGATATTTGTTTTGTTCCTAAAAAAATTAAATTCCGAGCTCTGGCAGCTCTCATAGATTTAGCACTTGATCTCCCTAAAACAAAGCATAAAGCATCTGCAATATTACTCTTTCCACTTCCATTTGGTCCTAAGATAACATTAATTCCAGGTGTAAAAGGCAATTCTGTTTTTCTCGGAAAACTCTTAAATCCATAAAATATTAATTTCTTAATGTATGTCATTTTAATAAGAATAAAAATAGATTTTTAAAACTCTCTACTTTTGAAATTCACTTAACTTTTTTTGTTCTAATTTTCCATAAGCATTTTTCCACGTTGACCATGTTTGCCTGAAGAGACCGTTTTTCTTATATTTTTTAGAATATTTTTCAAGAAATTTCCATGTAACAGAATCTGAACAATAACCTGAGCCTATATCTGGATATTTTTCTTTTAAAAGAGACATCTCTCTTTCTCTAATTTCCTTAGCAAGAATAGAAGCAGCTGAAACTGCAACATAATTAACATCAGCTTTATGCTCACAAACAATTTCAAGATTTGAAAGATTATCTATTTTAGTTTTTAGAATGTCTGTCCATTTTTTTATGTTTGGAGAAGGACAATCAACAATGACTTTTATTTTTTTAAATCCTTTATTTATTTTATTTATTATCTCTGCTGCTTTTATAGCTTCTAAAATATTCAAATTGATGCCATTCATACTTTTTCCGTCTATTTCATAAGGATAGGCAAGAACAATTTCAAAAGTTTCTGCTTTTTCTTTGATTTTTTCTGTTAAAAATTCTCTTCTTTTTTTTGTGAGTTGTTTAGAATCCTTCACTCCAAGTCTTTTTAATGCTCTTTCTGCCTTTTCGTCAAGAAGACAGCCCGCTAAAACTAAAGGGCCTATCACTGGACCTCTTCCTGCATCATCAATTCCTAAGATCAACATTTTAAAAAAAATTACGCTAAGTTTTTAAGCATTTCTTTATTAAAACTTATGTAAAAATTTTTCAAAATTCTCTATCTTCCTGTTTTTGATTTTAATTCCCTCTTCCCCTAATAAAGCTATTTTCTTTTTTGTTCCAAGAGCAAAGCCTCCTACTTCTCCATTACTTTTAACAACTCTATGACAAGGAATTTCCTTTTTATGAACTCCACAAATTCCTGGATATGGATTTTTATTCATTGCATTTCCAACTGCGCGATAAGCTTTTGTACCTAATGCATGAGCAAGAAGTTTGTAAGTTGTTATTTTTCCTTTTGGCACTTTTTTTAAAAGGTCATAGCAGCGTTGTGAGAAAGATTTGGATTTCATATAAGCTATTTATGATATGAGTTTTTAATAATTTTTCATAATTATTATCTCAAAGATTTAATAAAGATAAAATAATGAATATTAATATGAAAAAAGAAAAAATAGCTGAATTTATTGGCATTATGTTAGGAGATGGTTCAATTGGTGTTTATAATACTAAAATAAGAGATAGAATAAAGAAACATCATGTAGTGAAAGTGACTTAGGATAAGTTGTGTTAAGGAATTAAAGAAATGGTTTAATGTGGTGGGAAGTTCTAATCAATTATACATCGATAAAGCAAAACAATTTTTAGAAGAGTAAGTTTTAAAAGTACATTATTTTAATATTTATAATAGCGAGGGGAAAGACTTTTGGGTCTTTTCCAGACATAGCGAGGTGGAGCAGTCTGGAGTGCTCGCAGAGTTTTCAAGGTTTTAAATATTATGAAAACGCGAAAGGCCCATAACCCTGAGGTCGTGTGGTTCAAATCCCACCCTCGCTATTTTTACTTCTGACAAAAACCTTATAAGTCGCAGGAGTTCTATACAATTATATCAAATTATGCCCCAATCGCATAAGGGTATTGCACCGGATTGCTAATCCGGGTCCGTAAGGACATCCAGGTTCGAGTCCTGGTTGGGGCGTTTTTAAAAATGAAAAAAGAAGAATTGATTAGAAGTTTAAAAAGCCGAAAATTTCCTGAGAAAATAATTAAAGCATTTGAAAAGGTCAATCGTGAAAGTTTTGTTCCAGAAGAAAAAGTCTTAGCATATGAAGATATCCCTTTACCAATAGGTTTTGGACAAACAATTTCCCAGCCTTACACAATTGCATTTATGTTAACTCTTTTAAATGTAAGAGACAAACAAAAAATTCTTGAAGTCGGAAGTGGAAGTGGTTATGTTTTAGCATTACTTTCTAAACTTTCTCCTAAAGGAAAAATCTTTGGTATTGAAAGAATAAAAGAACTTGCAGAAAAGTCAAAAAAAGTTTTAGAAAAAGAAAATATTAAAAATGTGCAAGTAATTTATGGAGATGGAAGTAAAGGGCTTGAAAAAGAAAAGCCTTTTGATAGAATTTTAGTGAGTGCATCAAGCAGAGAATTGCCACAAAAATTAATTAATCAATTAAAGATAAATGGAATTCTCGTTACTCCTGTTAGAAATTCAATTGTAGTTGTAAAAAAAGAAATTAATGAAAATAAAATTAAAGAATATCCTGGATTTGTGTTCGTGCCTCTTATAGAAGATTAATTATAAATTTCTCAATCATCTCTTCTTTCTTGCTCTTTTATAAATATAATAAACTAAATAAGCCACTCCTCCAATAATTAATCCTGCTATAATATAAAAAGAAAGCAAACCTTTTTCATAACCAAAAGGAACAGGAATACATTCATTATCTTTACATCCGATTTTACATTTTTCTTCTATAAGCCATGTATAATTCTCTAAACATACTTGAATTTCATCATTGAAGCATCTTTTTTCTCCTGGCTCACACTGAGATAAATCAATAAAAATTACAAAAGTAGAAAATCCTGGAGAAATTGCTGAGAAGTAATAATATTGAGAGTCTTCATTAATTAATGAAGTATTAAGAGCTTGCCATGGATTCCATACATTTTCTGTTTTTCTATAAAGCTTAACATCTTCTGTAGTTAGATTTTGTTCTTCAAGCCATGTTTTATTAACTTTAAATTCTATAGTTGCATTTGCAATATTTGTATCATTTATTCCTATTGTATTTATATCAAATGCTTGATAGACTTCTCCTGTAGGAATTCCTACCCCAATCTCTGCTTCACTTAAAACTTCAGAAACATCTACTTTTGTTATTTTTAATGATGCTTCTTTAACTGTCTCTGTTGTTGATATTGTTATTTTTGTTAAATCTATTTCTGGCTCATCTATTATCATTTCTGCTGGTTGAGAAGGAGTTACTTGTGTGAATGTGAATGTTTGAGATTGTGTCGGCTTAGTTTCTGGTGGTGTACCAACACTTAAGACAGTATAAGTTGTTGTTGCATTTGCAGAATTTCCTGCATAATCTGTAATTGTACATGTTGTTGTGAATGTTCCTGTCGAGGATGTTAAAGGATTCGCTGTATAAGATGTAGCATTAACCCCAGACGTTACATCACTTCCTGAACATGAACATGTAACTGTTCCTCCAACTGTTACAGAAGAAGGAGAACAAGTAAAAGTTATTGTTGGAGCAACTGTATCAATTACAAATGTAATACTTGATGAATTTACATTATTTGTAGTATCATTCGCCCAAATTGTTACATTGTGCTGTCCTTCACTCCATGTTATTGTTGTTATATTTGCACAATTAGCTAATGTAGTATTTACTGAATAAGTATCATTGCTGTACCAGCAAGAACTAAGATTAACATCTAAAACAGTGTAATTTATATCTAGTCCTGTATTTGAGGTGTTAAGATTGTTGAAAGGATATATTACAGATATTCTCGGAGCAGTAATATCTAATGAGACATTTGTATACATCAAATCAGTGTTGTTACGCCAACTTATATGTATATAATTTGAAAATGAAGTTGAATCAACAAGTCTTCCTTTTTTTATTGCCAAAGCTCTTCCATTTGGAGATACATTTGCATCTGCTAATTTTGCACAACTCCAAAATCCTTCAGCATTATTACAATATTTCAACTCATCATTTGTATTATCATAATAAGAAATATGAACTTTGTTATTGCTGTCTATTGCTATTGAAGAATACTGCCCAACCTCACCTGTGCTATCAATTGTTATGCAACTCCAACTTCCTGCTGTATTGTTGCAGTATTTTAAATCTTTACCTGTAACATCTTGATATGAGATATGAACTTTATTGTTGCTATCAATTGCTATTGAAGAATAATCTCCTACACTATCTGTTGCACCATCAATTGTTGTACAACTCCAAGTTCCTGCTGTATTGTTGCAGTATTTTAAATCTCCATTTCCACCATCACCCTCAGAGATATGAACTTTATTGTTGCTGTCAATTGCTATTGAGGTAAAGTATCCAGTAAGAAGATTTGTATCAATATCTGCACAACTCCAAGTTCCTGCAGTGTTATTGCAATATTTTAAACCACCAGGGAAACTACTATCAGCATGTGAAATATGAACTTTGTTATTAGAGTCTATTGCTATAGAATTATGCCATCCAACAGCACCTACTGTATCAATTGTTGTACAACTCCAACTTCCTGCAGTGTTATTGCAATATTTTAAATCATCATCAGTTTGATTTAGATAAGAAATATGAACTTTGTTATTAGAGTCTATTGCTATTGAAGAAAACCGTCCTACATCATCAGCTGTATCAACTGCCGTACAACTCCAAGTTCCTGCTGTATTGTTGCAGTAGCGTAAATCAGCATTTGTATTATCATAATGAGAAATATGAACTTTTCCATTTGAATCTAAAGCTATCGAAGAATGCCAACCAACATCGTTTGTTGATTCAACAGTTTCTGTATTAATAACACCAAGCACAAAATAAGAAAACAAAAAAATAGATAATAGTATAAAGAATAATGCTGTGAGAATAATTCCTCTCTTTCCTCTTTTCTTCATCCTCTTTTTCATAATAACTTTAAGAGATATTATATTTAAATAATTATTTAACAGCAACGAACCTATCTCTTCCTTTCTTTTTTGCTTGGTAAAGTGCTTTGTCTGCCCTTTCTTTAAATTTTGATTTCATATCCCTAATTTTATATTCTGTAATTCCTCCACTAACTGTTAAGTTATATTTCTTAAGAATTTTATCAGACTTAATTGCATTTCTTAGCCGAGATGAAAATCTTTTTGCTTTTTCTAAGGAAGTTTCAGGAAGTAAAATAATAAACTCCTCTCCTCCAAATCTTGCTACAACATCAGATTTCCTTACTTGAGTTTTTAAGATATTTGCAAGCCTCTTTAAAATCTCATCTGCTTTGACATGCCCATAAGTATCATTTATTTTTTTAAAAAAATCAATATCAATAATCATCATAGATAATTTTTCCTTTCCTCTTTTTGCTTTTTCAATTTCCATGTCAAGAACAGTTTCAAAAAATTTATTATTATATAAGCCGGTTTTCTCGTCGTGAATTGCTGTTTCATAAAGCAAAGATATAGATTCTTCCATCATAGACATTAGCTCTGTAAATCTTTTTCTAAATCGTGGATCAAGAGCATGGAGTTTTTTATCTAATTTTTTATCCATGTTAGAAATAAAGAATAAGTATATTTAAAACTAATTACTTGCTTTACTTATTTTTCATTTAAAAAATTTTTAAATTTTAAATATCCTTTTAGTAATGTAAAAATGAAAAAACTTGAGGAAAAATTATTTGACATTTTAGACTGGATTCCTATTTATGGAGCAAATAGATTGTTCAGGAAAATTGAGAAAATGCCTGAGCAAACAAAAAAATCCTGTAAAACTAATTTTTATATTTTGGGTAATGGAGTATATAATGCTGGTACTATTGGTTACAGCTTGTATCATTTAATAAATTATTTAGTTAAAGTAAAATAATTTTGATTTATTTTTTAATTTCTCCAGTTTTTCTATATTGAAGATAGAAATCATCTAAAATTTGTAAAACTCTTTTTCTTTGCTCGCTGTTTCCTAGTCCTTTCCAATCTAACAAAATAAAATCAACTTCCTCTTCTGTTTTTCTTATTGCCTCTTCAATCATTTCTTTTTTCAAAGGAAAAACATAACTTGGAATTACATGGCTTATAGCTACATTTGATTTCAATTGAATTTTATTGAAACTTTGACAATAATGCTTCCCACCTAAGCCAATAGCAATTTCATTAAAAGGATTTTCCTTGAAACCAATTACAGTCTCTGAAATTGTTTTTGCAACAACAAATCCTGCTTTCTTATCTTGCCACTCATTTTCAGTAGAGCCTATCTCAATAAAAATACATGGTTTATCAATTAATGGCCCATGATGAGTGCATTCTAAAGTTACCTCATAGTTTAGATGATATTTTTCAGCATTTTCATTAAGTTTTTCAAAAATTTGTTTTTGAAATAGTGCTGAAGTTTTGCAAACCTTGCTAGCTTCTCCTCCAAATTTTGGCATTGTAGAAAGCCAATTTCCAGGAGCATGAATTGAAAGTGTTTTTCGAGTCTCTGAACTCGAAGAACTATGTTTTGAGGCAAAAATCACAAAATCATATCTGTTAATCTTATCCAAATCTAAATTTTCTGTGTAAATTATTTCCTTGTCAATTAAATAAAAATCAAAACTCGGTTTTTGTGCCATTGAAGAAAATAAAGGGTTGTCTCTAAATTGAGACAATTGTGTTGTGATGTTTATGCCTGCTTTGTCTTTTTTGCTGGCAATAATTAAATATTTTTTATAAGTCATCTTAAAATTATTATATCAAAAATTGTGAATATTTTAAACTTTATTTTTTTTAAGATATTTCCACACAGTATTTGGAGAAACATCTAAAGCCCTTGCAACTTTTCTGCCACTTGGACATTTCTTATAAGCTTCAATTATTTCTTTCTTTTTCTCTTCTGATAATTTTTTAAGATTTTTTATTTTAAAATATTCTTTCCAATATTTCCGTACAGTTTTTGGAGAAACATCTAAAGCCTTTGCAACTTTTATACTATTCCTGCATTTATTATAAGCCATAATTATCCTATTTCTTTTCTCTGAAGAGACAAATACTGTTTCTGGAACTGCAGCTTCGATTTGATTATATTTTAGCAGACATTTGTATAATCCAGAATCAATTTCAGAGAGTTTTGCTCTAGATAAATCTTCTGGATAAAATTTCCTGTTCTCAATAAAAAATGCAAGAGGATTTCCATTATATCTTCTATACCCAAATTTTATTTTTAAGGAAGGGGAGAATTTAATTCTTTTAATAGGTCTTCTTGTAATTACTGGCAAACTTTCACCATATTCTTGCAGAAGAGTTTCTAATTTTTTTTGAATTTCAGAGACATTTTTCATCAAATATTCCGGAGAAGTATTAAATTTAAGTTCATTTTTATTTTCATTTCCTAATTGCTTTATTAAATCCAAGAGAGAAGGGTCCAAATATGAATCTAAAATGTCAATTATTTCTTCTAAAGACATGTAAAAGTTTTCCTTTTCAAAATTCTCTTCAAGAAAATTACTTTCTGGAGAAAATCTCTTGTCTTTTATCAATTCAATAATATTTATAAAAAATCTTTCTTTGTATGGAACTTGAAATTTATCAACTAATGAAGCAATATAACTGTAAATGCTCTCATATCTTCCAAGACCTAATTCTTCTATTCTTCTATTTGAGATTCTTTTAACATTATCTTTGATTCCTTGAGATAATTCATATGTATTGATAATTGAGTCAATTGTAAGCTCTTTACTCATAAAAAAAGAGAAAAACTCTAATTAATAAGTTTTTATTTACTAAAATATAAAAATATAAAAACAATATTTTTTAAATATAATTATGGAAGAAATATTTAAAATTTTAATTGGAATTTTATTTTTGTTGTTAGGTTTTCCAATAGGCAATTTTCTTGCTAAAAAAACAAAAGAAGAACTCGCTCAAGGACAAAGATGGTTTAAGCTGCTTATAATCTGCAGTTTAATTGGTGCAGTTGCAAGCGCATTTTTAAAAAATGATGTTTTATTTTTCAGTTTTTTATTTATTGTTATTGTTACAAGCAGAAGTTTAAAAAATGAAAAAAGAAAATCAGCCTTTCATTAATTCCACTTCCACTAATTCCAGTTAGTAAAGGAAGTTCTTTTTCAGATATGAAAATAATCTAATTCTAAAGGTGCTTCTTGTTCTTCTTTTATGTATTGGTCTTTTACAAAGAGTTCATGATAGCAGTTGTCATCCAAGATTTTTTCTATTGTTGAAAGAGGCACATTTAAAGTTTTTTCTATTTCTTTCGCCGACACAAAACCTTTCCTTCTATACATCTTATCTATTTCCCTTAAAATTCCATTTGAATTTAAAATTTTATTTTCCATATTTTTTTTGGATTTCAGAACTTTATAAATCTTTCATTTGTAACTATTTTAAAAAGACAACAAAATAAACAGAAGAATTAATTACACAAAAACCAACAATTTTAAAATTGTTTTTTTCTTTTAATGTCTATGTTGTATATTATTGGTTTAGGATTAAATGTTAAGGGCATTTCAAAGCAGGGGTTGGAAGCTATTAAAAGTTGCAAAAAAATTTATCTTGAATCCTACACTGTAAATTTTCCTTATAATGTTAAATATCTTTCTAATTTAATTGGAAAAAAAATTTTTATAGCTGATAGAAAAAAAGTAGAAAGCTTAGATATTGTTAATGAAGCAAAAAAAGAAAATATTGCATTGTTAGTTTATGGTTCTCCATTAGTAGCCACAACCCACGTTTCTCTATTACAAGAAGCAAAAAAACAAAAAATTAAATGTGAAATAATTTATAATGCATCAATTTTAGATGCTGTTGCTGAAACAGGCTTACAAATTTATAAGTTTGGAAAAATTGCAAGTATGCCTGCTTGGAAAAAAAACTACAATCCTGATAGTTTTATGGAGATTATAAAACAAAATCAATCAATAAAAGCGCATAGTTTAATTTTGACTGACATTGATTTAGGTTTTCAAGAAGCTTTAGAACAATTAAAAATTGCTGCTAAGAAATATAATATAGAAATAAAAAAATTAATTGTTTGTTCAAGGCTCGGATGTAAAGATAAGAGAATTATTTACAATAATATTAATAAATTAAAAACATTAGATATCAAGCCACCTTATTGCATTATAATTCCAGGAAAACTTCATTTCATGGAAGAAGAGGTTTTAGAATTTTATAAAATTTAAATTTATATTCAATTTACATCCAATCAATTTAAAAATATAAAAACATAGAAATCTTACAATGGTTATGTACAACTTCAAAAAAATTGAAGAAGAAGCAAAAAAACTTGTAAAAAAAGAAGATATAAAGAAAGCTGTAAGTGATGATAAAAAAAGAAAAAAACTTTTTAGCTTTCTTGAAGGACCGCCAACAGCAAATGCACCTCCTGCATTGCATCATCTTGAGTCAAGGACATTTAAAGATATAATTAATAAATTTCGTTACATGCAAGGATATAATGTTCCAAGAAAAGCTGGATGGGATTGTCATGGCTTGCCTGTAGAAGTGCAAATAGAAAAGAAATTAAAATTGAATAGCAAAAAAGATATTTTGAAATATGGCGAAGAGAAATTTATTAAAGAATGTAGAGAAAGTGTTTTCTCGTACATAAAAGACTGGAATATTTCAACTGAAAAACTTGGATATTGGATTGATTTGGAAAATCCTTATGTAACTCTCGACAATAATTATATAGAAAGTGTTTGGTGGAGCTTGAAGCAACTTTATGATAAAAAATTATTGTATAAAAGTCACAAAGTTGTTCCATTTTGTCCAAGGTGCGAAACTCCTTTATCAAGTCATGAGGTTGCTTTAGGGTATAAAAAAATTACAGAAGAAAGTATTGTTGTAAAATTTAAATTAAAATCAGGAGAATATTTGTTAGTATGGACAACAACACCATGGACTCTCCCAAGCAATTTAGCAATTGCTGTGCATAAAAATTTAGATTACATTTATGTTAAAGACAAAAATGAAGTATACATTCTCGCAAAAGACTTAATAAAGAATTTTTTTGAAAATCCGAAGGTAATAAAAGTTGTAAAAGGAAAAGAATTACTAGGAAAAAAATACGAGCCTTTGTTTCCTTATTTTAAAAATAAAGATGCTTTTAAGATCATACATGGGGATTTTGTTGTGATTGATGAAGGAACTGGATTAGTTCACACTGCTCCTGCATTTGGTGAAGTTGATTATGATGTTTGTAAAGAAAATAATCTTGGATTTGTTCAGCCTGTAAATGAGGAAGGAAAATTTACAAAAGAAGTTCCTGATTATGCAGGAAAATTCATAAAAGATGCTGATAAAGAAATTACAGAGAGATTAAAAAAAGAAGGAAAACTTTTCAAGGTTATAAAATATGAACATGATTATCCTTTCTGCTGGAGATGTGAAAGTCCTTTAATGTATTATGCAATTAAATCTTGGTTTGTTAAAGTTACAGCTCACAAAAATAGGCTTATTAGTTTAAATGAAAAAATAAATTGGATTCCAAAACATATTAAAGAAGGAAGATTTGGGCAATGGTTAAAGGAAGTGAAAGATTGGGCTTTGTCAAGAAAAAAATTTTGGGGAACACCTTTACCAATTTGGAGATGTGAATGTGGAAATGAAGAAGCAATTGGTAGCATAAAAGAATTGAAAGAAAAATCCATTAAAAAAATTCTTGACAAAAACTTGGATTTGCATAAACCTTGGATTGATGAAATCAAAATAAGATGCAATAAATGTAAGGGAGAAATGACAAGAGTTAAAGATGTAATTGATTGTTGGTATGATTCTGGCTCAGCAACTTTTGCACAATTTCATTACCCTTTTGAAAATAAAAAAAACTTTGAAAAAAGATTTCCTTATGATTTTATTGCTGAAGGTATAGATCAAACAAGAGGATGGTTCTATACATTACATGTTTTAGCTTCCCTTCTTTTTAATAATGTTGCTTATAAAAATGTAATATGTATGGGGCATGTTGTAGACGAGAAAGGTGAAAAAATGTCAAAAAGCAAAGGAAATATTCTTAATCCAAATGAAATAATGAATGCTGTAGGAGTTGATGCTACAAGATTACAATTTTGTGTTGTGGATATTGGAGATAATAAAAGATTTGGAATTAATTTAGTAAAGGAAAATGTTTTACCTTTTTTAAATGTATTATGGAACACATATCAATTTTACAAACAATTAAACAATGAAAAAAAAGGAGAAATAAAAATTGAAGATAAATGGATTTTAAGCAGATTAAATTCTCTAATTAAAGAGACTACAAAAAGCTTGGAGAGTTATTATATTGACAAAGCATTAAAATTTATTATTAATTTTGTGATTAATGATTTTTCAAAAACATACATTAAGATTATTAGAGAAAGGAAGGACAAAAATGTAAAAAATGTTTGTGAAGAAATTCTAGACAAGATTTCAAGACTTTTAGCTCCATATGCTCCAAATATAACTGAAGTTATTCATAAAGAAGTTACAAAAAAAGGAAATTCAGTTCATTTATCATCATGGCCTGAAATTAATGAAAAGAAAATTGATAAAAAACTTGAAGAAAATTTTGAGTGTGTTTTAAAAATTATTGAAAGAGGCTTAGCAGAAAGAGATAAAGCTAAAATTGGATTAAAATGGCCTTTAGCAGAAGCGATTATTCAATGTGATAAAAAATTAGATAAGAATTTCTTGGAGATTATTTCAAAACAATTAAATGTGAAAGAAATTGAAATAAAAAAAGCAAAAGAGATCTCTATTAAACTTGACACAACTCTTACACCTGAACTTGAGGCTGAAGGTTATGCTAGAGAAATATCAAGACAAATTCAAGATTTTAGGAAAAGGCTTGGTTTGAAAAAGCAAGATAAAGTTGAAACTTGGATAATTGTTGATAGTGAAAAATTTAAAAAAATTCTTGAAACACAAAAAACCTTTATTAAAGAAAGAACAAATTCAAAAAAACTCAACATCCTTCTTCAAGATGTTACAACTGCCAAGGAAAAATTTAAAAATAAAACAAACTTCAAAATAAAAGATAAAAAAGGGGAAATAGCAATAAAAAAATAAAATATATTTCGAGAGTAAATTTTAAATCATAATAATATTTAAAAAGAGTTACCCCTATAAAGTATAAATGATAGTTAAAGAAGAATTTTTAAGTAGGCTGAGAAAAATATTTGATTTAAATCTTTATGAAGCAAAAGTCTGGACTGCTTTATTATCTCGTGGAACAAGCACAGCTGGAGAGTTAAGCAATATTTCTGGAGTTCCTAGAAGTAGGACTTATGATATTCTTGAAAGCCTTGAAAAGAAAGGATTTGTAATTATGAAGCTTGGCAAACCTATAAAGTTCGTAGCTTTAAAACCAACAGAAGTTGTTGAGAGAGTTAAAAAAAATTTAATTAGAGAAGCAAAAGAAAAAACAAAAAGACTTGAAAATTTAAAAGAGGATGAAGTTTTAGAAGAGCTTAATAATTTATTTACAAAAGGAGTTAAGTTTGTTGAGCATTCAGAATTATCAGGGAGTTTAAAAGGAAGACAAAATCTTTACAATCATTTTGATATGCTAATTAGAAATGCAGAGAAAACAATTACAATTGTAACAACAAGAGAGGGCATCAACAGGAAACTTGAAGCATTGGGTGAAAGTTTGGATAAATGCAAAAAAAGAGGAATAAAGATAAAAATTGCTGCTCCAATTGATAATAATAACATTAAAGTAGCAAGAGATTTAAAAAAATTCGCAGAAGTTAGAGATATAGAAGGAAGGATTAATGCAAGATTTATTATTATTGATTCTAATCAGGTTATGTTTATGCTTTTAGATGATGAAAAATTTCATCCTAATTATGATATTGGAATTTGGGTAAATACAGAATTTTTTGCGCAAGCATTAGAGCAGATGTTTGATTTGATGTGGAAAGAATTAAAGCCAGTAAAATAATTTATATAAAAATCAAAAAGGAGGCGAATTTCACGATTGTTTAAAGATAAAGTGAAATTTAAAAAATGAAAAGATTTAATCAAAAAATTAAGAAACTTGATTTCTGGGATGTGCAATTAGTGAAACTTGCAGCAATAGCATTTACTTTATTTGTCTTAAGAATTTGGTCTGGAGCAATGAACTTTATTAACAGGGTTGACTGGAAATTGTTATTATTAATTTTTGTAATTCTTTGCATCAGGCCTTTTGTAAGAATTTGGTGTAAAAAATAAATTTCCAGATGTTTAATGCATTTAATTTTTTATTTAATATTTTAAATTAGAAACTCTTTGTGTCTTACTAATACTTAAATTTTACTAACACTTAAAAGTACTAGTTTATTTAGAATTTCTAAGCCAGCCTAAGCCAGAAATTACTTAGAACATCGCCACTAAATCTTAGAGCACCACCACTAAAATTCTCTGAATAAATTTTTAAAAAAAATAAAAAAAGAAAAATTTATCTTTTTTTGGCCATGACAAATACATTCTTTATAGCAACAATTACTGTAGCTGGCACAAATATTGCAAGCAGAGCATTAAAAATATTCTCTACAACTGCCACAGACTCCAAACCATTTCTTCCAAGTCCGCTTGCCAAAATCAAAACAGCACCAGACAAAAGAAATGGCATTGTTTCCTTACCTACAACATTAACCAATCCTACTAAGAGTCCAATTGCCATCAATGCTATCATCCATGCTGAACCTGGAAATCTAAAAACTCCGAAAACAATTGCAAGAATCACTCCTAAAAAAAACGCCCAGCCACTTATAACATTCAAAAGTTTTACCCTTGCCATCTCACCTCCTTTTAGTTTACTTAATAATATATATTGAAAAATATAGTTTAAATAAGTTTTGTTTAGTTTCTATTAAATGCAATTACAATGAACCTGTATTTTATAATTGGGATTTTTATGAAAGACTTGAAAATTGATAAAGATCTGAAAATTGAAAGTTAAACTTATAGAACTTTATTACATCTCTTCGATTGTCTTTATTCCCAACAAAGCCAAGGAATTTTTCAAGACTTGTCTAAAAGCTTCTACTAAAGCAATTCTAAAAACTTCTTCTTTTGAGCCGATTACTGGACAAGCATGATAAAATTCATTAAAAATCTGGGAAAGTTGGTAGGAATAATTTGCAATTGTGGCTGGATTTAAACCTATGTAAGCTGATAAAACCACTTCTGGAAATTGTGAAAGTTTTTTTACTAATTCAATTTCCTGAGGCTCAAGTTTATCAATATTAAATCTAAATTTTTTATTTTCAGGATTAATTTTTTTAGAGATACTTGATGCACGGGCATAACTGTATAAAAGATAAGGGCCTGTATTTCCTTCAAAGGATACAAATCTCTTAATGTCAAAAACAATATTATTTGTCCTCTTGTTTTTTAAATCCCCGTAGAAAATAGCTGCAAGAGAAATTTTAATTGCTCTTTTTTCTAATTCTTTTTCTGGTATTTTTGGAAATCTTTCTTTTATCTCCCTTTTTGCTAAAGAAAGAGTTTTTTTGAATATATTTTCGAAGAAAACAATATCCCCTTTTCTTGTAGAAAACTTTTTTTTATTTTTACCAAGATAAAGACCATGCTCAACATGAATACAATTTTTAGCCCATTCATAACCCATTAATTCAAGAATTTTAAAAAGTTGTTTAAAATATAATTTTTGCTCCTGGCCCACTTCATAAATCATTTTTTTAAATTTGTATCTATTATATCTTTTAATTGCAGCTGCTAAATCTCTTGTTGCATAAAGAGTTGTGCCGTCACTTTTTTGTATCAAAACAATTCCAAGGCCATATTTTTTTAAATTCACAATTAATGCTCCTCTACTTTTTTTTAAAATTCCTTTTTGCTTTAATTTTTTTATTACGTCGGAAGCTTTTCTGGTTTGTTCTGCTTCTCCTTCATAAACATCAAATTTTATCCCAAAAAGTTTATAGATTTTTTTAAATTCCTTTAAACTTAATTCCCTAAAAGCTTTCCATAATGTAAATATTTTTTCTTCTTTGCTTTCAAGCTGTTGAAAATACTTTCTAGATTCTTCTTCATATTCTTTTTTATTTGCCTTAATATAAACTTCATAAAGATGTTTTATTGGAGTTTTTTCTAATTTAGCTTGGTCTCCAAATTTTGAGTAGCCTAAAATTAATCTTCCGAACTGAGTTCCCCAATCTCCTAAATAATCAATTCTCTTTACATTAAAGCCTTCAAATTCGCAGATATTAGCAATAGAGTTTCCAATTATTGTAGACCTTAAATGTCCTACTCCAAATGGCTTTGCTATATTCGGGGAAGAAAATTCCACCACAATTGTTTTCCCTTTTCCAAAACCAATTTTTCCAAAATCTTCTTTTTTCCTAAGAATTTCTTGAATTAGATTTTTAGCAAACATTTTTTTGTTTATAAAAAAATTAACATATGCTCCTGAAGTCTGAACATCTTCAAAATATGAAGGAGGAGTTCCAATTGCCTTTCTCAGATTTAAAGCAATTTCTTTTGGTTCCTGTTTAAGTTTCTCAGAAAGAAAAAAACACGGAAAAGAGTAATCTCCAAGTTCATAGGATTTTGGAATTTCAATGAATTTTTCAATCTCTTCTTCTCTTAATTTTATGTCCAACTCTTTTAATGCCTTTTTTAGAATTTTTGCTATCATCTCTTTCATAAAATATAAAAATAAAAAGAGATTATAAAGTTTATGAATCATTTCAAATCTAAAAATGAAAAGGAATTAAGAAAGGACATTGAAAAATATATAAGAAAAACAGGGATAAAAGTAAATCCTGATAAAAAGATTGTTGATACAATAATAAAAGGGCTTTTAGAAAACAAGAAAAAACATGGAGAGCTTTATTGTCCATGCAGGATTGTTACAGGAAATAAAGAAAAAGATAAAGAAATTATTTGTCCGTGCGTATTTCATAGAGGAGAAATAGAATTACAAGAACATTGTAAATGTTTTTTGTTTGTAAAATAATTAACTGTAATCAAGAAAATTTAATTAACTGTAATCAAGAAAATCCTTTAGTTTATTATAAATTTTTGAGATATCTGTAGGAAGATTTGGTTTTAATTCCTGGATTATATTTTCTAAAATCCTAAAACCTCTGTTTCTTGGAAAGTCAATATACAAACTTATGTGATTACCTTTTAGAATTTTTTTTGATTTAAATGATATGTAATTTGGAATTTCATTATTCAATTTATTCAAAGTAATTAAAGCGTAATCTCCTGGCTTTAAGAACTTTCTCTTAAGATAAAAAATATTTTCAATTTTTCTTTTTAAAAACCCCTCTTTATAAGTTTCTCTTTTCTTATTTGTTAAAATACTTCTCCATCCTCTTTTAAGATGAAAATCTAAGATTTCTTCTATTTTTTTAACATCAAGGTCAGAAGCTTTGTGAATGTCAAATCTTAAAGATTTAAGCTCTCCATCTTTTATTAAATAATTAATATTATTAAGATGCATATTTATTATAATTTAAAAGATTATATAAAGATTGTTGAGATAAAAACTTTGGATAAAAATTTTGTGCCTGCATAAAAAACCTTTATAAGTATAAATTATTTAAAAATAGCAAGCGGGGGTGCCGGAGTGGCCAAACGGGCAGGACTTAAGATCCTGTGGCTTAGTGCCTGCGCAGGTTCGAATCCTGTCCCCCGCATTTTCATTTGTGATTGACTAAATGTTGTTTGAAATCATTACCCAGATTAGACAAACTCCTGCCAATATTTTTTGTTCTTTCTTCCAAAATTCCTAAATTTTTTCCTTGATTTATCAAAAAACCTACTATTACAAATAATCCTGTTAAGATAATACCTATTCCAGCAATAATTATATTTTCTGTTTCCCATGTCCCTCCAATAATAGCACTAAGAACCTGATATGCCAGATATACAAAAAGGATTATGTAAATCATTCTAAATAATCCTATGATTAATTTTTTTATATCCATCCTAACTGTTTGGCTAACCACAAAAAGAAGAGAATTCCAAGAACTAAGGAACCCCATCTCAAAAATTCAAGAAACCAATTATTTTTTCTTTTTATCATCCTCTCTTTATTTAATAATAAAATTATGAAATTTAAATCTTTCTATAAAATTTGAAATCAAAACATTTTAAAACACAAAAAACTAAAGAATAAAGTAGGAGAGACGTTAACTTCGGTTAATGTTTGGATCTAATCTTCGGATTTTGATCCTTTCTCCTACACTTTTTTCTGATTTAAATTCTAAGATTTTTTCTGATTTAAATTATAAAAATTAATTAGATAAAAAAATAAAAAAAGATAAAAATAGAATTTTTGTATAATATTTTGTATGATAAAATCTCAAAAATTAATATTGATCTTCATGTAACAATCTTTCTAATTTTCTATTTGTAGTTATTCTATACTTTTCAAGATAAAAATCAGCACTAATTTTATTAATTCTGTATAATAAAGCTATTCCTACAACAAAATGTTTTTCAGAATAAGGAAATGTATCTTTAGTTAATTCTATCTCCATTAATTTTTTTTCAAGGTAATTGCAAAGCCAAGATTCTTTTTCTTCTCCATTCATTTGAATTATTTTACATCAGAAAGATTATTTAAATTAATTATTGTAAAAAAGAATATATGTTAAAAAGAAAATTATATATTTTATTGGCAGCTTTAATTTTAATTCTTTTTATAATAAATTATCCTTTTCTTGATAAGAAAGTTGGAGAATTTTTACTTGAGCATGAAACAGCGAATGTTGTGAGAATTATCGACGGAGATACAATAGTTGTTGAATATAACAAAAATGACACAAGTGTAAGGCTTTTAGGAATTAATACTCCTGAAAAAAATGAACCTTATTACAGCGAAGCAAAACAATTTCTTGAAAATTTAATTTTAAATAAAACTATTGAACTTGAAAAAGGAAAAGAAAATAAAGATAAATATGGTAGATTGTTAAGATATGTATTTCTAAAAGATGAAAATATTAATTTAAAAATAATTGAAGAGGGATTTGCAAATTATTATTTCCCATCTGGAAAAGACCCTTATTACAGTGCTTTTAAAAAAGCATGGGAAAAATGCCTTTCTAAAAATGTAAATTTGTGTGAAAGCTCAAAAGATGTTTGTAGTAAGTGTATTGAATTAAAAGAATTTTATTATAAAAGTCAAGAAATTATATTATATAATGATTGTAGTTTTGATTGCAATCTTGAAGGCTGGCAAATTAAACACGAGGGAAGGAAGAAATTCCTATTTCATAACTTTATCTTAAAAAGTCAAGAGGAAGTTATAATTAAGGTTGAAAACAAAACAAATACTGAAGATGTTTTATTCTGGAATGAAGAAAATGTTTTTGCAAAAACAGGAGATACTTTATTTTTAAGAGATGGTTCTGGAAAGTTGGTGCTTTGGGAGAGTTATTGAAATTCATTCATTTAAAGAAAGCAACAACAAAAAGTATTTTCTTGAAGATTTTCTTGAAGATGGAAAAATTTAAATATAACCTTAATTTAGGTTATTATAACCACTATAGAGGTTATAATGAATTTAGTGCAGTTTTTGAAGAAAAATGAGAATACAAGAAAGATATTCGGACAGCGAGAGCTGAAGATAATTGAAAAGCAACTTAATGGAATTAATTTAACCCAATCAGAAAAGAACAGATTGTCGAGGGATATAAGAAAAAAATTTCAGTTTATTAAAGATATTTCTAAATTTGAAGAAGAGTTTGATTTAAAGAAAGCGAGTGTTATTAAAAGTATAATTAATGAAACAAAAAAAGAAATCTTAGAACATCCTCTTCGAAATAAAATAAAAAAAATTCTTTTGTTTGGTTCTGTTGTTGAAAATAAATTAACATTCAGGTCAGATATTGATATTGCTGTTGAATTTGATAAGATTTCTTTAAGAGAAGCCACTTTATTCAGAAAGAGCGTTTCTGGACAATTGCCTGATAAGGTGGATGTTCAGGTATTTAATATTCTGCCAGAGAAAGTTAAAAAATCAATTTTAAAAAACCATAAAGTATTATATAAAAAATTAGACTATAAAAAATGAAAGGCAGAATTAATGACAAGATTAATGAAATAGAAAAGTTTCTTGGGGAATTAGAATCTTCCTTGCCTACAAACTTCGAAGAATATAAAAAAGATTATAGAATTAGAGCTATTGGTGAAAGGTATTTTGAAAAGATAGTAAAGGCCATTATTGACCTTGCGTTTATCATAGTTAAAGAAAAAAATTTTAAACAACCAGAATATGAGAAACAAGTTTTTGAAATATTAGCCATGAGTATGGAAAGATTGATGATGAATTGGTTTTTGAATCTATAACAAAAGAAATTATAAGAGATGCAAATGAATTTATTAATTTGGTTAAGAAAATATAATTTAATAACATTAATCGATCTTTAATAACAAAAAACCTATTTCTCAAGGATAATAATACTTATACATATTTATACAAAAAACTTATAATAATAATTTCCATTTAATTTTATGCAAAAAGAAAGGGTTATGATTTTTATTGACGGAAGCAATCTTTATCATAATCTTAAAAGATTCAAAATAAAAATCAAATTTGAAGACCTAATAAAAAAGGTAGAAACAAAAAGAAAAGTTGTAGATATTTTTTATTATACTGCTCTGTTGGATAAATCAATAAATGAAGAAAGATATAAGGAGCATAAAAGATTCTTGGATAAAATAAAGAAGATTCCAAATTTTCATGTTGTCCTATGCAATCTAAGGAAAGTAATTTTGGAAGACGGTTCTGTAGATTTCGCAATAAAGGGTGATGATGTTTATTTAGCAACAGATTTAATTAAAGGAGCTTATGAAAATTTATACGATGTGGCAATAATTATTTCTGGAGATGCTGATTTTATCCCAGCAATAAATCTGGTTAGGAAAAATGGTAAGAAAGTGATTAATGCCTTTTTTCCAAAAAGTTCTTCTTATCTTTTAAGAAATTGTTGTGATGGTTCAATAAATTTAAGAAAAGCATTAGATAAAAAGTAGTCCCAATATGGCGAACCATACGGGACAGTTATTAATATTATCACACTTTAAAACTTTAAAAATCCTTCGGTATTATAGAGGATTTTGAGAAATGGTTAAAAAAATAAAAGTGTACCAAGGAATGCTACAAAGAGCATCGCAACCCTAGTTTACCTGTCAGACTTGGCAAAGCCTTACTGGACAAATGCCCTAGCAGTTGGTACATAATATCTAATATATACTATAATTTAAATGTTTTGGTTTCGAGATAAAATCAAAATTCATCTGCCATCAGTAATAACAACAAAACCTATTTTTTCGAGGATAATAAAGTTTATAAATCCCTAATTAATACTATATTAATATAACATTAATAATGAAATGATATGGTAAAGGCTATAGTTGATATAAATGATGAGGCAAATAGAATACTAAACATAGTGAAAGCTAAAGAAAATTTAAGGGATAAAAGCGATGCAATTAATTTAATTTTATCAATTTATGGTAAAGAGATGTTAGAACCAGAACTTAAACCTGAATTCATAAAAGAACTTTTAAAGGCACAAAAAGAAAAAACTATAAAAGTTAAAGATTTCTCTGAACATTATAAGAGGTAAAAGAGATGTATAATCTTGAAATAAGAGAAAGTGTTGATAAAACTTTTAAAAAATTATTCAAGAAAGATAGGATTTCTTTTGAATATATCAACAAAAAAATTAAAGAAATAAGAGAAAATCCACATCATTTCAAACCATTGAAAAAACCACTTCAAAATTATCGAAGAGTTCACATAGGAAATTATGTTCTTGTTTATTCTATAAATGAAAAAACAAAAACAGTGATAATAGAAAGATACAAACATCATGATGAAGTTTATAAGGTTTAAAGATTGATTTATCAAAATTTCATCAAAGCTTAGTAATGACAAAAAGTGTTTTCTAGACGATAAAAATATTTTTAAAGAAAGGATGCTAAAATTGATGGGGAGATTTAGAAATGTCAAAAGATGAAAAAGATTATCACTCAGAATTAGAGAGGTATGCAAAAACACAGGGTATGTTTGAACTTTATAGAGAAGCATTAAGGCAGATAAGAATATTACCTTGTTCTTACGATGGTAGTGATTGTTTATTTTCTTATTTGGCCCGGGGTTCTAAAGAAAGTGGTACATTTATAGCAGCATATTGTTTAAGAGCGAGGCAGATAAGAAGAGGTATCTTCACATCAATTTCACAAATAGAAAAGAGATTAGAGGATGTAGGATGTCCGGAACCAAGACATAATTTCTTTTTTGGTTGGAGATGTAAGTATGCCGATGGAAAATGTCATAGATTATAAAATCCAAATAATTCATCACTCAACATCAACAACAAAAAGTATTTTTTCGAGGATAATAATACTTTTAAAGGAATTTTAATTAATTTAATAATGGTAATAAAAGGAATAGTTAATTCTTCGAATTCTTC
>JAFCEY010000003.1 GCA_017608945.1 Candidatus Pacearchaeota archaeon | reverse complement strand
CAAGGTTTCAATTAAAGAAATTCCTAAAGGAGTTGCTTCTATACTTTTGTTCCTTATATATTCCCTACTATACAAAGTTTCAATAATGCCTGCACGTGTTGCTTTTGTCCCAAGGTTTCTTTTTTCAAGTTCAGCAACTATTGTCGCTGGGGAGTACCTTTTTGGAGGTTGTGTTTGTTTTTGTTCAACTCTTACATTAGTAATCTCTACTTCTCCTTCTAAATCAAAAAGTTCTTTTTCTACAATTTTACTTGGATAAACCTCAAGCCATCCTTTCTTTTTTATAAAAGAGCCTTTTGTTAGAAATATGAAATTATCTGCTTTCACTTTTATAATTTTATTCTCAATTATTGCATTATCACAAAACAAAGAAAGAAATTTTTTTACAATTAAATCATATATCTTCTTCTCTTCTTTAGATAATTTAGAAAATACACTGTCATCATCCTGTCCTGTAGGATAAATTGCAGGATGAGCTGGATCAGACTTTTTTCCCTCAACAGGCTTTTCTCGAGTTATAAGATTTTCAATTTTGTATTTTTTTGCAAGTTTTTTGAGAATTTCTTTATAATTTATCGACGGAGGAAGTTTCTGACTTGAAGTTCGAGGATAAGATATTAAACCAGAAAGATAAAGGTTTTGTGATATCTGTAAGGTTCTTAGAGGAGTTATTCCATAAAGCTTGTATGCTTCTGTTTGCAAACTTGTAAGGTCAAATGGAGGATTTGGATAGAGATTTTGTGTAACTTTCCTTGTTTCTGCATTTGCTTTTTTCCCTTTTAAATTCTCAAATTTTTTTAATTCATTTCCATCAAAAATATCTTTATTATATCTTAACTCAAGTGGGTGAGAATTTTTCACTTTAATGAAAATCTGCCAATAGTCTCTTGGCTTAAATTCTTGAATTTCTTTTTCTTTTTTAACAATAAGGTTTAATGCTGGTCCTTGAACTCTGCCAATTGACATTATCTTAAAACTGCCTGTTGTTTTTATTGCATCCATCAAAGCTCTTGAAAGATTAATTCCATAAAACCAATCTAAATAATGCCTTGTTTCTCCTGCAATTGCTTGGCCCCAATTTAAAGTTGGAAACTTATTTTCATAAGATTCATTTAATTCTGAAGGAGTTAAGGTAGAAAATTTCATTCTGCTTGCATCTGGCTGATTGCAAATGAATCTGACTATGTTTAGCCCAATAACCTCTCCTTCAATATCATAATCTGTTGCTACTGTTAAACTACCGGCATTTTTTGCCAACTTTAAAAGAACATCATAATATTTTTTTGTAAAGTCTCTTTTTCTCACAATAAAATTCGGCGTCCACTTTATATTGAAAACTGGAATTTCTTCAGATTTAACTTGTTTTAGAGTGAATAAATGTCCAACTGCACACGCAACAATTATTTTTTTGTTGTTACGAGAAACTTCATAATATGAGATACCATTAAAATTTTTTTTCATAAATTTCCCTAATGCAGAAGAAATTTTTAATGCAGCTTGAGGTTTTTCTGTAATAATGAGTTCATAGCCATTACTTTTCAAGGTAATTTTTGGAATTTTGAATTCTTTTTTAGTTGTCTTAGATTTTTTACTTTTTTTATTTTTATTGACTGACTTCTCAGACTTCTCTTCCAAATCTGAAGATTTATATTTTTTCTCGATTGCATATTTTAAGTCATTTTCATCCACAGGAAAAAAATCCTCTGCTGTTCTTTCTTCAATAGGTTTTTTTTGTTTGCGTGGCATGTTTAGTAAGAAGAAAGAGAGTTTATATTTTTTATTGGTTTTCTCTTAAATCTCAAAAATCTTTTCTTTTCTTGAAACATTTATGACTTTTGTTTTTCCAATTTTCTCCTCTATTCCTGAAGCCTCATGAATATGTGCAGTTATTAAAATGTCTGGGGAAAATTGTTTTATCGCCTTTGTTATTGCTCTTGAACCTTTAAATCCAAAAATCTCTGCCTTGCTTTCAGCAGGATGCATATGTGTTACCATAATTTTTTTCTTCAAATTTTTCACTTTCTCATTCCCTTTTCTTAGTAAATTAAATATCTCTGCTTCTCTTACTGTATGAAGTCCTATATCTCCTCCTCCAACTCCAAAAATACCTAAGTCATTTTTTACAAAAGAATATCCGTGAATATTTTTAGTATTAGGATAAAGTTCTGCTAAAAAATCTGCTGTAGCAATAGATTCATGATTCCCTGGAATTAACAACACTTGCTTTTTTGCTTTTACAAATGGTCCAATAATATTTTTAGTTGAACTTTCAGCAAGAGTCAAATCTCCTGCCAAAATCACTAAGTCAACATTTTCTTTTTTTGCTTTTTCTGCTAATTTCTTTACTAAACCTGTATCTCCATGAATATCCCCTACAGCAAGTATTTTTGTTTTCTTTTCCATAATTTTCCTTTCCATGAATTTTTAAGAAAATTAAAGTTAATAAATCTTAATAATCTTAACTCCTCATTTAAAATATACTTTACGAAAGATTTAAAAGGAAGGTGTTTTCTCAATATATACATTAAACTGTATAAGTAAAATGAAAGACAATTTTGATACCTTTTTTAGGAGAAAGCCAGCTTTAATGTTGGTTTCTTTGAAGAAAAATACAAAAATGAGATATGGGAGTGTTCTAGCAAAGGAAGTAGATTGCACTTACAGCCATGCAGTAAAAATCCTTCAAACTTTAGAAGCCTTAAAACTTGTTTTTTTTGAAAAAAAGGGGCGAATAAAAATAATAAGGCTTACAAACAAAGGCAAGGAAGTTGCAGACTACATTGAAAAAATCAGAGAATTAATTAAATAATTCTATCACTCATAGCCCCGAAAGATTTTAAATAATTGATATTATGTCAATTTATCAAAAAATTTAAAAATTTTTTTATATAAATTTATTAAAGGAGGTATTCAAAAAAATGAAAAATAATTTAAAAGAAGTTTCTCTAAAACTTAATTTGCCAGAATTCAATAAAAAAAATATAAAAGTAAAGTTATCAAAGAACTCAATTTCTGTAAAAGCAGAGAAAAAAAGAGAAATTAAAGTTAAGAGAAAAAATTTCTTGCACCAAGAAAGAAGTTATAAAGCCTTTAGCTATAGTACAACAACTCCTTCAATAAATCCAAAAAAGGCAAAAATAGAATTTAAAAAAGGAATCCTAAAAATAATTGCACCAAAGAAATAGAATAAGAGAATTTATTAAAATATAATAATTAAAAAATGAATATTATTGATATTTATTGAAAAATTGGATACATTTCATAAAGTCATTAAGTTACTTTCAAGTAATTTAAACTTAAAGCTCTGACTACTACTTATTTTAATTATTTTTATGGAAGATTATCTTTTTTTCTTTCTTTTCTTTTTCTCGTTCCTTCTCCATGCTGCTGACACTGCTCTGGACCTTCTTGTAAGTCTTCTCAAAACAGATCTTCTTATATCTGTGGATTTGACATTTCTTTTCTTTTTAAAAAAAGAAATTGTTGGCTCAGCCACTTCTTTAACCAAAGCTTCAACTTTTTTAGGAGAAAGACGTGCTTCTTTTGCTGCTTTTCTAACAGAGCTTCTTATCTTTGTTGCAACAAATGCTTGCTTTCTTCCACCTCTTTTAATTACAGCTGTCATAAAGATTTTATAATTTTTGAATATATAAATATATCGCTAAAAATTTTTAATTAACCAGCAACATTAATAAACTAAAAAAAATAATTATTAATATGACGCCAAAAGGGTTAACAGAAAAAGAGGTTAAAAAGAGGCTGAAAAAATATGGTTACAATGAAATTATAGAACTTTTAAAAGTTTCACCTTTACAAATTCTTTTTAGACAAATAAAGAAAAATTTTATTATTTATTTATTGTTTGTTGCAATGCTCATTTCTTTTTTTGTTGGAGAATCTGTTACAGCTTATGCAATATCAGGAGTTATAGTCGTTGTTATTTCTGTGGGATTTGTACAAGAGTATCGTGCAGAAAAAGCAATAAAAGCTTTAAAACAAATGGTTGTTCCGATTTCAATTGTAATAAGAGATGGAAAAGAAAAGGAAATTCTTTCTAAAGAAATTGTTCCAGGAGATATAGTTATTTTAAGAAGTGGTGAAAAAATACCTGCAGATTGCATTATTTTAAAGGAAAAAGAATTAATTGTTAACGAATCTGTCTTAACAGGAGAATCTAAGGAGATAAAAAAATTTGCTGTAAAAAGTGAGAAAAATTACAAAGACGAGAACATAGTTTTCATGGGAACATTTGTAGTTAATGGTAAATGCACTGCCAAGGTAATCCATACTGGTATGAGCACCCAATTTGGAAAAATTGCAGGAATGATTTCAACTGCAGAAAAAGAACTGCCTTTACAAGATAAAATTAATACTATTATTAAATACATGACAGCTATTGCTATTTCTATATCTGTTTTAACTGGTATAATTATGTTAATAAGAGGACTTCCTTTTTCTTATACATTGCTTGTTGAGGTTCTTATGGTAGTAATTGCTTTATCTGTTTCTGCTTTTCCAGAAGGGTTCCCTGTTGTTTTAATAACTACATTAGCTTCTGGAGCTTACAGGATGGCAAAGAAAAATGCTATTGTAAATAGAATGTCTATAATAGAAACTCTCGGTGAAACAACTATCATTTGTGCAGACAAAACAGGAACAATCACAAAAGGGGAAATGACTGTAAAGAAAATATTTACAGATAATAAAGTAATTGATATAACTGGAGTTGGTTATGAAGCAACAGGTGATTTCTTAGATGGAAAAAAGAAAATTAATGTTCCAAAAGGTATTTTGAAATTATTATTAAAAACAGCAGTCATATGTAATGATTCTAGGATAGAAAGAAAAGGAACAGACAAAGAATATCATTCAATAGGCTCTCCAACAGAAGTAGCCTTATTAATAATGGCTGCAAAAGCAGGTATTTTTATGGAGGATTTAAAATTCACAAGGACAGAAGAAATTCCTTTTACTTCCAAACGAAAATTAATGTCTGTTCTTTCAAAAGAAAATAATGGAAAATATGTTTATGCAAAAGGAGCTCCTGAAATTTTATTAAGAAGATGTGAATTTATTTATGAGCATGGAAAGATTATCAAATTAAATGAAAAAAAAAGGAAAAAAATTCTCTCAATCAATAAAAAATTAACATCAAAAGAGTATAGAACTTTGGGATTAGCTTACAAAAAAGCAGACTCTGTTGATAAAAATGATTTTGAGAGTAATTTAATTTTTTTGGGTATTGTTGGAATGGAAGATTCTCCCAGAGAAGAAGTTAGAGGAGCACTAAGTTTATGCAAAACTGCGGGAATAAAAGTAAAGATGATTACTGGCGATAATAAAGACACAGCTCTTGCAATTGCTAAACAAATTAATTTAAAAGGAAAAGTCCTCGAAGGCAAGGATTTAGATAAATTAACCGACGATGAGCTTGCAAAAATTGTAAATGAAATTGCTATATTTGCAAGAGTTGTTCCAGAACATAAACTTAGAATTGTTAAAGCATTAAAAGCAAATAATGAAATAGTAACAATGACAGGTGATGGAGTAAATGATGCTCCAGCACTAAAAGAGGCGCATATTGGAGTGGCAATGGGAAAAAATGGAACAGATGTTTCAAGAGAAGCTGCTGATTTAACATTAAAAGATGATAATTTTTCAACAATTGTCTCTGCAGTTAGCGAAGGAAGAACAATTTTCAGCAATATTAGAAAATTTTTGACACATCAACTTGCTTGTAATTATGCTGAATTAATGATTATTTTTATAGGGATTGTTATTGGTTTACCTTTACCTTTGCTTGCTTTGCAGATATTATTTATGAACCTTATTACAGATGACCTTTCATCTCTAAGTCTTGGTTTTAATCCTCCTTCCTATGATGTTATGAATGTAAAGCCAAGAAAAAAATCAAACCTTATTAATAAGAATTTATTTATCTTGCTAGCAATTTCAGGATCTGTAATGGCTGTAGGAACATTAAGTGTTTTTTATTTTACTCTTAAAATATTAAATCAAGAGATTGTTGTTGCAAGAACAGTAGCATTAATAACTTTGATATTTTTTGAAATAGCAGATGTATTTAATTTTAGATCTTTTAGATATCCTGTTCATAAATTACCTTTCTTTGCAAACAAATATACAGTTTATGCTGCAGGATTATCAATTTTATTAACAATCTTAGTTGTTTATAGTCCTTTAAACAGAGTTTTTGAAACTGCAAGTGTAGGCTTATTTTATTGGTTAATTGCTTTTGCAGTTTCTTTAATAATTATTATTGTTTTTGATATTTTAAAGATAATAACAAAAAAGAAAGGAGGACTTACAAATCTTGTACAAAGGGAGGAATAAAAATACACTTATTTCCTTTTTATTTCTCTATTAATTTTGTGATATAAAAAATTTAAAAACTTGTAAATGTAATTTTAATATAGTTAGGCTCCGTAGCTCAGCCTGGTTAGAGCACCGGACTCTTATGAAACTAAAGGATAATTATGCTAAAGAAACCTTGGTTTCTTAGCAATCCGGGTGTCGGGGGTTCAAATCCCTCCGGGGCCATAATTTTGTTTAAAAACATGTTGTAGAATTGTTGTGTAAGTCAGAAGCTTTTTGTGTACTAGCTAATATAGTAAGAAGGATCATTAAGAGGTTCTGGAACTTTAAACATCTCAAGCATCTGTTTCCAGATTTCATTATGATTCATTTCATTATTATAAATTTTATCAAACTTCTCAGCATATCCTTCATTTTCCCATATATAAAAAGTATTTTTCCATCCAATGTCTCTTCCTAATTCTTCACTTTTTATATATTTAAGTTTCTCTATGCACTTAAATTCTTTTAGAACTTTTTCACTTAATCCTACACGCATAATTATCTCTTTTAATATACAATAACTCTTACATTCACAAATATCCTCAATAGTTTTAGAATTTAATGTTTCACGACACAATTCTTTTATTGCATTTATATTCACTTTTTATAGAACTCTATCAGATTTTATAAAATTTTATATACTCTATCTATACTCTCTCCATGTGAATCCGCATTTTGTACATTTGAAAAATTTTGTTTCTGCCTCATCGCCTGAACGTGTTTGAACAGTCCAGAAATATGCCTTATTATTTTTACATTTTTTGCACTTTTCCTCAACAACTGGAAAAATCTGAGATTCTTTACTTGAGAAAACGCCAACTGCCTCTTTTTTATTATTTATTTTTTCAGAAATAATCATTTTAGTTCCCTTTCTAAAAGAATAACCACACCGAGGACAACCAAAATTTTTCCTCTTTTGTACAAGTAACGCCCCACACTTTGGACAAAATTCCATTTTTAAATTCTCTTTTTAATAAAAATAGTCTTTAAAAATCTTTTGTTCATCAAAATTCATGAGATAGTTTAAAAAACGCTTGAATAAAGCCAACAATTTCACCTAATTTTTTATCTGCTGCAAACAAGCCAAACAAATTAAATCAAATTTATTCTAATTTTCCTTACAAAAACCTCTTTCTTCCATTGGCCTCACATGTTCGAAGAAAATTAATTTTACCCATCCAACAAAAGGCACTATTTTAAAAACAGCTTTACCAACTAATTGCTCTTCTTTTATGCTCCTTTCAACAACTAATTGTCCATTATTATTATCCCCAATTGTTGAGAAAATATAATTTTCATCTCGCTCTTCAATTTTAATTATGCGATGTATAACTGGATTTCTTTGTCCAGCTTCAAAAATTATCACATCTCCAATTTCCAGTTTTTCTGGTTTTGCTCTAACTACAAACAAAATATCTCCTTTATTAAAACCTCTTTTAAACAAAAAATCTCTAAAAATTTGCTTGTCAATTCCTAAACTAACATATTTTTCTTCATGTCTATTCCACCAATTATCAAAATCTGAAAAAATATCTCCTTTATGATACATTGAACATGATTCAACAATTGCTAATGGCAAAGAAGTCCCTGCAGCCAAACTTAATAAAGGAAAAAAAATGAATTTTATGAATATAAATATAAAAACCAAAGAAAAAATCCACCCTTTTAATGAATCATCTTTCCAAAAAAAGGTTTTTAAAATCTTTTAATCTAAATTAATTATCAAAATAAATACCGAAATATTTAAATATACAATTTTGTATACATTTTTTGTGTATACAATAAAATTAAATAAAAAATAAAAATGATAGATATATTTGACAATAAAATTCTCTGTAGAAAATGCAATAAAAAAATGGAAAAAACAAAAGTAATTAAAGATGGATTTATTTTTAGGGCGATGATTTGCCCAAAATGTAATGAAAAAGTGCTTCATCCTCTTGACATTCAAGAATATAAAAAATTCAAAAATTTAAAAAATAAAGAATTTAAAGTTAAAATGAGAATAGTTGGAAACTCTTACGCAGTTTCAATTCCTAAAAAAATAGTCTCATTTATGAATGAACAAAAGAAAACCATGAATGAAATGGTAAGATTATGTTTAGAGGAAATGGGAAAATTATCTTTAGATTTTAGGAGGGAAGATGAATAAAAAGGAAGTTCAACTAAAAGTTGTGGAAGCATTGCAGGATGATGCGTACAAAGGAATAGCAAGAATAGATAATGAAGTAATGAGAGAACTTGGGATAAAAAGAGGAGACATAATTTTAATTAAGGGAAACAGACAAACAGTTGCAATTGCAGATAAAGCATATCCTGCAGATATTGGAGAAAAAATTATAAGAATTGATGGCATATTAAGAAAAAATGCTAAAGTTGGAATTGGGGATATTGTCAGAATTTCAAAAGCAGAGGTAAAAGAAGCAAAGAAAGTTGTTATTGCTCCTGCACAAAAAAATATCATGGTTCATGTTCAGGACCATGAAGGATTAAAAAGAGGACTTTTAGGAAGAAGTGTTTTAAAAGGAGATATAATTGTATTAGGAGGAGTTCAAAGACGAAGAGATCTGATTTCTGAAGAATTTGGAAATATTGATGACATTTTTGGAAATCTTGACGAGATTTTTGGAGGAATGGGTTTTGGTTTAGGAGGAAGAATGGCTCAAATAAGATTTGTTGTAGCTTCCACCTCACCAAATCAACCAGTTATTATAACAGAGAATACTGAGCTTTCTTTAAGTCCAAAAGCTATTGAGGTAAGTGATGAAAGAATTCCAGAAATAACTTATGAAGATATTGGTGGTTTAAGTGAGGAAATTAAGAAAATAAGAGAAATGGTTGAGATACCATTAAAACATCCAGAAATTTTTGAAAGACTTGGGATTGAGCCTCCGAAAGGTGTTCTTTTACATGGGCCTCCAGGAACAGGTAAAACCTTATTAGCCAAGGCTGTTGCAAATGAATCTGAAGCTAATTTCATTTTGCTTAATGGACCAGAGATTATGAGCAAGTTTTACGGAGAAAGTGAAAAGAAAATTAGAGATATTTTTGAAGAAGCTGAAAAAACTGCTCCTGCGATAATTTTCATAGATGAAATTGATTCTATAGCTCCTAAAAGGGAAGAAGTTGTTGGAGAAGTTGAAAGGCGTGTTGTAAGCCAGCTTTTAACAATGATGGATGGCTTAAAGTCAAGAGGCAAGGTTATAGTTATTGGTGCAACTAACAGACCAAATGTATTAGACCCTGCCTTAAGAAGACCTGGGAGATTTGACAGAGAAATATCAATAAATGTTCCTGATAAAGATGGCAGATTATCAATTTTAAAAATTCATACAAGAGGTATGCCTCTTGGAAAAGACGTTAATCTTAAGGAAATTGCTACAACAACACACGGTTTTGTTGGAGCAGATTTAGAAGCTTTAACAAAAGAAGCAGCAATGAATGTCTTAAGAAAACATCTTCCAAAAATAAAACTAGAAGAAGAAATCCCACAAGAAGTATTAGAAAAATTAATTGTTAGACATTTTGATTTTGTAGAAGCCTTAAAAGTTGTTCGTCCGAGCGCTATGAGAGAGGTTTTAGTTGAAACACCAAATATAACCTGGGAATATATTGGAGGCTTAGAGGATATTAAGAGAGAGTTAAAAGAAGCTGTTGAATGGCCTTTAAAATATCCTGAAAGTTTTAGGAGAATAGGAATAAAGCCACCAAGAGGAATTTTACTTTATGGGCCTCCAGGAACAGGTAAAACCTTATTAGCCAAGGCTGTTGCAAATGAATCTGAAGCTAATTTCATTCAAGTTAAAGGTCCAAGTTTATTAAGTATGTGGGTTGGTAAAAGCGAAGAAGGAATGAGGAAGGTTTTTGAAAGAGCAAGACAAGTAGCTCCATGTGTTGTTTTCTTTGATGAAATTGATGCAATTGCAGGAAAAAGAGGAATTGAAACAGGGACAAAAGTTACTGAAAGAGTTTTAAATCAGATGTTAGCGGAAATGGATGGTCTAGAAGATTTAAATGATGTTATTGTAATCGGAGCTACAAACCGTCCAGATATGATTGACCCAGCATTGTTAAGACCAGGAAGATTTGACAAAATCTTGCTTGTTGATGCTCCTAATGAAACAGAAAGAGAAAATATATTAAAAATTCATACAAAAAAAATGCCTCTTGGAAAAGACGTTAATCTTAAGGAAATTGCAAAAATAACTTCAGGATATACAGGTGCTGATTTAGAATCATTAGTAAGAGAAGCAGGAATGTTGGCATTAAGAGAATCCCCAGATACTAAACAAGTTACAAAAAAACATTTTGAAAAGGCTCTTGAAAAAATAAAACCAAGTGTAACAAAAACAACTTTTGAAGCATACAAAAAAATTGAAGAAAATTTCTTAAAAACTTCAAAAGCAGCTGTTCCTGCTCCTAGTAGTTACCTTGGATAATTTAAAAATTTAAAATGGAAAAAATATCTGATATTGAAACTGTTATATTGTTAGCTTCACATATTGAAAATCCTTGCGAAGTAGAAGTTAATGGAAAAAAAGAAAATATAAGATATTTTTATATTAATGAAGCTAAAAAAATTTTACCAAGGTTAATGAATCCTTATGCAAAAGAATACCTTGAAGATGTAATTTCTAAATTTAACAAATAATTTATAAAGTTGTAATAGTAATTTTATCTTTTTCTACTAAGATTGTATGTTCAGTTTGGGAAACTTTTCCTGATTTTTCAACAAGCTGAGGAAAATGATGTAAATTACCATTATCTTCAAGTTCCTTTAATGCAAATAACGCTAATGCTTTTGGAAATTTTTTTATAATCCAGCGAGAACAAAAAGGTAAACTTTTGTAAGTTTGTTCAATAAATTTTAAAATTTCTCTTGCAGTTTGGCTTCTTGGATTTTTGTTGTTAACTAAAAGATAAATTCCAGAAGGCTTCCCATCATGAACTTTACCTGTTCCGTTAGTTGCAAAGGGCTCAACAGCATAAAGTCCGGGCTTTAAAGGAATATTTTTTTTATCATCAATATTTGGTATAGTAATCCCGGCATGTAGCTCATATTGTCTCATTTCATGTCCTGAAAGATTTATTATAGGCAAGAAACCATAAGATTCAATTGTTTCTTGAATTTTTTTTCCTATTTGACTTATATTTATTCCGGGTTTTGCAATTTTAGTTGCTTCCTCAAGAGCTTTTTCACTTGCCTCTATCAATTTTTTATTTTCTTCACTACCTTCAAGGTCAATGGAAAATGCTGTATCTGCAATCCACCCCTCTATAGAAACTCCAAAATCAATTTTTAACAAATCTCTTGCTGTGCTTTTATCGTCGTGAGAAGGAGTATAATGTGCCGTAATATTATTAATAGATAAATTTACAGGAAAAGCAGGCTTTCCCCCAAGCTCAAAAATTTTATCCTCAATTTTTTCTGCAATTTCCAGTAAAGGCATATTTGGCTTTATAATTAATTTAGCATATTCTCTAACTTGTGATGCAATTTTTCCTGCCTGTAAAATTTTTTCATTATCCATAAAAAAAAGTGTAATTTATGTTATATAAATATTTATAAAATCTTTTTCCATTGTAAAAATGGAACCAAAATACATTCAAATAAAAGTTAAAAATTTTCTCTTAAGAATCTGCTTTAGGATATTCTGTTAGAGATTTTAAATCTAGAAAATGTATCTCACAAAGAATCAAATTAATCGAGGAGTATAAAGTTAAAAAGGCTTTTCCTATTTTTGTTCCAAAATAAGTTCAAAAAGTTTTTAATAAATTGTCCAATTCAGAAAAGTCAGAAAAAAATTATCTGATATTATTTCCTACTAAAATTTTATTTTTTGATGGTTCTTTAAAATCAAAGCCACTAAAAGATTTCTTATAAAAGACATATAATCCAGATTTCATTTTTTCAAAATTTAAGCCATTATAATTTTCTAAAATTCTCTTTTCATCCTTGCCACAAATATATTCTTTCTTTTTTACAAAATCTATTAAGTTTTTATTATTCACATTTATTTTAACTTCTCCTGTATAAAAATTTTCTTTTATTTTTAGAATATTAGCTGCTACTATATTAATTTTTGTCTTCTTTTCTTTCAGGTTTTTTAAATAATTATGAATAATTCTATAATTATTTCTACTTACAATCCCAATTTTCTCTAGATTTAATTTTTCAATTAAATTTTCCCATTCTTCATTTTGATTTAATCTCTTTACAGTTTTGTCTAAAACTTCTACTGGGCATCCTTCAAAAATGGAATAAAGAGCAAAAAAATTCTCATCTTTTTTAAATTCATTTCTAATTTTTATGCTTTTTAGGAGGTTTTCTGCAAATTTTCCTAATTTTAAATTATAAATTAAATAAGATAAATATGCAAAATATTGAAGATAATAACTATTCTCTTTAATAATTGTTTCATCAAAATCTGTTAAAATATCCACATCTTCAATTCTTCTTTCCAGTTCAGCCAACATTTTAACCTTTTTCTTTTAATCTTCTTGATTTAGGAATAAAATTTCCTATTTTTTTCTCTGAAACTTTTCCGCATCCTAAAAAATCATTTCCATGTTTTATAATTAAAAATCCTTTTTTCCTTATTTGAATCTGTAAATCCTGTCCTTTCATCCATTGTTCTTCTTGTTTTTCATTAATCTCTAAAATATTTTTCTTTATCTGACTTTTCAAGATTTGGGTTCCTTCAATACTTAATTTTATAACATTTTCACCAGGAATAAATTTTGCAAAATAAATTCCAATTTTTTCAATAAAAATTTGCTTTTCAAATTTTTTTATATCTTCATTACCAAAATTTCCTGAAAAAAGAAATAATTTTTCTTTTCCTGTCTTTATAAGCAATCCAGGAATTTTTTTTATTCCAAATTGGCTTTTAAGCTTTGTTTCAATTTCTCGTTTTTCTTTTTTGTTTAGGATTTTTAGAGTCATTTTACTTTCCTCAACTTCGCAATAAAAAATCCTCCAGTATTATTGTCTTGAGGATAAATTCTACATAATTTTTTTACATCATCAACATAAGTTCTATTTTGCCATTTTGTAATTCCTTGCCTGCATTTAACAGGCAAATTTGTAGATTCTATTTTAATATTTTTAAAATTTCTCAAAGCAAAATCAATAACTTCTTCATTTTCTTCTGGTGCATGTGTGCAGGTGCTATATACTAATATACCATTAGGCCCTAAAATCTTTAAAGCAGAAACAATAAGTTTTTTTTGTAACCATGAAAATTTTTTTATAGAATTTACATTCCACATCAAAGCTGTTTTTGGATTGTTTCTTAAGGTCCCTTCTCCTGAACACGGAACATCTAAAAGAATTTTATCAAATTGAAAATTTTGTTTTATGAACTTTTGACATAATGCAAAACCTTCTTTTTTTGTTATTATAATATTTGAACAGCCACATCTTTCAAGATTTGATGCGAGGATTTTTATCCTCGATAAAGAGATGTCATTTGCAATTATTGTTCCTTTATTTTTCATAAAAGCAGACATCTGAGTTGTTTTGCTTCCAGGAGCAGCACACAAATCCAAAATAATTTCATTTGGCTTTGGCTTTAAAGCAATAATGGGAAGCATGCTTGCAATTTCTTGAATATAATAATAACCAAGCAAATGTTCTAAGCTTCTTCCAAGTTCGCCTGGTTCAAGAGGAATAATTGTTCGCGACCCTTGTCGCTCGGATTTTTTTGATATATTATTAAAAGGAGAACTTTGTTTAACATTTTTGTAATTAGTACTCTGCTCATTACTTTCATCACGATTCTTAGAATTTTTTTTCTTATTAACCTCTTCCATATCAGAAACTTTAGTTTCTGCAAATTTTCCCTCAACAATCATTATCTCTGGATATTTTTTAAAAGGCTGCTCTATTTTCCATCCTTTATTCTCTAATCTTTTTTTTAATTTTTCTGGAGAAATTTTTAATGTGTTACAACGGATAAAATTTACTACAGGTTTTTTTAAAATTTTTAAATAATTATTAAAATCCTTCTCATTTGAAAGAAGAAGTTGCATTCTCTCAAAAAAAAGAGGCTTTAGTTGATAGTCTGTTTTTTTCATAATAATTAAAAAATAAAGAGGTTTTTAATGCTTTTTAAAATCTCCTAACTTTGTCTGTTTTTTTCCATCCATAATTTCCTTCACATCAATGTTAAAAACCTGGAAGATGTTTTCAACTGCAGGAAGTATTTGATGTTTTAGATAATATTCAACATCATACTCTCCTTTTTCATCAGGAAGCTTTACTCTTTCTCTTATAAGCTTGGCTTTTTTTCCAGATTTTGCTTCTGCTATATAATACTCTATCAAACTTCCAGGATCAATAGGCATCTCTCTTTCTCTCATTTTTTTTGCTGCAATAACATGAGGAGAAATAGCCTTATACTCAGAAAGAGGTTTTTTTAATTGAGTCCTTATTATCATCTGTCTTTTATCTATTTCTCTTTTTTTTATTTGTTTAATTATTTTTTTAACATATTCTAAAGCTTTTTTCTCATTTCCATCTTTCAAGATTTGGCGTATTACTTTATTCTGAATTTCTCTTGCTAAATTACACCAATCTCTTCTAACAGTCTCAAATCCTCTTATTTTGAGTTTCCCTTTTTCATTAATTAATGCATATTTCTTTTTTGCTCCAAATTCTCCTGTTCTTTTTGTCACCCAAATACCTCTTTTGTAAAAGTCTTCTATCTCTAATTCCATTATCCCTGGAAGTTGAGAATTCAATTTTTTCAAAAAATCTAAAGTTCGGGATTTTGTTTTCTTATTTAAAGTGAAGGCAAAACCATCAGTGTCGGCATATATCACAGAGAAGCCAGCTTTATTTGTTTTTTCTATAGCTTCTTTTATTGCTTTTCTTGCAAAAGCTGCTGTTGCTGCAGCTGCTTCTTCACAATAATATCTTGCTCCAAAAAAACCTAAATAACCATAAGATGCGTTTGCTAAAAGTTTAAATGCATTGCTCCTTGCTCTCTTCACTGGATCTGGTTTTTGTTTTAATTCTTTTTTATATTGTCTTCTTTTTTTGATTATTTCCTTTAACATTTGAGGAAAAAAGCCTGGTTCTTTTGAAAAAAACACTTTTCTCTTATCTATATCTATACTATAAGAATCTTTTTCTGGCTTCTCCAAAAGAGTCGATTTTGATAAATTGTATGTTACAATAATACTTCCATAACTGCTCGTAAAATCAAATACTGCTAAATTTTCATAAAGCCCTGCTTGAGGTTGCAAAACAAAAGCCCCCTTATAAGGAAGTCTTTTTCTTCTTTTTGAGATTTCATCATAAGTCGGTCTTTTTTCTGGTATTTCATTAAACTTATCTAAATTATGCAAAATATAATCTTCAACATTATTTGACATGCCGTTTCTTGAAACATCAAACACTGGCTCCTGCATTATTCTTGTAAATTCCAAAAGGTCTTGCCAAAATTTTTGAAATAAATTATAAACAAGAATAGAATCGTATAAATTATATTCAAAATAATTCTCCCAATCTTTTCCATTTAATTTTGATGAATGTTTAAATTCAAAATCCTTTTTTTTCTCACCTAAAAATTCCTTTGCAACTTCATTTAAAGATAATGTTTCTGATTGCATATATTGGGAGTAAGCAGTTTGAATAAATTTTAACAAATCAATATGAACTATTCCAAATATTTTTCCTGTAGAAATTGCTCCTCTAAAAAATCTTGGCTGACTTTCATCTAATCCTAAAGACAATTTTATTTTATTTTTCTCTGCTCTTGCTTTTAAATATGGCAAATCAAATCCATCTGAAAAATATCCAACAAGAAAATCAGGAGAAATTTTCTTTACATATTCGACAAACTTCTCTAAAAGTTCTGCTTCATTTTTTACAAACTCTATATAATCATGTTTTATAAATTTTGGTGAGGTTTTCCATGTTATTACTTTTCTAAAATTTTCTGAAACAAGAGAGATCATTAATATTTCTCCTTCTCCTATCTTAAATTCATCTGCTTCAATGTCAAAAGTTAAGATTTTTAGTTTAAAATCTTCTTTTTCAAGTTTTTTAATATTCTCTACTTTGATACAAAAATCAACATCTAATTCTTGGGCAATTCCGTTAAACTCGGTGGTATTATCTATTATTTCCCCTTCAATTTCATACCATTGTAAAGGATTAAGTTTTTTTTCTATAATGTAATGAGTTATAAAGCCAAGGTCATATCCTCTTCTTTTTTCTATTTCTGGCAATCCAAGCCTGTCAGCAATGTCATGTAAATCCTTGTAATTTGTTGCGAAAATCTTCAAAGCTCTAACTTTTTTTCCAAGAAAATTTTTATCATGCAGTTCAACTTTTTCAACTTTTGTTTGCCTGCCTTTTATGTCTAATTTTATTTTTTTTATTTTCTCAATAAGTTTTTCTATTTTTCCTTGTTTTAAACCTTCTTTCAAAATTGCCCAGAAATAAACAGGACAAGAATCAATAACACAAATTCTTTTGCCTTTAGAATTTCTTCCGATTATTTTTGTATAGTTTCTTCCCTGAAAATCAAAATAATCATAATCTATTGGAATAAAGTCTGTTTTCATATTATAAATTATCAAAAAAGACTTTATATTTTTAATTGATGCTTGCTTTTTTAGCAGAGTTTTGAACTATCTTTCCAATTGTTTTTTTAGTCAACTTACCTCCACGATTAGATTCAAATAGATAATTTCCATTAATTTCTTCAGTTGTTAAAATATTTGGGAGAGTGTTGTTCTTCTTTGGATTAGAGAGACTAGCTTTTGTTTTAATATATTTCAAAAAGAATTTTATTGAAGATAAATCTTTTCTAACACTTGAAGGATTTTTGTGTTTCAATCTGAATACTACAATTTATAATTTTGCCCGAGCCCCTAGATGCGCCTATTTTATGGCACTCTATGCTTGATGAACGACAAATCCCCAACTTTGGATTTTTCGGTTTGCTGAACATTGAAATTAATAGAAACAATATTTTTTCCCTATCCTAACTTTAATTCAATTTGAACTTAAAAAAACATTTATATATTACTTAATTTGATATTCTATTATATGAATAAAAATTTTTTAACATTTGGAATAGCACTACTAATGGTTGCTATTGTAACAGCTTCCGCAGTATTGTTTCTTTACCCTTATCAACCTAATCAACCGCCAAAAGCAGATGATACTGGCTCAACACAAAGTGGAATTCAAGAAGTGGTAAATGCAAATAATCAATTTGCTTTTGAGCTTTATTCAGAATTAGATAAATCAGAACAAGGAAATATTTTTTATTCACCTTATAGTATCTCTGCTGCTTTAGCAATGACTTATGAAGGCGCAAAAGGACAAACTGCAGAAGAGATGAAATCAGTTTTTCACTTTCCTGAAAGCAATATTTTAAGACCAAATTTTGCTGCAATTTACAATGAAATCAATAGAGGGAATAAAGCTTATGAATTAAGAACAGGTAATGCTTTATGGGCTCAATATGATTATAAATTTCTTGAAAATTACACAAACAGAGTAGAAAAATATTATGGTGGCAAGGTAGCCAATCTTGATTTTAAGCAAGAAACAGAAAAATCAAGACAGACAATTAACTCATTTATTGAAGAACAAACCAATAATAAGATTAAAGATTTAATTCCAGAAGGAGTTTTAAGTCCAATGACAAGGTTGGTTCTTACAAATGCAATTTATTTCAAAGGAACTTGGGAGTGGGAATTTGATAAATCTGATACTCGTGAACAGGATTTTAAGGTAACACCTAATAATATTGTAAAAACTCCTATGATGTATATGGAACCCGATAAAGCAAGATTTAATTATGCAGACTTAGAAAAATTGCAGATATTAGAACTTCCTTATAAAGGTGAAAAGATTTCAATGTTGGTTTTATTGCCAAAACAGGGAGAAGATTATGATTTTGAAACAGGAGAGAGAGTTGTTTCGAACTATACTCTTGAAGACATAGAATTATCTGCTGAAAAACTTAATGAATATAAAGCACAAATGCAAGAAACAAAATTAGACTCAATTTCACTTCCAAAATTTGAACTTGATACTAAGTATTTTATGAAAGAAACACTAAGTGCAATGGGGATGCCTACTGCATTTGGTGCTGCTGATTTTTCGGGTATGGACGGAACAAGAAATTTACAAATTAGTCAAGTAATTCATCAAGCTTTTGTTAAGGTTGATGAACAAGGAACAGAAGCAGCTGCCGCAACGGCAGTAGTAATGAAAGAAGCAGCTGCTATGCCCAGGAATGTTTTCAGAGCTGACCATCCATTTATATTTATAATTCAAGAAACAGAAACAGGCAATATCTTATTTTGGGGCAGAGTTGTTGATCCGACTAAACAGTAAATTCCCACTCGAAAAATATGATTTCTAAATACACACAGCATTCTCAAAAAAATTTGATTTACTAAAAAACTCTCAGTTTTTGGCCAAAAATCTATGATTTTTTAGGGTTTTCCCTTCGGCATCGTTGCACTAAAAATCACAAAACTTATAAATCACAATTCAAGAATTAGATTATGGACGTTGAAGAAGAAATAGGAACATATCAAATAGATAAGGAAGTAAGTGACAAAATAAGAAAGTATTTTGATAAAGAGAATTACTTATCTGATTTAGAAAAAACAATTAAAAGAGACAATCCTCATGATATAATTAAAAAATATCAAAAATTAGTTGAAGAAACAGATAAATTAGGATTAAATCCTGATGCTATTTTTGATGATGTAGATGATAAATTATATTTATTAAAAGAAATTATGGAGTATACTAATTTAAAAGGCATAAGTAAAAAAATTGAAGATTGTCCTAATGCACAGATAGGGCTTGCATTTCAACACACCTATAATTCTGCTTACAAAGCATTATATAATAAAAGATAATTATTTATATTTCCTATTCCTATTTAAAATATGGGTTTAAATATTAGCGAGATAATTCCACGCAGAGAAATTGAAATTTCTGATTTAAATGGAAAAATTTTATGTGTTGACGCATTTAATACATTATATCAGTTTTTATCTACCATAAGACAGGTTGATGGAACTCCATTAATGGATAGCAAAAAAAGAGTTACAAGTCATTTATCAGGAATTTTTTATAGAAATGTAAATCTTCTTTGTGAGGGAATTAAGCTAATTTATGTTTTTGATGGCGTTGCTCCAGAACTTAAATTTAAAACTTTTGAAAAAAGAGAAGAGGGAAGAGATATAGCAAGAGAAAAATATGAAGAGGCTAAGAGAAAAAAAGACTTTGGGGCAATGAAAAGATATAGTAGTCAGTTAATAAGATTAAATGATGAGATGATTCAAGAAAGCAAGGAACTTTTAGAGGCAATGGGAATTGCTGTTGTTCAAGCTCCCAGTGAAGGAGAAGCTGAGGCAGCTTATCTTTGTAGAACAAAAAAAGAAATATATGCAAGTGTAAGCCAAGATTATGACAGCCTACTTTTTGGAACTCCAAGATTAATTAGGAATCTAACACTTGCCAGAAAAAGAAAAACCATCTCTGGATGGGTAGAAGTAAAACCAGAGATTATTGAATTGGAAAGAACCTTAAATTTCCTAGAGATAAATCTAGACCAATTAATTTGTTTAGGAATTTTAGTTGGAACTGATTACAATCCTCGAGGGGTTCCCGGCATTGGGCAGAAAAAGGCATTACAAATTGTTCAAAAATATAAACAACCTGTTTTAATTTTCAAAAGTGTTGAAGATCAAATCATGAGTTTGCCTGAACAGGAAAGGTTTGATTGGAAGGAAATTTTTGAATTATTTCACAAAGCCGGAGTAAAAAACGTTGATTTTAGATTTGGAAAAATAGATGAGACAAAAATAAAAAAAATTCTTGTTAAAGAGCATGATTTTTCTAAAGAAAGAGTTGAAAAGCAACTTGAAAAACTCAAAGAAGCAAAAGAAAAAGCAAAACAAAAAGGACTAAAAAATTGGATGTAATCAAATTCCTGCCCAATCTCTGAATTTTGTTTTTATGAATTTTGTTTTTTTAGGTGATTTTCCTTCCTTTTTACTTCTCTTTCTCCAAATCAATAAACTAACTCCCACTAAAATTATTCCTATAACAAAGATTATGCCCTTTGCATAAATTAGATTTGTAAAAGATAATAAAATTAATCCTGCTCCTAAAATAAACAGAGAGGTAGTTTTAAATTTAACAACCAAAAAAATTATTGCTCCAATAAGGATTATAGGAAGCAAAACAGAAAAAAATTCTCTTGGAATACCTATATTAGAAAAAAATCCGCTAAAATCAAAACCTGTTTTATTTATTTGATATGTTATTAAGGAAGATAATGCAAAAGCTATCACTCCTGGAATAGCTTTACCTTGTTCTTCTGTTTTAAAAATCTTAGAAAGAGAGAAAAATAAAATTGCAAAAGAAATTATAAAAATTGAACCCAACGTGATAAAAGAAGGGTCTATATTACTTAAAATCTCGCTGAAAGAATATCTTTTATAATATAATCCATTATATGCGCTTACAAGATTAATTAATAATATAAAACTGGTTGCGGAAAGCTTAGAAAACCAAGCCAAACGCTGGAGGTTTTTATCTCTCATAAATAAGTAAATTCAACCATTTTTATAAACTTATCTTTATTAACAAAATGTTTATAAATATAAAAGATTTAAACTGGATAATGAAAAAAAAGGGAAAAATAAAAAACTCTAAAGTTAATAAGGTTAAGAAAACTAAGCTTTTTAATAAAAAATTATTAGCTTTATTTGTAATTGCTTTTTTTATTTTTGCACTGTCATTACTTCTAATCATTACTATTCAAACAAATAAAATTACTGGTTCAGCAATAGAGTCTATAGAGCCTGGAAGTTGGTTTGAAATACTTGGTACAAAAGCATTTGCAAATGTTTTGCGTTATATTTTTGGAGAGCCTTTATATTATACAGGAATTAATGCTATAAGCGCAGGGATAGTAACAATTGCTATATGGCTTTTGTTATTTTTAACTTTTTCTGATATAATAGCAACTTTCAGTAGTTTTTCAAAATGGGTTTCTTGGAGTGTAGGATTTTTAATTGCTGTTATTGCAGCGAATATTGGACTTGTAATAAAAATAGCCGCTGTGTTAACAGGAATTTTTTCTTTTGCAGGAGTTCTTGCTGTATATACTGCATTAGGAGCTGCTTTAGCTGCATTTGTAGTTGTTAATTTAGGGATATGGAAAGCTAAAAAATGGATATTAAGAAGAAGAGCAATGATGGCTTCTGCAAAAGCAGAAGCTGGAGGCGCAAAATTAAAAGGGGTAATAAAAGGACTTGGAGAAGCAGGAAAAGGTTTAGAAGAATTAGGTAAATAATTTTTAGAAGAACTAGGCCAATAACTTGCCAGAAATTTCTCAGGACATTGGTTTACATGAAATTTCTGCATTAGATTTTTAAATTATATATCCTATAATTTAATATGAAAAAATTATCTATAATTTTTATTTTAAGTTTATTGATTTTATCCTTAACTTTCAATGTAATAAAATCTCAAGAAAAAATTACATCATCCTCTATATTAAATCCAGAGAATATTGAAGAAGAAACACTAAAATTAAATGAAAAATGGGAATATCTTGGAGAAGAATGGAAGAGCATACTCTTAGAAGAGCCGATAATTAAGGGTATAGATTCTTTTTTTCAAAAGATAAACACAGTCTTTGTTGTTTTATTTGCTGAACCTTATTCCTTGTCTTTAAAATTATTTTTAATAATTGCTTTATGGTCTATTTTCTTTTTTATTTTTCACAGAATTTTTAAATATTATACTTCTTTTTCTAAACCAATACCTCTTGGTATATCTTTAACTTTAGTTGTAATTATGTCTCATTTAAAATTATTTGAAAAACAGGTAAATTTTTTAATGACGCTTTTTTTTGGGGATAAACCATTGTGGATGAAATTAATCTTAGGTATAATAATTATATTAGTTCTTGTAATTTTATTTGCCCTAATAAAAAAATTTGGAAAACAGATTGCAGAAAGCAGGAGAAAAATGAAAGAAGAAGAGGAAAGATTGAAAATAGAGACAGGAGCAAAAGCAGGAGAAGCTTTAACTAAAGCAGTTTCAGAAATTTCTGAAGGGAAAGAAAGAGAAGGGTGGAGGTTTGGGAGATAATTGGAAAGTAATTAAAAATTTATAATAAAATAAAGAGACTAAAAATTTTTAATCTAGGAAAAAATTTAATTACTCTTTTTTGCTTGTTGATTTATGAATAAAAACACAAACAAAAAATATTCTCATCTTCATTCATACGATGTTTTAGGAAATATTGTAATTGTAAAATTTCCAAAAGAAGCAAAAGCAGCAGAAAAAAAAAGATTTGCTGAAAAAATCCTTGCTAACAATAAGTCAATAAAAACTATCTTGGAGAAAGTAGAGAAATTTAAAGGCAAGCTTCGAAAACAAAAAACAAAATGGCTTTTAGGAGAAAAAACCAAAGAGGCTTTATATAAAGAAAATGGCTGTGTTTTTAGATTTAATGTTGATAAGGTTTATTTTTCTCCACGATTAAGCAATGAAAGAAAAGAAGTAGCTTCTATGATAAATAATGGAAAGGTTTTAGTTATGTTTGCTGGGGTTGGTCCTTATAGTATTGTTATTGCAAAAAACTCCAAAGCCAAGGTTTTTTCTAATGAAATAAACAGAGAAGCAAATGAATATGCTAAGCTGAATGTGCAATTAAATAAAGTTAAAGATAAAGTTTTTTTGCTTCCAGGAAATATTAAAAAAATTGTTGAAAAAATAAAAAAAGGATTTGAATTAAAAATAAACTCAAGAAAAATTTCTGTTCCAAAAAAATTTGATTATATTGTTATGCCTCGTCCAAAAATTAAAGATTCTTTTTTAAAACAAGCTTTTTTATTATCTAAAAAAGGGACAATAATTTATTATTATGATTTTTGTAAAGAAAATGAAATTGAAAAAATTATTGAAAAAATAAAACAAGAGGCTCTAAAAAAGAAAAGGAAAATAGAAATATTAAAAGTTAAAAAAGCAGGAGAAATAGCTCCTTATGAGTTTAGAATCAGAGTGGATTTTAAGATTCTTAATTAGCAAGCTCTCTTGTGATTGTCGACGAGAGAGTTTTAGAAAAGTTAAATATATAAATAAGAAATTATTTACATAAGAAAGAGGCTAGCTAAGAGTATTTTTTAATTGGTTCTACCAACCTTTAATGCAACAATTCAATTAGCAAGAAAACTTTATAAACCAAATTTTTATTTTAAGATTGTTTAAAACCAAAAACTTCGAAAAAAAAGAATTAAAAAGAATTTTTTGCTCAAAAAGATAAAAAGATAATAAAATGGCGGCTGAAATATATGAAATAATAGAAAAAGCAAGAAAGACAGGGAAAATTGAAAAAGGAACAAACGAAGTTACTAAAGCAATTGAAAGAGGAACAGCAAAGTTTGTTGTCTATGCCATGGATGTTGAACCAAAAGAAATAGTTGCTCATTTACCAATTTTATGCAAAGAAAAGAAAATTCCCTGTCATGAAGTAGATAGTAAGCAAAAATTAGGAATAGCAGCAGGAATTCCAGTAGCAACATCTTCTGTGGCTGTTATAGAAACTGGAGATGCTGAAAAAGACATTAATGCTTTAAAATAAAATGAATAATATAGAGGGCTTAAAAGACATTAATTTTGATACAAATAAACTTGGATTAAATCTTGATTATTAAAATGATTAAAAGCCAAAGAACAAAAGAAACTAGAGGAAAAGAAAAAATAACTGGAGAGCCTGTCCCTGCTCTTGTAGAGGAAATTGTAGGAAGAACAGGATTTAGAGGAGAGGTAACTCAAGTTAAATGTTTAATTCAAGCAGGGAAAGATAAAGGTAGAGTAATGAGAAGAAATGTAAAAGGGCCTGTAAGAATTGGAGATATCTTAATGTTAAGAGAAACTGACATTGAAGCAAGAAAAATAAAATCCAATGTAACTAAAGGAAGTTACACCTAAATACAATGAAATGTTCTTATTGTGGAAAAGAGTATAGCATTCATAAAGGACTTACCTTAGTTAAAAATGATGGAACTGTAAAACATTTATGTTCTGGAAAATGCAGAAAAAACATGTTAATGAAAAGAAGGAAAGTAAGATGGATTAAAAAGGCTAAAAAGAAAAAATAAAATAAAAATCCTTCTAATTTTCCATTTTCTCGTCGATAAATCGCTTTTTTTGTCTGGAAAGATTTATAAAGGAAAGAGCTTTTTTATAATAGAATAAAGGAATCTAAATAGAGTATTCCTAATCAAAAATAATTGATAGTTAGCAGAGGCTATCCTAAAATGGAAGAATATACAGGAAAACAGATAAAAGTTTTAGATGGCTTAGAAGGAGTAAGAAAAAGGCCAGCAATGTATATTGGAAATACTGGCAAAGAAGGATTACATCATTTGATTTATGAAGTAGTTGATAATTCCATTGATGAAGCTCTTGCAGGTTACTGCAAAGAAATAAAAGTTATCCTCCATAAAGATGGTTCTGTGGAAATTGAAGATAATGGAAGAGGAATTCCTGTTGATATTCACCAGCAATTTAAAGCTCCAACTGTAGAAATTGTCTTAACAAAATTACATGCAGGAGGGAAATTTGATAACAAAGCTTATACAATTTCGGGCGGCCTACATGGTGTTGGTGTAAGTGTAGTAAATGCCTTATCTAAAAAGTTTGTTATTGAGATTAAAAGAGATGGCAATGTTTATAAACAAGAATATTCAAGGGGGAAAGCAAAAACAAAACTTGAAATTATTGGAAAATGTCCAAAAAATGAAACAGGAACTAAAGTGATTTTTTTTCCTGATGAGCAGATATTCTCAACAACAAAATTTGATTCTAAAATCTTGGACACAAGATTTTCTGAACTTGCCTTTTTAAATCCTGGACTGAAAATTTCTTTAAAGGATGAAATAAAAAAAATTAAAAAAGATTTTATTCATAACGGGGGACTAATAGATTTTATCAAATGGATAAACGAGGCTAAAGAGATTTTACATAAGCCAATTTATTTTAAAAAAGATGCAGATCATACAGTAATTGAAGTCGTTATACAATATAATTCTGGTTATAGAGAAAACATCTTTGGTTTTGTAAATACTATCAATACTATTGAAGGAGGGACTCATGTTTCAGGATTTAAAACAGCCTTAACAAGAGTTATAAATGATTATGCAAAAAAGAACAACATAATAAAGGAATCTTTAACAGGAGAAGATGTAAGAGAAGGATTAACTGCAATTATAAATATTAAAATTCCAAATCCACAATTTGAAGGACAAACAAAAACTAAACTTGGGAATTCTGAAGTAAAAGGTTTTGTTGATTCTATCACAACTTCTTGTTTGTCAGAATTTTTTGAAGAGAATCCAACAATAGCAAAAAAAATAGCTATGAAAGTGGCTGAAGCTGCCAAAGCAAGAATTGCTGCAAAAAAAGCAAAGGATATAGTAAGAAGAAAAAATGCATTTTCATTTTCAGGTTTGCCAGGAAAACTCGCAGATTGCTCAAACAAAAGAAAAGAGAGCACAGAACTCTATATTGTTGAAGGAGAGAGTGCAGGAGGAAGCGCTAAATTAGCAAGAGATAAAGAATTTCAAGCAATACTTCCTGTACAAGGAAAAATAATAAATGTTGAAAAGACAAGCCCAGTAAAGGCGCTGTCAAGTGAAGAAATTATCAATATTATAACAACAATAGGAACAGGAACTGGAGATCAATTTGACATTAAAAAATTAAGATACAGAAAAATAATCATAATGACAGACGCTGATGTTGATGGAGAACATATTAAAACTTTATTACTCACTTTTTTCTTCAGGTTCATGCCAGGATTAATTGAAAATGGGCATGTTTATGTCGCTTTGCCTCCATTATACAGAGTTAGGAAAAAGAAAGATTATTATGTATACTCTGATGAAGAATTAAAGAAATTAACTGAAAAACTGGGTACAGCTATTGTAACAAGATTTAAAGGATTGGGAGAAATGTCTCCAGAGCAATTGTGGCAAACCACAATGAACCCCTCAACAAGAAAAATGAACAAGGTGTTTATAGAAGATGCAATTGAAGCAGATAGAGTATTTACAATGTTGATGGGAAGCGATGTTGCTGCAAGAAAAGCTTTTATCTCAGAAAATGCAAAGGAGGCAAATCTCGACATATAAAATGAAAAAATTAGCTTTTATTAATGTAGATTGTAAAGCAAAGAACAAATTCAAATCTTTAGTTGACAAAATAATACTTATTAAAGACAGAAATATAAAAACTTTAACTGAAAAGTATAATTTAAAGAAAGATGATATTATTTTAGTTCATGAAGGATTTTATCCTGTTACAAAAAATCTTATTAAAGAGATAATAAAAAATGCAAAATATTATGGTGCTTCAATGATTGGAATTAAAGCAAAAGACACTATAAAAGAGGTTGATGATAATCTTTTTGTGAAAAAAACTTTAGATAGAAGAGAATTTATGGATATACTCTATCCAAGAGCAATAAAATATAGTTTATTTGAAAAAATAGGGGGAGAAGTTTATAATACAAATTCATTAATAAAATTAGAAGCAAAAATTATCAAAAAATGAAAATAAACAAAAGTGAAAAAAGACTCATTGTAGTATTAATTGCATTAGCACTAACTCTAATTATGGTAACTAATATAAAAAAAATTACAATCAATACAATAAAAGATAACAAACAAACTTTAGAAGAATGGCTCTCTGAAAATTGTGATTGTATAGAAAAAGAAAAACCAAAATGTTACAAGGGATTTGAATTAGAAAATAACATATGTGTAAATAAAACATTAAAAATATTTACCTCTGTTATATATACCTGCTCAAAATATAATTGTTCAGATGAAATTTATTCTTTTAATATGAAAAAAGAAAAATGGGAAAAAGTAAGATAAAAACTCCTGATTGGATTTTGCAAGGAAGCTCGCCGAGGACTGAAACACGCAAAAAATCCAAAACCTTTAAGATTAAATTTTGTCCTGCATGTGGAAGCGATGATGTCTCTGTAATTCTTGGAAATGAAGAAGGAAAACCTTTAACACAGAACAAATGGCAATGCAAAAAATGTAAATGGAAAGGAAAAAATATTAATGAAAAAGAATTAAATGAAGAAAAATTTATTGAATATTTAAATAGAAAAAAATTATAAAATGGAAAAAGAAATAAATAAGAAAGAGAAAAAAATCGCAGTTTTATTGGACGGCCCAAACATACTAAGAAATGAATTTAATTTTGTTGGATTAGAGGATATCCAAGAGGCTATTAAACAGTATGGAAAGATTTATGTTAAAAGAGCATATTTATCACATCATGCAACTGAACACCCAAAATTAATAGAATATGTTTTTAATCAAGGATTTGAGCCAAGAATAGGACTTTCTGACATTGATACTTTATTAACTGCAGACGCTGTTGAATTTATTATTAAAGAGAATATTGACATGATTGCTGTGGTTTCAAGAGATAGTTCCTTTTTGCCAATTTTTTATAAAGCTAAAAAATACAAAAAAGAAAGCCTTGCTGTTTATGTCAGTTCAAATGAAGGAAATTGTAGCTCTCTTAAAAATATTGCTGATTACTCAATAGACATGAGGATGTATATTGAAAGAAAAAAGAAGCAAATGAACAAAGGTAATCTTGAAGAAATAGTAAATAAAAGTAAAAAAATGAAAAGATAATAAAAAATGACACAAGAAAAAGATTCTGAAGAAAAAATCATGAATTCTGAAATTTCAGAAGAAATGAAAAAAGCATATTTAGATTATGCTATGTCTGTAATTGTTTCAAGAGCAATTCCTAGTCTTGAAGATGGTCTTAAACCTGTGCAAAGAAGAATTCTTTATTCAATGTATCTAATGGGACTAAAACCAGAATCAACAACAAAAAAATCAGCAAGAATTGTCGGAGATGTGATTGGTAAATTTCATCCTCATGGAGATACAGCTGTTTATGATGCATTAGTAAGAATGGCTCAGAGTTTCTCTTTGCGATATCCACTGATTATTGGGCAAGGAAATTTTGGAAGTATTGATGGAGATCCGCCTGCAGCTTACAGATACACCGAAGCAAAATTAGCTCCTATTTCAATTGAACTCTTGAAAGATATAGATAAAGAGACTGTAAAATTTATTCCTAATTTTGATAATTCTCTTAAAGAGCCAGAATTGCTTCCAGGAAAACTTCCAGCTTTGATTCTAAATGGTGCTTCTGGAATTGCAGTAGGCATGGCAACTAACATCCCTCCTCACAACTTAACTGAAGTATGTAATGCAATTATTGCTTATATTAAAAAACCTAATATTAGTATAGAAGAGCTTTGTGAAATTGTTAAAGGCCCTGATTTTCCAACTGGAGGAATTGTTCATGGAAACATGGTCGAAATGTACAAAGAGGGGAAAGGAAAATTAATAATAAGAGGAAAGGTTACAACAGAAACGTCAAAAAATAAGGAGCTAGTGATTATAACAGAAATTCCTTACATCCTTAATAAATCCTCTCTTGTAAGCCAAATCGCAAGTTTAATTCAATCTAAAAAAATAAGAGATGTTTCAGATTTGCGTGATGAGAGTTCAAAGGGAAAAATAAGAATTGTTCTTGAATTACGGAAAGGAACAAATTCAAAACTCGTAATTAATTCTTTATACAATTACACTCGGCTCCAAGATTCTTTTAATGCTAATTTTCTCGCTTTAGTAAACGGACAACCAAAAATCTTGAATTTAAAACAAATTCTTGAAGGATATGTAAATTATAGAGTAATAATAATAAAAAACAGAGCAAAATTTGAATTAAAAAAAGCAAAAGAAAGATTAGAGGTTGTAAATGGATTAATTATAGCATTAAAAAATATTGACAAAGTTATAAATCTAATAAAAAAATCTAAAAACACTTCAGAAGCTTCAAGTTTTTTAATGAAAAATTTCTTATTAAGTGAAAAACAGGCTAAAGCAATTTTAGAAACAAAACTTCAACAATTGACATCCCTTGAGCAAAGCAAATTAAAAAACGAATGTGAGGAATTAACAAAAAAAATAACATATCTTGAAAAAATTTTGTCAGATGAAAAGGAAATATTAAAAATAATTGTTAAGGAAGTTAATGAATTAAAAAATAAATATGGAGACAAAAGAAAAACAGGAATTTTAGATAAAATTAGGGAAATTTCTGAAAAAGATTTGATACAAAAAAAAGATGTTGTTATAACTATAACTGGCAAGGGGTATTGTAAGAGAATGGATGTAAAAACTTACAAAGAACAAAGGAGAGGTGGAAGGGGAATTCTAGGAACAAATTTAGCAACAGGAGATTTTGTAAAAGAACTTATAACATGTTCAACACACGACTATTTATTATTTTTTACATCTAAAGGAAGAGTTTTATGGCTTAAAGCTTATGAGATTCCAGAAGCTGAAAGATATAGTAAGGGAAAGGCAATAGTTAACCTTCTCAATCTTAAAGATGAAAGCATAGCTACTGTAATAGCTGTAAAGGAATTTAAAGATGATTTATTCATGGTAACAAAAAAAGGAATTGTTAAAAAAATTTCATTGAGCAATTTTTCAAAACCAAGAACTTCTGGTGTAAAGGCAATTAATTTACCAAGTTCAGAAGATTATTTAGTAGATGTGCAAATAATTAAAAAAGGACAGGAAGTCCTATTAGTTACAAAAAAAGGCCAGGCAATTAGATTTAGTGAAGACAAAGTAAGAAACATGGGAAGAGCAAGTTACGGTGTTACTGGAATTAAACTTGAGCAAGGTGATGAGGTTGTGAGTTTAGAAATTTTAAATACAAAGGAAGTTTTAACAATAACAAAAAATGGTTATGGAAAAAGAACTGCTGTTGAAGATTATAGGAAAACTGCAAGAGCTGGAAAAGGAGTGATTAACTTGAAAGTTTCAGAAAAGACAGGAGAAATTGTCAAGACAATTTCTGTTAATCCTGAAGATAATATAATAATAACTACAGCCAAAGGAATGGTTATTAGAACTGGATTAAAAAATATAAGAACAATGGGAAGAGCTGCACGAGGGGTTAGAATTGTAAAGCTTCATCCTGGAGACTATGTTACAGATTTAGTAAGAGTTCAAGAAATTAATGAAAAATAAATTATAAGTCGATTATAAAATTCACAATAATCAATCCCAAATATCTAAAATTTCTTGCTTGTCTTGTTTTTCAGTTTCCGCCAAAAGCAGGACATATTTTTTTGTACTCACACCAATTACAAAATCTTGAAACACACGGGGAAAAGTTTTTTGTAGATTTTATCTTTTTTATCAAATCAATTGTCTCTTCTTTCAATTTATAAATTTCATCATTTGTTTTTTTTAAAGAAATCTTCAAATTATGAGCAAGATAATGCCATACCAATAAAACCCCTTTATTTTCTCCAAACATTTTTTTAATTGCAAAAGAATATAATGCAAGTTGTTTATCATTACTTATTTTTTCTCTGCTTGGAAGAAAATTAGAAGTCTTATAATCATGAATCTCATATTCACATGTCTTAAGATTGTAAGCTAAACGATCGATGAAGCCTCTTATTAAATAATTTTTAAACTCATCCAAACTTACAATTATTTCTTTTTCTACATCTAAAGTATTATCATCAAAAGGCTTATGTTTGAAGTAATAATTAGTTAGAAGTTGAATCCCTCTATTATAATAATCGCTTAAGGTTAAATTTCCATTCATAATAATTCCATTAGAAAAGTCTTCTTCTTGCCATTTCTTTGTATAGAAAAGAAGAACATCATCAAGACTTGGAATTACTCCATTTTTAACTTCTAAATAAAGCCATTCTAAAGCTTTATGTATAATCTTCCCTAAAAGAGATTCAATTGTTTTTTCTGGAATGATTATCTTATCAATGTACCGAAATTTATATTTTAAAGGACATTGCTCAAAAGTTGAAAGTTTTGAATAAGAATAGATTTCCATAAATCTTTAAAAAAATAAATAGTTATAAATTTTATTAAAGCAGCTATCTTGTTTAATAAGCCAATAAAACTAGAGTTTTTAAACAAAGCAAAATAATTTATTCAAAATTCTCACTCATTACATCTTTTGCTAAAAAAGACCACCAAGGAACTCTCGTTCTTATTATTTCTCCTGTTTCAGCATCAACATTAGCTTCTACTCTCTTTTGCACAGAAATCATCCAGAAAAGTCTAGCTCTCTTGTATGCTTTAATTCTATAAATTCCTTCATCATCTAAAGTCATGTTTCTTACTTCGGCACGAGTCCTCAATTGTTCTTGTAATCTTGATTGTGCCTCGTCAGGAAGAATTATTTCTTTTGTTTCATTATTCCTAAAATTACCATAAATTTTTCCATTGTGATGATAAAGAGTTACATTTGTTGAAGCATTAACATCCTTACTTATTACAACTACATTTCCTGATTCTCCTGCCATTACCCTCATTTCTCTTCCTCCCTCTATTTCACATTTTATTACACTTCCAGTACATGTACAGTTCTCAGGACATTCTCCTGCTTGTATTTGAGTACGAACCTTTAATCTATTTCTTTCTCTTATTATTTCTCCTATCTGTGCCTGTGTTAATTCACCTTTTAACTCCTTTTTTACTAACCACTGACATTTATTTTCTAAACAAACACATCTTGCATTATATTTTTCAGCATTATAACATTCTTTAAATTCACATGTTGTTATTACACTTTCCTCTCCAACACTTTGACACACAGAATCTGAACATCCGGCTCTTAAACAATCTGCATCTGTCTCACAAGCACCATATGTAGAAGTTCCACAAAATTCCTCAGTTCCTAATTTGCTATCATTTTCACTCTCTTTAATTTGTGATTGTATTTTTGTATTGTAATTATTTCCAGTATTAACATTCGCATCTTCTATTGTACATGCAAAGTTAATTAATAATATTAAAAAAACTATTGAGATTACTGCTGAAATTATTTTTTTCATAAGCAAAAAAAGAAAAAAGAGATTTATAAACCTTTTCAAAATATTTAAAAATTTCATTATCTCTATTAAAATAAAAAGGAGGTAAAATGAAATTTAATATAAAGCTAAGTGTTATTTTGTCTCTACTTTTAGTTATCAGTTTCTTTGCGACAAGTGTCTTTGCTCAAGAAAATGAAGTAGAAATTGTTAGTGAAGAAGTTACTGAAAGTACCGATGTACTAAGTTCAGATGAAGTAGAAGTTTTTGAAGAAGAAGAAATAGGGGAAGAATTACCAGAAACTGAAGAAGATATAAAGGAAATTGAAGAAGAAGAGGGAATTGAAGAAATAGAAAAAAGAGCAATGTTTGGAATCACAAGAGTCACAATAGGAGAGGGTTTTGTTGTAAAAGATGATGATTCTGATGCACAATTTTTTAGAGGAGTTTGGATTGTAAAAAAATTTATAGAAAGAACAGCGAATTTAGAAGACATTGAAAATCGAGAAATAGAAAAAAAGGATTTTGGCTTTGTTGTTATTGGTATTGCAGAAGAAAAAGAAAAATTTAGAATTGAGATGGCAGAATTTATCGAGGAAAGTGTGAAGTTTAATTTAAAAGACAATACTGGAAATATCGTTGGAAACATGGAGATAAAACCAAAGAAATACAGAAAAATAACATTGTGGTATGGTGATTTAACTTTAAACTCAGGAAAGTATTTAGGAACATGGGATATCACAGCAGTTTCAAAAACTAAGATAGTAAAACCAAGAATTGAAAGACCTGCTGCTTGGAATATATTTGCTCTTAGAAAAAGAAGAGAAGCAAAAATAAAAGAAGAAATACAACAGAGAATACTTGAAAATGAAGGATTAGGAGAATTTGCAAGAGCAATTAAAGGAAAAGATCTTTCAAAACTTGAAGAAAATGAAAGAATTATTGCAGTTAATACAGAAGAAAGAATTAGGGAAAGAATAGAGGCAAAGCAACGAATTAGCGCAGTAGCAAAAGCGAGAGCAGGGCTGGAAGAATTTGAACAAAAAGCATTTGAATAGATAAATTTTTATTTTTTATATTTTTATATATTATCTTATAATCTTTTAGGATAGTAGATAATAAAAAAGAATTTTAATAATAATTGCTCGCTCTCTTCGTTCGCTCGGATTAATAATTTGTTAATAATATTCATTAATTTTTAAGTTATCTTTGCGAACTTTATGAGCAATTTTTACATTAACTATTTTTCTTATGCTTTCACTATGACACAATATTTTACTTAAACAAAATTTATCCTAAATTATCTCTACTCAATTATGCAATAGTCACCGATTATTAAATTTCTCTCTATTGCATGATTTCACCCCAACCTATAAGCCTCCAATGTCCTTGGATATTTCTTGCAATTCCTACATTATCTCCTTCTAATGCCACTATCGGAATATTTAATATTAATTCTATAAAGTTGTCTTTTATTTTCTCAATTGTCCCTACTGTAATTGTTGTATTTACAGAGAGCATTAGAGTTTCTTTTGACTTTAAAGGAACAACTTCCTCGTGTTTCAATGTTCCTATAACTTCCTTAAATAAATTATATTTTATCTTTACTATGTTACTTATTTCAGGAAGATTTCCTTTTAAAGATGCAACACACCCAGACAAAGAATCAGTTTTTGTTAAAAAGCTATCTAAGCCTGTTTCAATAGAAATGCTTGCTCCTGGAGTTACTTCTTCAACTGATTTATTTCCTTTATATAAAGATAAAATTTTTGTTGTTAAAGTTTCATAAAATTGCTGATGAGCTTTTTTAATTGTTATTCCTGGCTTAATTTCTATTTCATCTCCAACTTTAAGCTTACCTTTTTTTAAGATTCCTCCTAAAACACCACCTCTTAATTCTTGTATTTTTGTTCCCGGCTTATTAATATCAAAACTTCTTGCTATTAAAAAAATAGGTTTCACATTCTCAGTTTCTTTTTTTGGAATTTCAATTTTACAAAGTTCTTCAAATACCTTGTCAATGTTAATTCCTTGTTGGGCAGAAACAGGGATTATTGGAGCATTTTCAGCTATAGTTCCCTTTACAAATTGCTTTATACTTTCATAACTTTTTAATGCTTGTTTCTTGTCAACCAAATCAATTTTATTTTGTATTATAATTATGTTTTTAATTTTCTTAGCTTGTAAAGCCATGAAATGTTCTCTCGTCTGAGGCATAATTCCTTCATTTGCAGCTATAACAAGAACAGCCGCATCAATTATCGCAGCTCCTGAAAGCATTGTTGCCATTAACATTTCATGTCCTGGAACATCTATAAAACTAATATATCTTATTGGAGTTCCTTTGCCTTTACTATTGTAGCCATCTTTGTCTTTGTAAATAATTGTGTCTGCATAACCAAGTTTTATTGTTATACCCCTCTTTAATTCTTCTGAGTGAGTGTCAGTAAACTTACCAGTAAGTTGGTTTAGTAATGTAGTTTTTCCATGGTCTATATGTCCTACAACTCCAACGTTTAATTCTGGAAGTTCTTTCATGAAATTAGATTGAAGAAATAGTTTTTAAGAGTTTGGTTTGTTTTATTTTTATTGCACATAATCTTCAATTTTTTTACAGAAATCATTGTATTTCTCATCCCATTTTTCCTTTATGTCTATAAGTTCATCCAATGTTTTTTTATAAAACATTTCACGGTAATCTTCATTTTCAGGATGAAGAAGCACAAATTTTGCATGAATCAAATAACCTGTTCTTTCTGTAAGTTTTTCTTTTTCCATTATCTTTGACATTTGTTTTTCATATCCTTTATCAGAAAGTTTTTTAGTTTTAATCTTCTGTTGCAGTTCTTTAAGTTCTTTTATTATTTCTTCTTTTCTGATTTTTGGTTTTTTGGAAAAAGCCAGATATGTTTCTTTTGCCTTATAAAAAGAATTTGTCCATTTTTTTAATTTTATTTTTTTATATTCATTGTCTGCTAAATTTAAAGAAATTAAATTTTCAAGTTCATTATAACATTTCTCCATTCTTTTTAAACAAAGAAATTGATGCATTGCTATTTCAATTTCTCTTTCTGTAATATTAGGAGTGATATCTGAAAGTTCCATGTTAATCTTAGTCCTTAAAATTATTTAAAGATTACTAAAAATAAAAAGATAAAAAGAAAAATAAAATGTAATAAAATTTAAACTCTATACATTTTTTGTAATCCTGTTATGTCTGGTTGTTCTAATGTTCTTTTTTGAGTTTCTCCATAATAAGAGATGCCATACATTGTTACTTCTGAACAAGTTGTTGAATAAATATCATCCATTCCAACACCATGTCCAAGCTCATGTGTTGCTATGTTTTGCAAGTCCATTAAATTTGAATTAATTGTTGTATTCTCCCAAGAAAATCTTGTGTTGAATCTTATGTCAAACTCTACTATCTGCCTGCCCTTAGGTATATACCAAATGAAGTTACTGCTATAACATTATTTTGCATTTTCTTTTACTTTATCTTTTGCTATACAAGTTATTTTTTCAAACCTTTTAATTTATCTTTTTTATCCATCTTATCAAGGATATTATATAATTCTTCTTTTGTCTTTTGCTTATTTTGTTCCTCTCTTTTTAGTTTTCCAATTAATTCTCCAGCCTCTCTACTTTTTATTTCTTCAATCAATTTTTGAGCTGATTTTTGTTTGAATTTGTTCTCAGTTTTAATTCCTTTTTTCTCTAACTTTTTTCCGACTTCTTCTATTATTTCTTCAACAGTTTTTTGTTCTGGTTTAAGCTTGAGTGCTTTTCTAACCTTTATCTCTCTATGTTTAAGCCTAAAAATTTTATATTTTAATTTTTTTAGAATATCTAAGATTTTAGTTCTATTTATTATTAATTTGAATTGGTAGATTATTTTCAAGAAAGCCACTTTTATACCAATTAATATATCATAAAGTGAAAGTTTTTTTTCTATCAAAACTTCTTTTGGTTCTTGTTCAATTAATGCTTTCTGTTTTTGTTTTTGTGAAATTTCCCTCTTTCTCTCTTTTAAATTTTGATATATGTTTGAGAGGTTTAATAATAAAATCTCCATAATTTTTTTGATTATTTCTTTTAATTTCCTTTTCTTTTCTTTCTTAAAATAAACATATTTTGGCTTTTGAAATTTTTGAATTTCCCTTATCTCTTTTGGCTTTACAAATTCTTGAATCTTAGGCTTTTTCTGTCTTTCCTTAATTAAATCTCTAATGATTAAAAATATAATTAAAGTAGATAAGAATGCTATGATAATTAAATAAATTTTAAATTTTTCAGATTCATAAAATTTAATTTCTGCGGTTCCTTCTTTTACTGTTATTTCAATTGTTCTGTGTGACTTGGCTTTATAAGCCTCATGAGAAACTTCAATATAGAACTCATAAATCCCAGATTCTATACTGCTTGGCAGGAATATTTTTGTTGTTTCTGTCTTCTCTTCAAAACTGCCAAGATAAATCGTATCAGAACCAGAAGTTACAATCTCTCTTGTCCCAGATTTTTCAATCCAAAAATTAACTATAACATCTGCATTGATATTAGCCATGCCTTTTAAAAAATAAATAAATTCAAAAAAAGTTCCGAGCTCTACAGGCGATTTAAAATCAATAATTTTAATATCAAAAAGTTTTACACATTTATATTTCCAACAAACCTCACCTTCTTTACAATCACTATCTTTTGTACATTCTGGTGTTCCACCTACAGCAGGAATCCCCCTCGGAACAACAGCTTCAACAGGAGTTTCTTCGGCAGAATAAACTGTAAATTGTGTGACATTGAATATAAAAGTTCCTTCTCCTTTAGAATAACTTATTTCTGTGCAGATACTGTCAGGACAAACAGAATCATCCCTTAAAATTCTTGGGTTAGAAAAAGTTAAATTATAAAGCCACAAAGTCGCGGATTTGTTAAAGTTTGGAAGGGCGGTTGAATTTATCTCTATACGGTTTGATGAGATATTTATATTGGTGTCAAGATCAACCCCATTATCACTTACATTTAGGTCATCTGTAACATTAATTGCCTCATTAAATTGGATTTTTCCGTTATCTGCGTTTTCTAAGATAATGCCTGATAAATTTTGCAAATCCTCATAAGAAGATTGTTTGAAATCTGTTGAGCCTCCTTTATTTGAACCCTTATAATTTTGATATTTTACTCTGAATTTAGTGAGATTAACGGTAAACGTAACATTATCAGATGTCTCTCCGTTACTGTTGTTTGCATAAAGATAAAGTGTTTGCGAGCCAGAACTTGTATTAAAAGTAGTGTTTCCAGTTATTGTTTCATTGTCCCCTGTCTGGTCAATATTATACCAGACATAATCTTCGTAATCTGCTATATAATTTAATGGAAGGTTTTTCTTTGAAATATAAGTCTCATTTTCAGGCAAAATAATTGTCAATGTTGGCTTTACAAGAGAGACATTTCTTGTTTCAGTTGATTCCTGATTATTCAAAGTGTCATT
>JAFCEY010000002.1 GCA_017608945.1 Candidatus Pacearchaeota archaeon | reverse complement strand
CATTAAATTTTATGTGAAGAAGGTTGAATGCAGCTATTTTTTAAATCAAAATCTATAAAAATTAAACTTCATTGTTTTTTTCATGCCAAAAATAGGTTTAGAAATTCATGGGTATTTGATGACCAATGAAAAACTTTTCTGCAGGTGCAAGTCACAACATGGACTTAAATTTACAAGTCCAAATACAAACATTTGTCCGATTTGTACAGCGCAGCCTGGTGCTAAGCCAATGCTTCCAAATAAAACTGCAATTAAAAAAGTAATTCAAATTTCTTTAATTTTAGGATGTAAAATAAGTCAAAAATTAATTTGGCAAAGAAAACATTATGATTGGCCGGATTTGCCAAAAGGTTTTCAAAATACAATTTCAGGACCTCATGCTGTTCCTATAGGTGAAAAAGGAAATTTTTTAGGAATAAAAATAAAAGAAGTTCATCTTGAAGAAGACCCTGCTTCTTGGAATCCTTTAACAGGAGAAATAGATTATAACAGGTCAGGAGTTCCATTAGTGGAAATTGTTACTGAACCTAGTTTTTCTTCTCCAGAACAAGTAGCTAAATGGCTTAGGCAGTTATCAACAACTTTAAATTATGTTAAGACAATTGATAAATCTGCAGGAATAAAAGCAGATGTAAATATCTCCCTTCCAGAAAAAAAAGGAGAGAGAGTTGAAGTTAAAAATATAAATTCTATAAAAAATATTCAGAAAGCTCTTGAATATGAGATTAAAAGACAAAAAAAATCCAAGGCTGTTCTTTTAGAAACAAGAATGTTTGATGAGGCAAAAAAAGCCACAATAAAGATGAGAGAAAAAGAACTTGCACAAGATTATAGATTTATTCCAGAACCAGATCTTCCGGCAATTATTTTAAAAAAAGAAGAAATAGAAAAAATAAAAAAAAGTCTGCCAGAAACTCCAAAAGAAAAACTTAAGAAATTAATTAAAAAATATAAAATTAAAAAAAGATATGCCGAGGTACTTGTGAGGGAACTTGAGATTGTTAAATTTTTTGAAGAAATAATAAATAAAGTTGAGCCAAAATTAGCTGTTCGTTGGGTAACTGAAGAACTTTTAAGTGTTCTGAATTACAATAAAAAAGAGCTTGATGAGATAGATATTAAGCCAGAGCACTTTATTGAACTTTTAAAATTAATAGAGAATAAGAAAATTACAGAATTGAAAGCTAAAGATATTTTAAGAAGTTGGATTCCTCACTCTTTTTCTTTATTAGAAGTTAAAAAAATTGGGAGGATTTCTGATAGAAAAGAGATAGAAAAAATTTGCAATCAAGTTATCCAAGAAAATACTAAGGCAGTAAAAGACTATAAACAAGGAAAGCAGGAATCATTAAATTTTTTAATAGGGAGAGTTATGAAAGTAACTGATAAAAGGGCAGATTATAAAGCAGTTAAGGAAATTCTGGAAAAATTATTAAAAGATTGAATAAATCATTTCAAGAACTACACCAGTAATAAAAATTAAACTTAGAAAAATAACTATAAACCAATTTATAGGAAGGGGAATTTTAAACTTTCCTTTTTCTTTTTTTGCTTTCATACTCATTAAAAGTATTAAGATTCCTAAAAGCCCTCCTGAAACTGCCCCGCCAATTCCTAAGATTTTTACAAAACTTGCAAGATTAAAAATTCTTAAAATTAAAAAAATTATTAAAGGAGAAAAACTGGAGAAGAGCCAAGCTTTTTTTTGTGAAAATCCAAAGTCAAATCTATAAGAATCTTGTAATGCCAGACTTAGGGCAAGGAAGGCGGTGAACATTGTAAGGATCCCCAAGATAGTAACAAAATTCCCAAAAGAGATTGTTGCAATTTCGTATATATTTTCTCCATATAATCCCATAACAACAGCTGTAAAAAGAATGTAAACAAAAAGAGGAATAATGCTTCCAATGATAATTGATTTTTTTATCTTTTTCTTTTCTTTTATTAAAATTCTTTTCATTTCAGGAATTGCAGTAACCCCCAAAAAAGCAAAAAATACAACTCCGAAAGGAAGGAAAAAATATTTAGAATTAATATATAAGAAATTAGAGAGATTAATTTTATTATAATTTATAATTCCTAAAATTAATGTAACAAAAAAAACCGAAAGAACTGCAAAGGGTTCTATTTTCTTAAAGCTCCTAATCCCTTTATAAGTAGCCAAGACCATTAAGCTCCAGAATATTAAACTGAAAAATAAAGAATAAGAGGAAGAGCCGGCGAATAAAAAGCTTAGGCTCTCTCCTTCTCCAATTAGATATGCAGTTAATGCTGCGTAAATTCCGATTGCTAAAGCGAAAAAGGTAAATTTTTTCATTTTTTTTCCTAAATATTTTGACACATATCCAGGTATTTGATGTTGAGTTTTTGATAATAAAACAATTTCTCCGAGATAAAGATTAATGAGCAACATAATACCACAGATAGAAAAAATGTGAATTAAACCAATTAAAAATCCAGATTTTGCAACAACATAAGGAATTCCTAAGAATCCTGCACCTATAATAGTTCCTACAAGAGTTGCTATTGCAATTAAAAGTTTGGATTTCATTTTTCTATTTTTCCTCTTTTGTTTTAATCCTTCACCAGTTTACGAGGATTCAAACTGAAAACCACCAGCGGGTTTTTCACAATTCCTGCAACCCTTCGAATCTTTCATGGGTCTGCGAGGATTCGAACCTCGATTAACTGGTTTCTTCATTTAAGTTCCGAAGCCAGTTGTGTTATCCATTACACCACAGACCCAAAAATAACAAAAATAGAAATGAAGTTAAGTTTTTATATCTTAGCAATTTAATACAATTATGCCTCTAAAAAAACATCATAAGATAATCATTGGTAGTTTAAGTTCTTTGGTGATTGTTTTTATAATTCTTAGCAGCATATTTATGTATATGCTTTTTGTTAAACAAAATATAAGTTATAATATACTAAATCAAAAAATTTCAGAACTCGAAAAAGAAATTCAAATAAAAACAAATCAGTTATCAGAAAATTTATTGGAAACTAAAGAGGAACTTGAATCATTAGGAGTTCGGGTCGGTTCAATAGATTATGAAATTAGTTTATTAAAAGCATCTGTAAGTGAAGATTTTTCTGGAATTATTGAAGAAACAGTAAAATCTGTTGTAACAATAAGGACAGATATCTCTCAGGGAACAGGTTTTATAATTACAGAAGATGGCTATGTAGTTACAAATGCCCATGTAATGAAAGGAGCAAGGGCAGCCGGAGTAATTACTTATAAAGGAGATTTATATTCAGTAAAGCTCATAGGCTCTAATGAAATAATGGATATAATCTTATTAAAAATAGATGGAGAGTTTGAGCCTTTAGAATTTGGAGATTCAGATAAAGTTCAAGTTGGAGAAAGAGTAATAGCAATAGGAAATCCTCTTGGTTTGCAGTTTTCAGTTACAGAGGGAATTGTTTCTGCAGTTCATAGAGAAGGAGTAAATGGCCTTGAGGCATATATTCAAACAGATGCTGCATTAAATCCTGGAAATTCAGGAGGGCCTTTAATAAATAAACAAGGCAAGGTTATTGGAATAAATAATTTCAAGGCTGTGCAAGGAGAAAATTTAGGTTTTGCTTTAGAGTCAAATTATGTTAAGGATACAATTAATGATATATCTATGGAAACTCTTGGAGAGAGATTAATTTAATAAATGTTATTTTCTTAAATTTCTTATGCAAAAAAACAAAAAAATAATTTTTAATGTCAATAAAGAAAAAAATTTTTCTGAATGGTTTTCAGAAATAGTTAAAAAAGCAGAGCTTGCAGATTTGAGATATAATGTTAAAGGGTTTGTTGTTTTCCAGCCTTGGTCAGTTTTAGCAATGGAAAAGATGTATAAATATCTTGAAGATGTCTTGCAAAGAAAAAAACATAAACCTTATTTTTTTCCTACAGTTATCCCAGAAAAAAATTTTGAATTAGAAGCTGCTCATGTTAAAGGATTTACTCCTCAAGTTTTTTGGGTGACTTATGGAGGAGATAAAAAATTAACTGAGAAGTTAGCTTTAAGACCAACAAGTGAAACTGCTTTTTATCAAATGTTTTCTTATTGGGTTAGAAGTTATAAAGACTTACCTTTCAAAACTTATCAAAGAGCAAATGTTTTTAGATATGAGACTAAAGCAACTCGGCCATTTCTTAGAAGTAGGGAATTTCATTGGATTGAAGCGCATTGTGTGCATGATTCTTTGGAATCTGCTGAAAAACAAGTTAAAGAAGATATGGAAACAACTAAAGAAGTTTTACATGATATTTTTGGCTTGCCATTTATCTTTTTTGAAAGGCCTTCTTGGGATAAATTTCCTGGAGCTCTAAGAACTTTTGCTGCAGATGCTTTAAATCCTGATGGAAGAGTTATTCAGCAGCCCTCTACTCACATCCTTCAACAAGATTTTGCAAAAGCATTTAATATAAAATTCAAAGATAAGGATGGAAAAGAAAAATATGTATTTTTAACTTGTTATGGACCCGCAATAAGCAGAATTTTTGCGTCTGTAATTATTGTACACGGAGATAATAAAGGATTAAAATTTCCTTGGAAGATTGCTCCCCTACAAGTAATAATAATTCCTGCAACTTATGATAATGAAATAATTAAGAAAACTATGGAGATTAAAAAGTTATTAATAAAAGAAGGACTTAGTGTAGAGATAGATTTTGATAAGGAAAAAAGATTTGGTGAAAAATTTTATTTTTGGGAAATGAAGGGAGTACCTCTAAGGATTGAGGTGGGGAAAAAAGAGTTAAGTGAAAAGATGTTGACAATTTACAGGAGAGATTTAGATAAAAAAAAGAAAATAAAAGAAAAAGAGTTGTTAAGTTATATTAAAAGATTTTCAAAGGAATATGATGAAAATTTAATTAAGAAGGCAGATAATTTGTTTAAAGAAAGAATTATAGATGTAAAATCAAAAAAAGAAATTGAAAAAGCTGTGATGCTTGGGAAAATAGCAAGGTGTGATTTCTGTTCTTTAGATAAGGAAGGAGAAAAATGTGCAGAATTTATTGAGAAAAAAATTGGGGCAGAGGTAAGAGGAAGGAGAGTTGATAGAAAAGAAGAGCCCAAAGGAAAGTGCATAATTTGTAATAAGAAAGCTAAAGAGGTAGTGTATATTGCTCGTTCATATTAGCTTGCAAGAGCATTTAACTCGTCCTCTAATCTTATAGTGAGTTCTAAAAGAGAACCTAGCTCTTTTTCAACAAATTTCTTTTCCTCTTCTGTTTCTTCCATTTTAAATAAACTTCTCTTCAAGCCTGAATAAATATCAAGAAGAAAAAACAATTCAATTCAGGCTTGAAGACCCGAATTAAATTGTTTTAATTATAGTGTAAGCTGGGACAAACTTCCAAGAACATAAATCTTTTCTTTTACCCAGCTTTTTCATGTTTTAAGTAAAAAATTAGAATTTATAAAGATTTCGAAGATGTAAGTTTTTCTAGTCTTTTTTTAAATTCTTGTAAATCCTCAACTTTAATTTTTGCTCCAACAGCATCTTCATGACCCCCTCCAGTAGCATCTTCAAATCCTTCAATTACTTCCAAAACTTTGTCTCTAATTTTCTTTCCTCTTATGGATATATTTGCTTTAGCTCCTTTAATATAAGCCACAACAATTACTTTGTTAGGGTATCTATAGCTTAATTCATTAGATAATTCTCCAGCAATACTTAAATCTCCACCAAATTGAAAAAAAAGAAGATTATTTTCCTTATTTGACATAGCCTTCTCTAAAAGTTTTTGATACTTGAAATTTATTTGTTTAAATCTTAAGTGCATAGAATGATTTTTAGCATCTTCTTTTAAAATCTCATAAGGACTTTTAACTTTAACTAAAAACCTTAACATATTAACAACATTTGTTGTTTTATCTTTCAAAGCAAAACTAAAAATTCTTGCAATTTCTCCTATTTCAGAGTTATAAAGAATACCAAAAGCATCTTTTGAATTTAAAGATAAATCAGGATATTCTTTTTTAAAATTAGAATAAAAATTTGGAATAAATCTATCTGCGATGCATCCAACAATAGCAATCCAAATGTCGCTTTTTCTATCATTTACCTGATAACATAAAGCACTGGCTGGTTCATTGCTTTTATTTTCATTAAATAATGGATTATAATAATCGACAAATTTAGGAATTTTAGTAATGTCAATATTATGATGGTCGATCCAAACAACAGGAATATTAAATTGTTTTGTTTTTTCAAAAAACTCTTTTGAGACTACTGGTTTATCGAGGATAAAAATATAATCTGCATTTAATTCTTCAATCTTTCTAAAATACTCAACAGTTAATTCAGGAAAAGACTTTATAGGAACTCCTTTCCCTCTTTCAATGTATCTCTGCAATAAGAGAAAACTACATAATCCATCAGTGTCATTATCAAAAAAGAAAATGGGATTTTGTGCTCTTTTTAAATGCTCTCTAATTTTTTTAACTTGTTTTTTTGTTAACATTATACACTTTTACCCATTATTATTTTTTCTTTAAGATTAGAAAGCTTATTTTTAAAAGAATTAAGCAATGGAGGCTCAAGTATTTCCAAAATTTCATTATCCTCAGCAGATAAGATTCTGTCGAGATTCTCAAATTTGTTCATTAAACCGAGAAGATTTTTTTTAGGGATATTTATTTTAGATAAGAGTCTTTCTCCTTTCGGTAAAATAACTTTATCATGCAATTTTGTAAAAAGTAATTTTGATATTTCTGCTGTTTCGAGAAGAGAGTCAAAATCCATTTTTTCTAAAATTTCTTTTGCAGTTAAAGATTTAGAACTAAAATAATCTTTTAAAATTATTTCTTCTTCTTGATTTAAATTTCCAATAAGTTCTTTAAGTCTCATACTGACAACCATCCCTTCTTTTCCAAGTTCAATTAAGTATCTTTTAACTATTCCAGCAATTCTTTTTATTATTTCAATTCTCTGTAAAATTGTGCACAAATCGTTAATAGTTACTAAGCTCTCTATTTCAAGTAGGTTTAAATTAGCTATTAAGCCACTGTAAATTTCTTTTTGTTTTTCTAAAATTTGTAGTGTTTCAGCAGCTCTCCTTAAAATTTCTGAACTTTCTTTTAATTCATATTTCATCTTTCCGTAATATATTGTTATTTTATTTTTTCTTTCAGAAACAGCTATAACAATTGTTCCTGTTTGTTTAGCTGTTCTTTCTGCAGCCTTATGTCTTGCTCCTGTTTCTTTTGTTTGTATATTAACATCTGGAGAGAGAAGAGCATTTGCATAACGAATTCTTTTCATATCTTCTGAAAGAATTATGGCTCCATCCATTTTTGCAAGTTCAACAAGTTTTTGGGGGGAAAATTTAGAATTAATTTCAAAACCTTTTTCTGTAATTTTAGAAGTTAAGTTATTTTTTATTACAATTAATGCTCCCATCTTTGCCCTTAATAAATCATCTAGAGCAAGCCTTAGAGCAGTTCCAGGTGCAAAAAGTTTTAAGACTTCTAAAAAATCTTTTTCCTTTTTTTGCATGTTATCTTCTGTTTGGATTTTTTCAGAAACAACCATTTCTTTTACTTCATTTATTTCATCTTTTTTCATTTTTTAAGGCCCCATAGATTAACGGCAAAGCAATTGTAATATCTTCATAGACAGTTATGTATCTTGCCTCTTCATTTATTTTGCCCCAAGATATAGCTTCTCTTGGCTGAGCTCCAGATAAACTTCCATCATACTCTTGGGCAGTTGTGATATAAACAGCATAATCAAGTCCTTCTTTAAATTGATTCCACCATATAACATGATGTTTACTTATCCCTCCTCCTAAAATTAGTGCAGCTCTTTTTCCTGATGTCCAAACTAAATCACTGAGTAAAGTTTCATCCTTCATTAAATTTATTTTGAAATCTTTATTTTGTGTTAATTGCCAAATATTATAGCCGACAGCACCATCAGTTATTCCTGGAACAATTATTGGAATTTTGTTTTTATATGCCCAATATAAAATTGAATTTTCATTATTAATTCTTTTTCCAATTTCCCAACATAATTCATAAGTAGAAATGTCTTTTTTCTCACTTAAAATTTTTCCTAAAAATTCTTTAATTTTTTCTTCTATTATGACCCCATAAGATTCAGTGGGAATAATAATGTTTCCTAAACGATGTATTTTTTTCTTGTAAAGTTCCTTATCATTTAAATTAAAAGCTCCTTGATAATAATTCTTAAAGCTTCTTGCAATGTCATGATCTAAAGTTCCACAAGTGGTAATAACAACATCAAACATCTTTTCTTTAATCATATCTTTAATAATGCCCCTAATTCCTGTCGAGATTACATCTGCTGGAAAAGAAAGAAACTTTAAACATTTTTTTTCATTTTGAAATTCTTTGATAATTTTAACACTAACTGCCAAGTTTTTTGCCATAAATCCTCCACTACTAGACATTTTTTCAATCAAACTTTTTATAGTTTCATTTTCTTTTATATTTATATCTCTAACCTTCTCCATATTATCTTCTAAAGATTTTATTTTAAAAATGTATTTATTTGTATTTTAATTATTTCTTTTCATCATCAAAATCTTTTTAAATAAAAAATTCATTTTTTAAAAATGAACAAATGGATTGAGATTTTACTTGGAGTAATATTGCTTGGAGCAGTAATTTATGTTTGGGGGCTAAATGTTTTTGGAGTCGGTACAGCAGCATTGGAGTTCTTTAAAGGAGGAATAGTTTGGTTGTTAATTTTTGTCGGGTTAATCCTTATTGTATTAGGAATAAGTGACTTAAGAGAGTGATTTCAAAAATAATTTATTAAAATCCCTTCTATGATTGCTGCGATTACTAAAAGAGGGATTACAAAAAAAACAAAGACTCTTAAAGAATTAATTAAATATTCTCTTAATTCTGATTTTCTCTTTTGAAGTATTGAAAAGCCGATTTTAATTCCCAATCCTAATGAAATAAAAACTGCAGGTAGTTCGAAAATCCCGTAAGGGAGGATTCTAAGGATATTAAGGAAATTTTTATTGAATGAGAAAACAAAACCTAAAATATACCCATTTAACATAGCTAAAAAAATAGGAATTATTCCAAATAGAATTCCTAAGATTATTCCAAAAAAACTTACTTGAATGTTGTTTAAAAGGATAAAAATTACTAGTTCCCTTACAGACATGTCTTTTGTTTTCTCTATTATTTTTTGAATGAACCTAAAAATTTCTTCTTTAAGAGGTTCCGGAGTAGGAATAAAAAGGCCGATTAAAACAAAAAATGAAAAAATCAAAAAAGCAACTAAAATGAAGTTCTTTGATTCTTTAATGAAATCCCAAGATTTTTTATATTCATTCTTAAAATTAATTTTATTTTTTTTAATTTTCATTTTAGCTGAAGAGTCTGCTTATATATCGCATTTTGTTTTTATACTTATTTTTTAGATATAGCCCATAAACTATTCCTGTTATGAATCCCCCTAAGTGAGCGCTATTTCCAATAGGTAATCCTGCAAAAGTTGATAAAATCCAAAAAAATCCTAAGAAAAAAATCATCGCAATCCACATAGGCATTGGAATTATGAAAAAAACAAGGACTTTCATTTTTGGAATTAAAATAGTTATTAGCCCGGCTAATCCAAAAATAGCTCCTGAGGCTCCTAAAGCAAAGATCTCAGGACTGCCAAAAATTCTTTCACCCCAAAAAGTATTTCCGAAAAATACTGATAATGAAATAAAAAACAAGGAAGCTATAATTCCAGAGATTAAATAAAATGAAAGATATCTTTTTCTTCCAAGTAACCTTTCAACGAAATTTCCAATGAAAAATAAAGTTACCATATTTGCAAATATGTGCCAGAAAAAGACATGCGAGAACATGCTACTAAAAATAGTCCATAAATATTTTCCCTGAATAATAGAGAGGGGTTGTAAAGCAAAATATTTTATTAAATCTGAATTAATTGAAACAGCAATCACTGTTGCAAGCCAAAAAAGGAGATTAACAAATACTATCTTTAAGGTTAGACTAAGTTTAAAATAATTTCTCCTCCGATATATCTTATAATATGCCATAAAATTACTTTTTCTTTTTAGTTTTTTTTAAGACTTTCTTAATTTTTGTTTTTTTCAAAGGTTTCTTTTTTTTGGAGATTTTTTTCTTTCCTTTTTTCTTTCTTTTTTTTAAATTATTTTTCTTTCTTTTTTTCTGCAGCTTCTTTCCCTTTTTAAATTCCTTCTGCTTCTTTTTTCTCAATTTCTCTTTTTCTTTTTCAATCTCTTTTTCTATTATATTTTTCTTTTTCTCTAAATTTTCTGATTCTTTTTTTAATGCCCTTAAAATTTTTGAATTATCCATTAAAGCAAAAACTTCTCCACATTCATTACATATAAAATTATGAAGAAGTGCATTTTCTTCAGTATGTTCAATTTTACATCTTTCACAAATGTAATATCTTTTTGTTTCTCTACTTTTTATTTGGTTTCTAAGTTGTTCAATCTTTTTAGATAAATCTTCTTTTAAAAATTCTAAAAATTTAATAGTTTCAATTTTCCAGAAGTAAGTGTACCACCCCTTTCTTTTATCTTTTTTTCTTATAAAGGAAACTAATCCGTCATTAGAAAGTCTGTAAAGAATGTTTCGTGTTTGATTGATATCTAATTTTAATTTTTTTGCTATTAAAAACTCATTTATATATTTTTTGTCGTCGAGAATTTCAATAACATCTAAATCCTGTTTTTTTATAATTGATTGTATTATCTCTTTAAAATTTTTCTCAATCATCTAAATAAAAAAAAGCGTAAGTTTTTAAATGTTAAGAATCTTAAAAATTAGAAGAATTTTTAAACTTAAAATGCCATATTTTAATTATTAGAAGAATGGGGTTGTTCAAGAAGAAAAAAGAGGTAGCGAAAGAGCAAACAAAAAAAGAGTTCTCTAAACTTCCAGAGCTACCAGAGCTTCCGAAGCTCCCTGAATTTTCAGAAATGGAAGAATCAAAAACAGAAATTCATAAATTACCAAAATTTCCAAAGAATTCTTTTGGCGAAAAATTTTCGCGAGACACAATAAAGGAAGCAGTTACCGGGGGAAAAGAGGGGGAAGAGGTTTTTGCAGATGAATTTGTTAAAAAAGAAAAACAAATGGTGCAAAAACCTCTTCCAAAAAAACAACCTCCTATTACAAAACCACCAAAAGCTCCGAAGCCTTTGCCTTCGAAAAGAATAATTAGACCATATGAAATGCGTGAATCTTATCCAGTAAGAGTTACAGAAGAGAAGAGACCTCTTTTTGTAAGGATAGATAAGGTTGAAGAGGGGATTAAATCTTTACAAGAAATAAATAAATTAATTTCAGAAATAAGAGAAATGCTTCAAGATTTAAAGAGAATTAAAGATGAAGAGGAAAAGGAGCTTTTATCTTGGGAAGAACAAATTCAAAATGCAAAAATAGAAGTTGAGAATATAGAAAAAAATATTTTTTCTAGAATTGGAGAATAAGATGAAAAAAAGTGAGAAGGATTTGATTCATGTAATGTTTGAATATGATGAAGCTATCCAATCAAAAAAAGAAATTCTTTCTCTTGAGAAAGATTTAATTGATACCATTAAATCAATAAGAGAATATTATTCTTTAAGACTTTTGGAATTAGATTTAAAGACAAAATTGGAAAGGAAAATAAAAGAACTTTTTTTGAAAATTAGGAATTTACAAAAAACTCTGCCTAAATTAGAAACTAAAGCTTTAGAGTCAAAAGAAGAAAAAATTAAAAAAATTCAATCATCAATATCACCTAAGGATGATTTAGAAGCTCAATTGGAAGAAATACAACGGAAACTAAGATTATTGGGAGGATGAATAATTTTTGGAGAGAATTTTTTCTTCTATATTAATTATTTTCTTCTGCAAATTTTTCTTTTTATCTTTTTCTATCTCTCCTTCATACATAAAATAAGGTATCTTTTCTTCATCACAAACTTTTTTTGACAAATCCAATAAAATTTTTAAAGATTTAAAAAGAATTTTTTCATCTTTTCCAGCCAACATATTTTCACGTTTTGAATATAATCTTCTATCAAAAATAACAAGAATTTCTCCTCCAGTCCCAATTTTATTTTCATTTCTAATACACTCTCCAATATCAGAAAATTTTTGTATTTCTATTTCCTTATAATCTTTTATAAGAGATTTTTTACTTTTAAGATAATCTATAATTTCATATTCCAATTTAATTCTATCATTTATATAAGGGGAGAAGATAATAATCCTTTTAACCATCTTTCTTTTTTCAGAAACATATTTATAAATTTTTTCATGATTGGGAAATCAAACAATTTTTAAAATTCATTTTCTTGTTAAAGGATATGAAAAGAAAAGAACTTATTAAAAAATATATAGATTTTTTCAAATTAAAAAAACATAAGGAAATTCCGAATTTTAGTTTAGTTCCTGAGAATGATTCTTCTGTTCTCTATACGACAGCTGGAATGCATCCTCTAATTCCTTATTTATTAGGTCAAAAACATCCTCTTGGAGAGAGACTTTGCAATGTGCAAAGGTGTTTAAGAACTCAAGATATAGATAAGATTGGAGATGAAGTTCATCATACTTTTTTTGAAATGTTGGGGAATTGGTCTTTAGGAAATTATTGGAAAAAAGAAGCTATAAAATATAGTTTTGAGTTTTTAACAAAAATTTTGAAGATTTCAAAAGAAAAATTGGCAGTAACTTGTTTTAAAGGAAATAAATACATCCCAAAGGATGAAGAATCAAAAAAAATTTGGGAAAGTTTAGGTATAAGGAAAGAAAGGATAAAATTTTTGGGAGAAAAAGAAAATTTCTGGATTGCTGGGGAGACAGGACCATGTGGTCCTGATGCTGAAATTTTTTTCTGGACCTCAAGGCGTAAACCTCCAAAAGAGTTTAACCCAGGAGATAAAAATTGGGTTGAAATTTGGAATAATGTTTTTATGGAGTATGAAAAACAAAAGAATGGAAATTTTATAAAATTGAAACAAAAAAATGTTGATACTGGAATGGGTGTTGAAAGAACTCTTGCTGCATTAAGCAATTTAGAAGATGATTATCTAACTGAATGTTTTTTCCCAATAATTAAAAAAATAGAAACTCTCTCTGGAAAAAGGTACAAAGAAAATAAGGAAGAGACAAAAGCTATGAGGATTTTGGCAGACCATATTAAAGCTTCTATTTTTATTATTAATGATGGGGTTCTTCCAAGTAACACTGAGCAAGGATATGTTTTAAGAAGGTTGATTAGAAGAGCAGTTAGATATGCTTATAAATTAGGGATTAAGAAAATAACAGAAATTGCAGAACCTATTTTTGAAATTTATGATGATTATAATCTGAAAAAAAATAAAGAAAAGATAATTTCAGAATTAGAAAGAGAAGAAAAAAAATTTTTAAAGACTCTTGAAAAGGGACTTAATAGATTCAAGAAGCTTGCTTCTCAAAAAAAGAAATTATCAGGAAAAGATGCTTTTCTTTTGTATCAGAGTTTTGGGTTTCCAGTAGAAATGATTGAGGAAGAAGCTAAAAAAGCTCAAATCTTTTTTAGAAGAGAGGATTTTGAGCGAGAGAAAGAGGGGCATAGGGTACTATCAAGAACAGCAGCAAAAGGGAAATTTAAATCAGGATTAGTAGGTAATAATATGGAAGTTACAAAACTTCATACAGCAACTCATCTTTTAAATCAAGCACTGAGAGAGGTTCTTAAAAAAGATATTTTTCAAAGAGGCTCAAATATAAATGAGGAAAGATTAAGATTTGATTTTAGTTTTGATAGAAAATTGACCCCAGAAGAAATAAAAAAAATTGAGGAGATTGTTAATGAAAAAATAAAAGAAAATTTGCCTGTAGAGTGTAAGGAGATGAATTTAGAAGAAGCTAAAAAAGTTGCGAAAGGGGTTTTTGATGAAAAATATAAAAGCTTAGAAAAGATTAAGGTTTATTTTATAGGGGATTTTAGTAAGGAAATTTGTGCAGGGCCACATGTTAAAAGAACTGGAGAATTAGGAGAAGGGGGGAGAAAATTTAAAATTTTAAAAGAGGAATCTTCAAGTTTTGGTGTCAGGAGAATAAAAGCTGCTTTGGTATAATCCCTTATTTTCCAAAAATACTTTATATTCTTTACAATTTTTATCTTCTGGACATAAATCACAAAAAACTTCTCTTATTATCCAACCATAATCTTTTATAAAATTTATTTTTGCCTCTGTAAAATCTTCAATTTTTTTATTTTTTTTATATTCTTCAAGATGTCTTTTTATTAAATTTCTCTCTTCTGACAATAAATTCTCTAAATATTTACACGACATTATGGATTATAAATTTCAACTAATCCATATTTCTTTTTAATTCTTTTCAATGTCATAATTTTGAAAATATTTAATATTCTAGATTCTCTTAATTTTATTAATTTCTTTGCATCTTTATATTCATGTATTCCTCTCTTAAGAGATTTTCCATAGAATATTGGTATTATTTCTGGTTTTGAATAAAGTTTTCCTATACCCAAATAATCAATTTTATCATCTGTAATGATTGATGGTGCTGTTGTTTCAACAAAACAGTAACCTGATTGATTTATACTATATTTTTTTGGACATTTTATTCCTACTGCTTCATGATTCTCTGGCGCATAATAAAGGATTGCGGTACTATAACCCAACTCTCTTAAAATAAAGGCTAATAAAAGAGATTTTTCACTACAAATTCCTTCATAATCATATAACACTTCATAAGGATATCTAAAATAATTAACATGACTATTTCCAAAAGATGATGTTTTGTTTGAATTTCCAAATGGAATATTTTGAACAAGACTTATTGCAATTCTAACCTGCTCAATTTCATTCTTATTTAGATTTTGGATTTTGGCAATTAATGGTGAAAGCATGTCCCTTTGTCTTTCTTCATTAAGGAACAACATCTTAAAATCTCTTCTTGATGGCACTTCATCTTTATCATAGAAAATATATCTTGGAAGCTTTGAGGAATAATTAGCAAATCCTTCATAAACAACAAAATTCATTTCTCTTTCCTTTCCTTTTAAAATATATTTTAAAGATATATTTTTTGGATTAGTATGATAATCTGAAATACATGTTTCATTTTTTTGAGTTAAGGTTTCAGGACAACCACAAACTGATGCTTTTTCAACAAGTTTTCCTCTTAAACAAAAATAAGGTTTTCTTTGAGAACATTTTCCACTCCAAGTTCCATCACCACATTTTGCAATTGATAAAAGGAGAAAAAGAAGTATTAAGCTTATAAAAAGAAAAAAGATAATTATTCTCTTATTTTTAAATTTAACAACCTCTTTTTTTCTCTTTGGCATATGAAATCTTAGTAAGAGAATTATAAAAATTTATCTATAAATATATTAGAAGGAATATTAGGTTTATTCAAAATAAAGAGCTGGTTTTTCTGGCTTTGCTTTTTTTGCAAAATTCTTGGGGTCATAAATATTTTTTTCATTTACTGCAAAAATTTCTATATCTAATCCAATTTTTTTGTTGATTAAATCTTTATTGTTGATGAAAATTTTTTTTTCATTTGGAGTTGAATAAATGTAAATTTTTTTTACTTTTTCTTCTTTTTTCTTTAAGATATTAAATATATTGTTTATATCTTCTATTAACTTCTCAATGAGTTTTTCTTCTTTCAAAAGTTTTTCATTTATCTTTCCTGCTTTTGGCCATTTTTCCAAACTTAAAAATTTAGTGCTATTGCTGTTATGCTTATGGAGTTTTTCCCATATTTCTTCTGTTATGTGAGGACAAAAAGGATGTAATAATTTCAGAAAATTTTCTAAAACATTTTTACTGGTTTCTTCTGGAAGAGAATCAAAAAATTTTCTAATTTTGATAATCGCAAGATTATAATCTAAATTTTCTATATTATTTGTTACGTTTTTTATTGTTCCATTTAATTTATTTTCTGTTTTTTCATCAACTTCTCCTATTTTAACAGACTTAAAATAATTAAAAATTTTTTTTATAAATTTAAAAGCTCCTTTTATTCCTTCTTCATTCCATTGAATATCTTTTTTTGGTGATGCTATTGAAACTAAAAAAAGTCGAGCAGTGTCTATTCCATATTTATCTGAAATCTCTTCTGGTAAAATTACATTCCCTCTTGATTTACTCATGACAGTTCCATCTTCTCCATGAACCATTCCTTGGTTAAATAAATTTATTACAGGTTCATCAATTTTTTTTTCAAACAAACCCAAATCTCTTAAAAACTTTGTATAAAATCTGAAATAGATGAGATGCATACAAGCATGTTCTTTCCCTCCTATGTAAATATCAATAGGCATCCAATAGCTCACTTTTTTCTTATTAAAAATTTCTTTTTTATTTCTTGGGTCGCAATATCTTAAAAAATACCAAGAGGAATTTACAAAAGTGTCCATTGTATCTGTCTCTCTTCTTGCTTTTCCTTTACACTTCGGACATTTTACTTCAATAAATTTCTTGCACTTTTTGAGAGGGTTTTCTCTTGTTGTTAATTTTATATTTTCTGGAAGCTTAACAGGAAGCTCTTTTTCAGGTACAGGGACAATTCCACATTTATTGCAGTAGATTATTGGTATTGGTGTTCCCCAGAATCTCTGCCTTGAAATAAGCCAATCTTTTAATTTGTAATTAATAGCTTTCTTTCCTAGTCCTTTTCTTATTAAAAATTCAGTAATTACAACTCTAGCTTTGTTGCTTTCCATTCCTGTAAATTTTCCTGAATTAACCAATTTCCCATCTTCTTCATATGCTTTTTCCATTTTTTCTTGATTAAACTTTGCATTTGAAGGTTGAACAACTACTTTTATCGGCAGATTGTATTTTTTAGCAAACTCAAAATCTCTTTGGTCATGAGCAGGAACAGCCATTACCATTCCGCTTCCATAATCAGCAACAACAAAATTTCCAACGTAAATTGGAATTTTTTCTTTTGTTAATGGGTTTAAAGCATAAGACCCTGTAAAGACTCCTTCTTTTTCTTTTTCTACATCTTCTTTTTTTGTTGACTTAATTTTTTTTAAAAATTCCTTAACCTTTTCTTTTTGTTTTTTTGTCACAATTTTAAAAAGTTCGGGATGTTGTGCAGAGATTACCATAAATGTAACTCCATAAATAGTGTCAGGGCGAGTTGTGAATACATTCCAAGTTTCTCCATTAACCTCAAAAAAAATTTCAGTTCCATATGATTTTCCAATCCAATTTTTTTGCATTACCTTAACATCTTCTGGCCATCCTGTTAGAGTATCTATATTTTCATAAAGTTCGTCTGCATAAGCCGTTATTTTAAAAAACCATTGCTTAAGATATTTGATTTCAACATCAGTATCCTCGTGCCTCCAACATTTTCCATTATGAACTTGTTCATTAGCTAAAACAGTATTGCATTTAGGACAAAAATTAACAGGAGCCTCTTTTCTGTAAACTAAGCCCTTTTCAAACATTTTCAAAAAAATCCATTGGTCCCATTTGTAATAATCTGGTTTATGAGCTTCTATCATTCTACTCCAATCATAACTCAATCCAAGAGACTTTTGTTGCTTTATGAAATTTCTAATTGCATCTTCAGTAAATTTTTTTGGATGCGATTTTGCCTTTATTGCAGCATTTTCTGCGGGCAATCCAAAAGAATCATAACCCATTGGATATAAGACATTAAACCCTTGCATTCTTTTAAATCTCGCGTAAATGTCTCCTATAATGTAGTTGAAAGCATGACCCATGTGCAGACCAGAGGCACTTGGATAAGGCCACATCTCAAGAACATAATATTTTCTTTTTTTGTTTTTTTTAACCTCAAAAATTTTAGCTTTTTCCCATTTATTTTGCCATTTTTTTTCTATGCTCTTAAAGTTATACTCCATAATTATAAATTAATTTTTTAATTTAAATTACTTTTGATACTAAACTTCTCTTTTTCTTTTTTTCATATTCTCTTAATGCTCTCAGAACATCTTTAGAAATCTCAAGATCATATTTTTCGCTTCTAATAAGATCATAAATTGCCTTTAAGCTTTTCTTTTTTCCATATGTGTGCCAGCCGTCAACTTTATCATCTTTTGGTTTAAGTAACTGATAAGATCCATCTTGGTAAATAATCTTTCTTTTTTCTTTTTCCATTTTAAAAAATAAAAATGCATATTTTTAAATATTGCTTTTAATTATAATAATTATGAAAACAATCCAGGCACATTTGATGGGAAAGATTATTTCAAGTAATGACTCTGAAGCCACCTCTCTATTTAATAAAAGTTGTTTTGGAGCTTTTGTGAAAGATAAAATTCAATATTCTTTGTCAGAGGCTTTTTTTCTTGTTGAAAAGGGAAAGATGGAGATTTTTTATAAAGGAAAGAAGCTTAAAAAAGAAGAACTGATGAAAAAATTTCAAAGGATTGATAAAAAGTTTCCTTTGAAATATCTTGTTTTTAAAGATTTAAGGGAGAGAGGGTATATAGTGAAAACTGCTCTAAAATTTGGAGCAGATTTTAGGGTTTATGATAAAGGTTTTCGTCCTGGTGAAGAACATGCAAAATGGGTCACTTTTGTGGACCATGAATCAAATAAAATAACCTGGCACGAATTTTCTGCAAAAAATAGAGTTGCTCATTCAACAAAAAAGAATCTACTTTTGGCTATTGTTGATGAAGAGGGGGATATAACTTATTATGAAGTTAAATGGGTGAGGCCTTAGCCATTAGTCAATCAGTCAAGAAAACTTTATAATATTTTTATCTTTATTTATTAAATGTTCTCTCAAAATACAAATCAAATAAAAGAAAAGATAATATCTTTCTTAAGAATTAGAGGTCCAAGTATTCCAGTGCATATTGCGAGAGAAATAGGATTGAGCATCCTTTTCTCATCTGCTTTTTTAGCTGAATTAGTGTCAGAAAAAAAAGTGAAAATGAGTCATATGAGGATTGGAAGTTCTCCTATATATTTTCTTCCTGGCCAAGAACCCTTATTGGAAAGATTTGCAGATTATTTGAAGAGCAGAGAAAAAGAGGCTTTTCTTCTTTTAAGAGAAAAAAAATTTTTAAAAGATTCAGAAGTAGGTCCAGTAGTTAGAGTTGCTTTGAGAGCGATAAAAGATTTTGCAATACCTTTTGAAAATAATAAAGAGCTCTTTTGGAGATATTTCACTGTTCCTGAAACTGAATTTAGAGTCGGAAAACTAAAAAAAGAAAAAAAAGAATTACAAATTTTACAGCCAATTTCAAAATCCCGAAAAAAAGAGACAGAAGTAAAAAAAGAAAAGTCAGATTTTGTTTTGGAGGTATTACATTTTTTAAAAGAAAAAAATATTGAACTTGTAAAAGAGATAAATGCTAAGAAAAAAGAATTTTTAGGAATCGGTTATATGACTACTTCTATTGGTGAGTTGAAGTTGTTAATTCTAGCTAAAGATAAGAAAAAAATTACTGAAAATGATTTAAGTGTAGGTGTACAGAGAGGGCATGCTGAAAAAAAGATAGTTTTATTTATTTCTAAAGGAGAATTAGACAAAAAGGCGCAGTTATTTTTAGAGCAATACGAAAATATAAAGTTTCTGAAAATGAATAGAAAATCTTAAATACTCTTTTAATGAAATACTAAAATGGGTAGGATTAAATCAAGATTAATAAAGAGGACAGCAAGAGAACTAATTGAAAAAGGAGTAAACTTTAAAAATGATTTTGAATATAATAAATCTCTTTTAAAGAATATTTTTCCAAGTAAGAAAATAAGAAATCAAGTTGCTGGACTGATTACGAGGTTAAAAAGACAAGAACAAGAAACTCTGAACAAAACACAAGGAGTTTGATTTTAAATAAACAATAACGGAGGTCACAAAAATGACAGAAGTAAAATCTGAAAAAAAAGCTGACGATGAAAATGTGGTATATGTCGGAACAAAGCCTTTTATGAATTATGTGACAAGTGTTGTTATGCAATTTACAACACAGAAAAAAGATGAAGTGACAGTAAAGGCTAGAGGTAAGTTTATAAGTAGAGCAGTGGACATTGCAGAAGTTGTAAGAAAGAAGTTTTTGAAGGAACAAGACGTAAAGGTGAAAGAAATTAAGATTGGCAGTGAAGAATTTGAAAACAAAGAGGGAAAAAAGGTCAGTGTTTCGACGATAGAAATAACTCTATCTAAGTAAAGTTAATTTTTTCTTTTTTTATTTTTTCTTTTTTTATTTTTTTAATACAGAAATTTCATATAAATCTTTATCAAATTTTCAAGAAAACTTTTAAAAGAATTCTTTTTTTATAATCTTGGCTGCATAGCTCAGTGGCAGAGCACAAGTCTCATGAGCTTGGGGTCCTGGGTTCAACTCCCAGTGCAGCCATTTTTATTTAATCTGAATAACAAGAATCAACAAACTATTTTAATTCCATCATTTCTTTCTCTCGGAAGAATGTGAAAATGAACATGATCTACAATCTGGCCAGCAATTTTGAAATTATTATTTATTATGTTAAATCCAAATTCTTCTTTGTTCTTTTTTATTAATGAGAATGCTGTTTTCTTAATGCAATCAAGTAATTCCTGAGTTAATGAATTAGGGATATCTAGTATTGTTTTGAAATGTTTTTTTGAAATAACTAAGCTATGCCCCTTAACAATAGGTTTTATATCATAAATAGAAAAAAAATTATCATTTTCATAAATTTTTCTGGTATTTACATCTCTAGCTATTTTACAAAAAACACACTCTGTGGATTCCTTCTCCATTTAGATGTATAGAAAAAATCATTTAAAAAATTATTTAAAAAAATAAAAAATCAAAATTTTTTATCTCTTTTTTTTCTTTTTTGATTTTCCTTTCTTAGCAGATTTTTTCTTAGCCTTTTTCTTAGCCTTTTTCTTTGCCATTTTTCACCTCTTTTTTAATTATGATTAATAAGAAATAATTGTTTATAAATTTTTTGTATAATTTTTTTTAAATATTATAATATTCTTTTTCCGACGGGAAAATCAAAATTTTTTTCTTGTATTAATCTCCTTTCCAAATTTTAAAATGTTTTTTTCCTCAATTAACTTTTTTAGAATTTCTTTTAAATCAGAAATTTTCACTCTTATTTGCTTTGTGCTGTCTCTATCTCTGATTGTGACATCCTTGTTTTTTAAAGATTCAGCGTCGATAGTTATACAATAAGGTGTTCCAATTTCATCTTGCCGAGCATATCTTCTGCCTATTGAATCTTTAGAATCATAAGCACAATGAAAATCTAATCTTAAATCATCAAAAATTTTTCTAGCCAATTTCAAAAATTCTGGTTTATTTACAATAGGAAACACTGCCGCCTTATATGGAGCTAACTTTGGAGGAAACTTTAAAACAATATTCTTCCTATTTTCATTATAAGTATATGCATTAACAATAGTTGCTAAAAAAATTCTTTCCATTCCAAAAGTAGGTTCAATTACTCTTGGGATAACTTTCTCTCCTGTATTTTCATCAAAAACTGCCATACTTTTTTTACTTTCTTTTTCATGCTGAGTCAAATCAAACTGTCCTCTGTTAGCATTTCCTGCAATTTCCTTACTTCCAAAAGGATATTCATAATCAATATCAAAAGTTGCAGAAGAGTAATGGCTCAATTCTTTTTTTGTGTGTTCTCTGACTTTAATCTTATTCATATCTAAACCTAATTTTTCAAGCCACAGAATTTGTTCAGCTAACCAATATCCCTGCCATTCTTCTAATCTTTTTTCTTTTAACATTTTCTCGATGGTAGTTTCTTTTAATTTTTCACTTCCTTTTTCTTGAGTTTCTGCATCAAGCAAATTTAATTTTACATTTAAATGTTCTTTTGTTAATAATTTACATTTTTTTTCACGAGGATGAATAAAAAATTCAAATTCACCTATGTGAAATTCTCTGGAACGGAATAAAAAATCTCGAGGAGCAATTTCATTTCTAAAACATTTTCCTATTTGAGCTATTCCAAAAGGTAGTTTTTGTCTGGTTGTTTCCATAACTAATTTAAAATCCATGAACATTCCTTGTGCAGTTTCCCCTCGTAAATATGCATCTTCAGGATTTACAGCTCCAACACTTGTTTTAAAAAGCAAATTAAATTCACTTTGTTTTTCATATTCTCCTCCACATTCACACTTCTTTCCTTCTTCAGAAGCATCAATTTTTGTTGCTTTTTTACATTTCTTACATATAACAGCCAAGTCTCTAAAACTTTCAAGATGACCTGAAGCTTTCCATGTTCTTGGATGAGAAATTATTGAAGCCTCAATTCCTTCCATATCGTCTCTACTTTCAACAAACCAATTCCACCAATCCTTTTTTATATTATTAAATAACTCAATTCCAAGAGGACCAAAATCCCAGAAACCAGAAAAGCCACCATAAATATCACTACTTCTAAAAACAAAACCTTTTCTTTTACAAAAAGCAGTTAATTCTTCAATGTTATCAATCTTTTTTCTCTTCTCAATTTCTTTTTTTTCTGATTTTTCTTCTTTCTTTTTCATTATTTTTTGATTCTCTTCATCCATCTTTTCCCTATTTTCTTCAAGATTTTTAATTATTTCCTTTGCTTTTTTCTCTGCATCTTTTTTTCTTTTTCCAAGGTAAGCTAAGGTTTTTGTCTTCACTTTTCCATCAATTCTTCTGTTCTCATTTAAATAATAATACTCTTTATTTCCAATTTTCTTTTTAACTATAAAGGCCATCTATTTTTTATTATCTTTATTTTCTAAAGATTTAAGATATTTATTGATTAACATTTCAATAATAAGTGAATGCCTCAAATTAATCTAAATATCAAAGCGGAGGGTGGGACTCGAACCCACGAATAATCGGTCTGCAGCCGATTGCAGTAGCCGCTGTGCCACCTCCGCATTTTACACTTATTTCCATTATAAAGGAAGAGAACATCATTTAAAATTATTTCTAAGTTATTAATCACAAAAATTGAAGAATTTT
>JAFCEY010000024.1 GCA_017608945.1 Candidatus Pacearchaeota archaeon | reverse complement strand
AGAATGTAGTAATGGAAAATGTGTAAGCACTTGTGTCAGTAATATGGGTGATTCTTGTTATCCTTCTGGTGTAGATGCTTCTTGTACCAATCCAGGAACTATTGATTGTAGTGGAGATTGTACAGGTTATTCCTATAAACCAAAAGGGACAAATTGTGGATCAGAATACTATAAATCTCTCTTTCCTTATGAAAAAGCATGTGATGGAGCAGGAAATTGTTTAGGCTGGGCAGGAGGACGTGGTTGCGGGGATTGCCCATGGGGCTCTTTTGATACTGCAGAAGGTGTTACTACTATTAAATATTGCCATTTAAATGGAAATCAAGGAAGATATATGAAGCAATATGATGGAAGAATATGGAGTGGGTGGAGTTACCAAGAGAGTAGAGGTGCTCTGTGCGAGAACAAATATTGTTGTATTTGGCAAATAATTTGTTTAACACCCAGATGTGGAAGTGAATATTATTGGAATATAAAACCATAAAAATAGTTATTTAAAAGAAGATTTTATAGTTATCTATTATTTTTTAAATCTTTTAATTTAAATCCGAACTTCATACCTGCTTCAGAAGATAATCCTCCAATGTTAACTTTTCCTAAATCTCCCTTTACATTAGCATAGCTTCCAGATAATTGGATATAGGGAATAAAGAATATCATAAAAATCATTTTTCTTTTTGTAATAAAAAAAGAAACATTTATAAACATTTGTTTTTATTTTAGAACATTTGTTCTAAAAATAGAACATATTTAAAATGAAGAAAATTAAACTTTTAGAATGTTTTTTTAAAGAGCCAAATAAATGGTATCATTTAAGAGAATATGCAAGAATAAATAAAAGTTCTGCGTCAACATCACTAAAATATTTGAATGAATTGTGCAAAAATAAATTTTTAAAGAAAAAGAGAGAGCATAATCTTGTTTTGTATAAGGCAGATGAAGATTCTGAAAAATTCAGGGATGTAAAGATATTTTACAACATACAAAAGATAAGAGATTCTGGAATATTGGATTTTTTAGAAGAGGAATTTAAACCAAAATGTATAATTCTGTTTGGAAGCACTTCAAGAGGATTAGATAATAAAGATAGTGATACTGACTTATTTTTATTGTCTCCTCTAAAAAAAGAAATTAAATTAGACAAATTTGAAAAGTTAATTGGAAAAAAAATCCAATTATTTGTGATGGATAAAAAAGAATTTAAAGCTAGAAAAGAATTAGCTAATAATATATTAAACGGAATTATTTTGCGAGGGTATCTTGATATATTTTAAAATGAGGTGGCAGGATTTTATTGATGAGGGAAAAGTAAAAAAAACTAATAAAGATTTATCAAAAATTAAGTCATTAATAGACATGTCTAATAATCTAATTAAAGTATTCTCGAATATGCAAATTGATGAATTCACAAGCTCTGTTATTTTCGTTAATTATTACGAAGCCTTGAGACAAATCGTAGAAGCAATAGCCATTTCTTATGGATTTAATGTATATTCTCATGAAGCTTTTACTTCTTTTTTATTTGAAATTTTAAAAGAAGATTTGATAAGTCAGAAATTTGGTAGATTTAGATTATTAAGAAATAGAGTTAATTATTATGGGAAAAAAGTTGAAGTTGAAATCTCAAAAGAAGCAAAAAAAGACATGTTAAATATTATAAAAATACTAAAAAACAAATATCTAAAATGAAACACAATTTGAAAATTACAGCAATTCTCTTGGCAATGTTTCTTGTAACTCAGTTCCTTGGATTGTATATTGTTAATCATTATTCTCCTGTGAAAGTTGTTGAGGGACAAGTTCAGAATGTTTCTGCTCCTCAACTACCTTTTGGATTAGAAACACCAGAAGTAAAAAAAGAATCAGATTATAGAAATTTTTTTTATACAATTCTCATTGCATTGGTTATTGCAGTTTCTCTTTTATTTGTTTTTACCAAGTTAAAATTAAAATTTGTTCTTAAGGCATGGTTTTTTGTTGTTATTATTATTGCTCTTGGAATTTTTTTCAATTCCATTGTTTCAAATTTCACAGGTTCAAGAGCAATAAGTTCTTTAGTTTCTCTTTCTATTGCGCTGCCCCTGGCTTATTTCAAAATTTTTAAAAAAAATATTTTAGTGCATAATTTTACAGAACTTTTAATTTATCCAGGAATTGCTGTTATTTTTGTTCCTATAAAAAAATATTTTAGTGCATAATTTTACAGAACTTTTAATTTATCCAGGAATTGCTGTTATTTTTGTTCCTATTTTAAATATCTTTACTATAATCCTTCTATTAATAATTATCTCAGTTTATGACATGTGGGCTGTTTGGCATTCACAAATCATGCAAAAAATGGCAAAATTCCAGATAAATAAATTAAGGATTTTTACAGGTTTTTTTGTTCCTTATATTTCTAAGAAAACAAGGCAGAGAATTAAGAAAATGAAAAAATCAGAATTAAAAAAGAAAAAAATAAAAGTTAATGTTGCTATCCTTGGAGGAGGGGATATTGTTTTTTCAATAATTGCCGCAGGAGTTTTACTTAAAACTCTTGGTTTATTTTCAGCATTATTTGTTGTTGCAGGAGCAACTTTAGGATTAGGTTATTTATTTTTCTTTTCTGAGAAAAAGAAATTTTATCCCGCAATGCCTTTCATAACAATAGGCATTTTTGTCGGGATTATTTTAAGTTATCTTTTTTTATGAAGTCTCTTTAGATTTTGAGAAGAGGTTAATTGTTTATTGCAGAATTTGCAATAATTCTCTAAATTTTTCTTTGTTGTCGGTTCTATAGTTATAATATAACTTAAATTAATTTTTGAGTTTTTATAAATTATTTTCCTTACAAGTCCTTTTTCTTTATGCCAAATTCCACCTTCATATGGATTTAAATTTGCAAATCCTTCTTCTATTTTTGTTAATTTTCCTGCAAAAGTGGAACCATGTTGAGGATATATCATCACATATTTTCCAATATATTCATCAAAGATACTCTCTTTTTCTGGAAGTCCAAAACTTCTCCTGTTCATAACTTTCTTTAAACTAATTTTCTTTATAAATTTTTCCAATTTGTATCTACTGCTTAAAAGTAACAAATAAAAAGATTTATAAAATTATTATTTTTAGGACTTTTATGATGAAAATAAATGGAGATTATTACTCTAATATAAGCATGGAACTTCAAAGATATGAGGAAATTGCAGATTATTACAGAAACAATCCTTCAAGACTTAAACCAAATAGAACCTATTTAAAAATAATTGAAAATAGGCTAGTTGAAATATCTTTTCTTGATGAAGAAGTTCCAAGAGAATTACAGATTAGAAGCGATAAACTTTTAGAATTATTGGTAAAAATAACTAAAAATTAAAATGATAGTTAAACAAGAATTAATAGATAGGATTAAGGATTACTTTAATTTAAATACTTATGAGACCAAGGTTTGGCTTGCTTTACTTGGAAAGGGTATAGCTTCAGCAGGAGAAATTGCAGTTGTCTCTAAAATTCCAAGAAGTAGGGCTTATGATGTTTTAGAAAGTTTGGAGAAAAAAGGTTTTTCAATTGTGAAACTTGGGAAACCTGTAAAGTACATGGGTATAAAGCCAGAGGTAATACTTGAAAGATTAAAAGGTGAGGTAATAAATGACGCAAAAGAAAAAATGAATTATCTATCAAAAATTAAAGATACTGAAGAATTTATGAAATTGGAGGAGCTTTATAAAGAAGGATTAAATCCTGTTAAAAGGGAGGATATCTGTTTATCATTAAAAGGAAAAGAAAATATTTCCAGTTTTCTTAAAGAAATGATGAGAAATTCAAAAGAAGAAGTCATTATTAGTATGGATGCTAATGATGCAAATTCAAAGAAAAAGCTTCTTCAAAAAACTTTTATTTTTCTAAATAGGCAAGGTGTGAAAATAAAAATTGCTTTATTTGGGGATGGTAAATTAATAACTCATCTGAATAGGATTTTTAAAATTAAAATAAATAAAATAGATATAAACCTAAAATTTTTTATAATTGATAGAGAAAAAGTATTGCTCTATCTTTCAGATTCTTACAATGAAGAAGCTATTTGGCTCAATTCAGAATTTTTTGCTCAAGCTTTTGCTTCTTTGTTTGAAAAGGCTTTGCAAAGTAAAAAATGAAAAAAATAAAAGGATGCATTAAAAAAACTTTATTATCAGCAATACTTTCATCATTTTTGTTTGGAGGAGGTTTAGTTTATGGAAAAAATTTAGAAGACAAAGTTTCAAAACCAGAAATAGATATAAATTTTAAATTTGAAAACGAACAAGAGGGAGTAGATTATTCAAAATCAAATACAATTTATTATTATGAGGGTTTTAATAAAGGAAAATTGTGGTATTCTCCAAATATTTTTGGATTTGAAAATCATGAAATAATAAAAGTTGCGAACATAATAGAGAGTATTCAAGACAAAAAAATTAATTCTTATCAAGAACTGATTGAAGAATCAAAGAATCTCTCAGAAAATCAAAAAATTGTTTTGTTAAGTGCAATTGGAGGGATATTAAGAGACTTTAATTATGAAGACTCAAATGAAAAAGTCTCTTCTCAAGATACTTTTTTTGAAAAATTACAAGATTCTTTAGCAACAGGCGAACAAAACGGCTTAGGAGTTTGTCGGCACATATCATCACATCTTGAGCAAATTGCAGAGGATATGGAAGTAAGGTCCACGGCAGTTACAGGTTTTGCTACCATAGGACATGTTTATGTAATTTTAAAAACAAATGAGGGAAGTTCTATAGTAGACTATTCTGAGATTTTAACTACTAATGCAAAAAATATTGAAAAGATTTTAGGAGCTTATCAAAAATATCAAGGAACTACAGCTTTTCAACATTTATTTTTTGAAGATGCTGAGTTTAAGTACAGATTAATAACAAGAGATGGAGAACATTTTCTTGATTTTGTAGAATATGATGAAACCTCTCAGTCATTAAAAAATAAATTAATTAATAATATTTCTAAAAAAGATTCAAGAGAGCTAAAAATTACTTTAGATTTTGAGAAATATTTAACTTCATTTGAGCTTAATTATAAAGGGATTTTTGCAAAGACAGGAGAAATAAGAGGAGATCTTTCTTCTCCTCTAAATAAAATAAATTTATATCAAGGAGGATATAAAAAAGAATCTTCAATTCTGGATATTTTAAATATTAATGGAAATTTAAATTTTGTATTAGGTTTATTGAATCAAGATAACAAAGAAGTTGAGAATAATGAAATATTTGGAGCTCAAGGTAGTTTAATTCTTACTACAAATAATGAAAAAGGATTTAAATTTGCTTCAAGAATAAGTGGATTTGATATTTTTTTGGGAGATATGCCATTTTTTCATGATTTTACATTTGGAGCAGGACTTTCTTATAAAATTCCAATTAAGAAAATAAAAATAGAACCTTATGTTATTACACAATATAATTTTTTCCCTAATGACCTTGGGACTGAAAAATACAGACCAAAATTCTTAGAATTGAATGTTGGAAGCATCCTTGATATTGGGATTAAAAAAACAAATCTTTCATTAGGTCCTTATTACACCTGGAAAATATGGGAAAATGAATTTGGTGGGGCAATTGAATTTAACAGTAAAAATGCTAGAGCAAATATTGCAGGATATATCACAAAATCAAAATATGATTTTTGTCCAGATAAAATCGGTTTTAAAACAGAATTAGAAGCTAAATTAAAAAATCTTGACATTAAAGCAGGTTATGAAGGGAAAAAAACAAATTATGATGGAGAAAAAGAATGGAGCAATTCCTTAAATGCTTCTATAAATATTAAATATTAATCTAACTATAAATTAATTTAAATCCTAACCTCATTCAATAATTTTTAATTCTTCAATATTCATTTCTTTAATTTTTTCTTTATTTTTATTTTTCCAGTTATTTATAAAATCCTCAATTGAAAAGTCAATTTTTTTTCTTGCACAAATCCTTCCAGCCTTTTCAAAAGTTTTTTTGTGTTTTTCTTTAAACCTTTTAACATTTTCTTTGTCTTTTACTAAAGGTCCAGAAATTAAAATTTCTTTTTTTCTTTTTGCAACAAAAAAATATTTTGCTGATTGTTTTTTATTGTAATCAAATCCTTTATTTTTTATTTCAAAAAACTTGTTTATTTCTTGACTTAGAAATTTGTAAAACTTCATTAATTTACTTCCTGCAACATCCCCCTCTTGTTTATTTGTTTTTGTTTCAATTAAAATAAATTCATAATCTTTTTTTAAAGCATCTTTTTTTATTTTTTCATAATCAATCTTCTTGATTTCAAAGGCCTCTTCACTGGGATTTTTTAAAAACCTTTTACAAGCCTCCTTAAATTTTTCAAAAGTCTCTTTGGATAAAGCAGCCAAAACATTTCTCTGTTTATATGTAGGGTCAATTAATATTATCGGTGATTTTAATTTATTTGTGTTTAAATTCATCATTATTTCTTGTTTGTCCTTGAAATTTTTTTCAATATCTATAATAATTTTATCTTTCATTTTTGTGACAGCTTTAATGAAGTTTAAAAAACCCCTATAATAGTAGATTAATAACTCCAAGGAATAGCCAGAGAAACCTCCTATATATGATTCTGCTCCATAACAACCATTAGCATAACAAAATGCTTTTGCAAGTTTTATCTCATCAAGAATTTTCTCTGATTTTATTTTTTTTCTTATGTACTTTACATGAAAATATGAGAGGTCAGTAACATTTTCTGCTTCTTCTGGTTTTCTTATTTTAATAACTGGAATAAATTCTACAAATAAATCATAACTTTTTTTTATTCTGAAATAATCTCTTGAACCATGGATTGTTGATATTTTCTCTTTAAATGTTTTTTCAAGAATTCTTTTAAGCAAATTTGAGATTTCATCTTTATATTTTCTATTAAATCTTACAAAGACATCAACATCGTAACTTTCTTTTTTTATGAAGCTATCTTTTGCAAAACTTCCTCCAATAAAAGTTTCCGCGTCAATTCCTAATTCATTAATTTTATCATTTAATTTCTCTGTTAATTTATTCAGAAATACTTTAAGAGATTCGGTTTCCTCTCTTTTTGGTTTTACTTTCTTTATTATATTCTTGAATATAAAATTTATTTTCATTATATTTCTAATACAATAATACTTATAAATTATTCTTATTTTTGTTATTAATGCGGAATGATATTTTCATGATTCCCATATGGGAATACCCTTATGAGAAAAATTTAGTAGAAAGAAGAGCTTCTTATTTTTTGATTGAGGGAAAAAATGAAAAAGAGGCAAAAATTAACCTAACAAAAGAAGTCTGTTTTATAAAAAATTATAATAAGCTTTCAGAGGAACAAAGAAGAAGAACCACCCCTTTTACTTTGAGAAAAGGAAAAATAGAGAGAATTCCAGAATGTGGTTTAAGGAATAAAAATGAAAGAGGAGAATATATTTGCGGAAAAGAGCTCTGTGAGAAATTTTCATGGCCAAATGGAATCTTGGAAAGTATAGGAGAATTTGGATATTGTTGTATAATGGGATATGATATTCCTGAATTACCAAATAAATTTGAGTGCCCTCTCAAGAAAAAAAGAGAACTTATTTTTCAGATTTAGTCTCAGGATTTAGAGAAGATAAATCAATTATATATTTTCCCTCTTCAATTTTATAAATTAATGGTCTTTTTTTATTGAATAAATTTATAAGGTCAATTTCATATTTTCCAGCTCCAGCAATTCTTACTGATTCTATATCTAATATCACAGGAGCATCTTCTTGAGTAATTCCAGCCATTTCTCTTATATCTTCTTCAATCCTTTTTCTCTCTTCTTTAGGGATTTCTATTTGCTTTTCTTTAATTTTTTCAAGATTTTCTTCTTTTATATAAAAGAAAAAATGTCCCCCACAATTATTACATCCCTCTAATAATTCCCTACTTCCTGCCGAGATTATTTTTTTACAATGGACGCACTGGTGTGGCATAAATAGAAAAAAATGTTAAAGTTAATAAATTTATTGATTATTTTGGCTAATATTAATTATCTATTCAACATCAACTCAATTTTCTTTGGATTTCTTTTTATTTCTTTAACAATTGTTGCAGGGCCAATAATTGTAATTGCTCCTAAATCTCCTCCAGAAAAGAAATTAGCTATTTTTTTTCTTAACTTGCTAAAAATATTTAATTCTTTATTATTTGAAATTACTGCCAGTTCAATTCCTTTAAAATTTTTAACATGTCCGATCATTGCCATGGTGTCCCCAATTAACCTGGTTTCTTCCTCAGGTCTAAGTCTTCCTTGTAAAATTATAATATTATTCTTAAGCACTATGTCCAATATTTTTCTTATTCTTTTATTGCTATCTAAGTCTTTAATTTCTGAGTAAGGAATAAACTGGATTACAAATCCTTTTATTTTCCCAAACTTCCCTCTTTTTTTCATTTTAACTATAAGGTTTTTTTCCTTTTTTAGTTTTTCTAAATCTTTTTAACAAATTTAAAAATTGATTCATAAAACTCTTCAAGATTCTTCCCATATTTCGCACTTATTCCCACTACTTCATATTCAGGGAAGGCAGCTTCTATTCTTTTAACATCTGCTTTTTTTAAATCAATTTTATTAGCAACAATTAAGACAGGTATTTTTCTCGCAACAAGATTTCCAATTATTGTTATATTCACTTGATTGTAAGGATTTTCAGTAGCATCCAAAACAACCACAACAAGGTCCATGTCATCGAGCCATTTTATACTTTCTATAACTCCTTGCGTTGCTTCTTTTGCTCTTTTTTTTGCTTCTTTTTTACTCATCTTATATTTTAGGAAATCTTCATAGTCAACTTTTGTTGTGATTCCAGGAGTATCAATAAGCTTAAGAACCATTTTTTTCCCTTTATAAGATATTTCAACCTTTTCTTTAAATTGAATATTTCTTGTTTCATGGGGGATCTTACTTACTTTTCCAATTTCCTCTCCAGTAAAATCTTTACAAATTTTATTAGCAAGAGAAGTCTTTCCTACATTTGGAGGGCCGTAAAAACCTAGTTTTATTTCTTTTCGTCCCTTAAAAATATTCAAAAAAATTCTTTTAAAAAAATTTCTAAGAATTTTCATCGCCATGTAATAACTTTACGGTTTTAGTTTATAAATATTTCAGTGATAATTTTATATTATTTTAATTAAAATTTTTGTTGATAATTTCTCTGATAAAAATTTCTTTGTTGGAATTTTTCTTTTTTTCTGAATACCCCAAAGACTTCTTTAATTGGAATTTCAAACATTCCTGTTCTTTTTCCATAATACTTCCTTATAGCATATCTTATTTGCTCAGATTTCCACCCAGCCTTCTTTAAGCTTGAAGCAATTTCCTTATCATCCATTCCAGCTTTTTTTGAATTTTGAATAAACATTGCTATATTATACAAGTAATTTCTATTTTTGAATAAATAGCTTTCATATTTTCTTTTATACCATTCTTGTAATATTATATAGATTATGAAAGCAGCAAATAAAATTACTCCAAGAGCAATTATGAATTTGATAATCCACTCTTTTGATTCCTCGCTTATAACAAATCCTTTTATAGACAACTCACTCATTCTTGGAGAGATAAATACAGGAAGAGTTGCAAAATCAACATCACCAGTTGTTGAGAAAGTTATTATTGTTTGTGAATCTTTTAATGGAATGTAAAAATAATTATCAATTTTTTCTTCTGAATAATCTTTTTCAAATCTTAAATTTTCTAATTTAGGAATTATTAAATAGGGAGTGGAAGTTGTTGTAACTTTTTTATTTACCTCCATTTTGAAAATATTTAGCAAGGGCTCTTGAAATTCTTCATATATAGCAGAAATTCTTTCAAAATCAACTCTTACATCAAGATTTTCCATATTCCATGCTAAAATAGCTTCAATATATTTATCATTATTCCCAGTGTAATTTCCTTCTCCGCCTATTTTTTTTAAAATATTTAAATTTATATCTTCTTCCAAAGGATAAAAAAAAGCGTTATTTATTTTTGCAGAAGTCAAAATCTGACTTGGGAATTCTAAGTCAAGAAGTTCATTTAACAAATCTATATAATCTTCGTCAGAAGATGCTCTAGTATTTTTTTGTTGGAGTTCTGTAAGTTTATTCTCAATTGAAGATAAATTTAAAACCTCGCTTATAGAAGTTTGATAAAAATGAGGAAGAGCTGAAATCTGGCTTTTTAAATTCTCATAATCTGAGAGTTTTTTATTTAAAATCTCTTCAGCTTTTTGTTTTGGTGAAACCGATTCAATTGTAAAAGTTTTGGAAGAATTTAATCCATTATAAATTATTGTTATTGTTAAATTATATTTCCCAAGAGCAGGATAAGTGTGAGTAACTTTATTTTCGCTTGTTGTTTTAATATTGCTT
>JAFCEY010000023.1 GCA_017608945.1 Candidatus Pacearchaeota archaeon | reverse complement strand
TGAATTTATTTATAGTTTTTACATTTTCACAAAATATAAAAAATAAAAACCAATTAAATACTTTTAACTTTTTTCTTTATCTGATTCCAGGTAAGAAGATTATTGTGCGCACCAAAGTGCTGTATGACCGACTCTGAATTTACTAAGGCAATTTTTAATGCTTTATCAATACTTTTTGTTTTTATGTATCCTGCCAAAAAACCACTAGAAAAAGCATCACCTGCACCAGTTCTTTCAACAACTTTTATATTTCTTGGTTTTACTTTATATATTTTTTCTCCATCAAAAGCATAAATTGGATTTTTTCCGTCTGTTATAACAACAATCTTTGGCCCTTGTCTGTAAATTTTTTTAACAAGAACTTTTGAGTCATTTCCTGCTGCAAGACTTTGCGCTTCTTCTTTATTTAAAATTATAATATCAAGGTTTTTTAAAATTTTTTTAAGGTTTATACGGGCTTTTTTAAGCACTTTAGCATCAGTATTGAAAGCAATCTTAATATGATTTTTTTTACACCACTGAACCATTTTATCTTCTGTCTTGATTGATTCTCCTCTTAAAGAAGAAAAAAACATCCATTTTGTTTTTATCTTGTTCATGTTAATTTCATTAAGTCTGAAGTTATCTGTCAAGCCGTGATAAGTCAAAATTGTCCTATTTCTTTCATATGTATCAAGTATAAATCCATAGCCCGTAATGCCTCTTGTTTTTTTTCCAATAAAACTAATTTTTTCTTTTTTCAAACATTTAAGAATTCTTCTTCCAGAATCATCATCCCCTATTTTTCCTAGGTAAGCTGTTTTCAGGCCAAGTCTTGAAAGTCCGACAGCTACATTAACTCCAACACCCCCAATTCCGAAATTCAGCTCCTTTATAGGGATTTTTGTTCCAAGAGGATAAACTATCTTTCCGCTTTTTTCTCTTAATCCAGTATCTATAAATATATCAGTTGTTGCAGAACCCAAACAAATCACATCATACATTTTACTTTTCCTCTTTTGAGATTACTTTAACAAGTAAGATTGTATTTAAAAAATTTAGTGTAGGATTCTGTTAAGCCAACTTGCAATGAAGATGAATCTCATCAGAAAGATTTAAATAATTTTGATTTTTTCCAAAAATAGAAAAAGAGGAAAATGTTTGACTTAAAAAATAAGGTAGCAATTGTTACAGGTGCTGCAGGTGGCTTAGGTGAGGCAATGGCTTCTGCTTTATCTAGACAAGGAGCTAAAATTGCTATTTTTGACATTAAGGAAAAAGAAGGAAAAGCAGTTGTCAGAAAACTGAAAACAAAATCAAAATTTTACAAAGTAAATTTGTTGGAAGAAGAAAATATAATAAAAGCTATAGAGTCTGTTAAAAAACAGTTTGGGAAAATTGATATTCTTATTAATAATGCAGGTATTTTCTATTCAACACCGATTGATTCTACGAAAAAAGAAGACTGGGAAAAAATTATGGCAGTAAATGTTACAGGATATTTTCTAATGGCAAAACACACAGTTCCTCAAATGAATAAAGGAGGAAAAATAATTAATATATCTTCTGTTGCAGGACATCACGCATTTCCAGGATCTGCAGCATACAATTCAAGCAAAGGAGCAGTAATTCAGCTGACAAAAACCATGGCAATGGAATACGCTCCAAAAGGAATAAATGTCAACGCTGTCTGCCCTGGAATTTTTATAACTCCTATGACTAAGGATTTATCAAAGACAAAACAAATGAAGGATTTGATAAAAAAATCTGTTCTGTTAAAAAGACCAGGTAATGCAGACGAAATTTCAGGGTTAGCTGTTTACCTTTCTTCTGATGAATCAAGCTACATGACTGGCTCGATTATAGATATAGACGGTGGTTGGACATGTCATCTGTAATTCGAGCATATATTAATTTCTAATCAAAAACCATTAAACTTTAATATTTTATTTTTCTTTTATTGTTATGAAAAAAGAGGTTAAAAGTGTTAAGGGCATTAAAGAAATAAAAAAAACAATTCTAAAAAAAGTTTACAAAAAGAGAAAACCTTGGGCTCATAAAGATGATTTTGGTAGGCTCCTTATTATTGGAGGAAGCAAAAGATATTCAGGAAGCCCAAGTTTCAATGCTTTAGCAGCCATGGCTGCCTATCGAAGCGGGGTTGATATTGTTGAGGTTGTAGCTCCAGAAAGAGCTGCAAACATTATTGCAAGCTTTTCCCCAGATATGATAACTTATCCTTTGAAAGGAAATTATGTGGCAAAAAAACACCTTAAGACTTTGCTTGAGGAATCCAAAAACAAAACAGCTTTTGTTATTGGTGGCGGCTTAGAGAGAAATACAGAGACTTTGTATGTGGTTAGAGAATTTTTAAGAAAAATAAAAATTCCAGGAGTTATTGATGCTGATGCAATTTATGCTATTGGTCCTAGAATGGATTTAAGCAATTTTGTATTCACGCCTCATGCATATGAATTTTTTGTTTTGACAGGAAAAAAACTGAAAAGAAACCTGGCCCTTAAAGAAAAAATAAAAATTATTTGGTCAGAGGCAAAAAAGCTTAATACTACAATACTTCTCAAAGGTAATGTAGACATTATTAGTGATGGAAAGCAAATAGCGATCAATAAAACAGGAACTCCATATATGACTGTTGGAGGCACAGGCGATACATTAGCAGGAATTTTAGGTAGTTTAATTGCCCAAAAAAATTCTCTATTTGATTCTGCTTGTGCTGCTGCTTATATAAACGGAAAAGCAGGAGAGCTAACACAAAGAAAGGCTTCCCTGACAGCAACAGATTTAATTGAAAAAATATCAGAAATTGTAGACAAGGCTGGGTAATTATCTTATTTTTTGTTTTTTCTCTTCTTAATAGCTAAGTAACTCTCTAAGTTTTCTTTCAGGATTTTTTGCTAGGGTAATTGCTGAAGAAACTGCAATTCCAGAGGCTCCAAGTTCCAAGGACTTTTTTACATCTTCTTTTGTATGAATACCTGCTCCAACGATAATTTTTGTTTTGACGTTTTTTGAAATTTTTTTGATCAGTTCTGGCTTTGCTTTTGAGACTGAAATTTTCCCAGCCACAAGTTCAGGTGGCTCAAATACAATGTAATCTGGCTTGAGACCTTCAATTTTTTTTGCTTCTTTCAGACTAGAAGCAAATACCATTGTTTTCAAACCTAATTTTTTACACCTTTCAATTGTTTTTTTTAATTCTGGAAAGGCAATCTTATGTTCAGAATGATTCAAAAAAGTCCCTTTTGCTCCGTTAGCTTTAACAGATTCAGGAAGAATATACCCTGTATGTCTGCCTGGCCCAAAATGCTCAACATGTTGCGCATAAATATTTAGTTTAGTTTTTTCAGCAATCTTAACAATGTCTGCTGCTTGGACTCCTACTATAATGTTTTTGTCAACTCTTTCAATAATTTTTGCCAATTTTAATACTTCTTTTCCTTGTTTGTATGTTTTAAAGTTAATAACAATCATTAGTTTCATTTAAGTTTTTTCCAGATGATTTTTTTTATTTTTTTTGTTATTTCAAGAGGTTTTTTGTTTTGCCAGACATTTCTTCCGATTGCTAAGCCAGTACAGCCAGCATCCATAATTTCTTTTACTTGTTTTAATAAAATCTTTTCATCTTTTTTGATTCCACCAGCAATAACTACTTTTGTTTTTCCAGCAGATTTTACAGCCCACTTTAAATCATTTTGGCTTCCATGATATTGGATTTTTACAATGTCTGCACCAATTTCAAGAGCAGTTCTTGCAGCATAAGCCATCAAATCCTTTTTTGACTTACCCTTTATACTCTTTCCTCGAGGATAAGCCCATAAAATAACAGGTATACCTTTTTTATGAGACTCTTTTTGTATTTTTTCAAATTCTCTAAACATAACTGATTCATGCTCACTTCCAATGTAAATTGTGTATCCTACTGCAACAGCTCCTAATTTTAAGGCCTCATCAACACTGCATAATTGCCTTGAAATAGGTTCTCCTTTTACAAGATTGGTTTTTCCATTTAATTTAACAATTAAAGGGACTTTTGACTGCTTTATTTCTTTGTTGTATTTTTCTGCTATACCTTTATGAAAAACTAGACCTGTATAGCCTCCTTTTTTAGCTATGTCAATTATGTATAAAGGATCAACATTCTTGTCATTAAAATCAGAGGGACCATGCTCAAGCCCGTGGTCATAAACCAAGTAGATGGCTTTCCCTTTTTTAAGAATTTTTGATAACTGGGGTTTTATTTTTTTCATTGTATCTGCGGCAATGTGCAGCCCGACATCCGAAGGAATTTCAAACTGAGTGAGGAATTCCGCTATTCCAAAAATTTAATTTTGTTAAATAATTAAAACCCTTTTGATTGTTTATCCCTGGGTAAATTCTTCTCAACCTTGAACTGATTTGTGATAACATTTTATTTATCGAATATCCTGCTCTTTAGGATGGATGTGATTATTGTTGCACTCTCTTTTTTTTATTGATTTTAATAACTTCTTGATTATTTAATTTTTTATTCTGTTTTTTCAGCATGCAACAAGATATACTCAGCATGACTCCATCCTAAGGGTGTTGCCCAATAAACTATTTTTTTGTCTTTGAAATTCTTTACTGATTTCTCTGCCTTTTTTGTTTCGTTGATTATTCTTGTATTAAATTCTATCTCATGATTTTTCCAATCTTCATATTCTTCTTCTGTGGCTATATGTTCAGGAAGAAGTCCGTTAGATTTTGAAGCTATTTTATGTAACCATTGGATACATTCTTTTTGCAATTTTTTCTCACCCAACTTTCCATAAAATCTTGCTCCCCATGCTGCAAAAGGACACCAACTTCCATTTCCTCCTGTATACCAATGCCAATCTTCACAAATCTCAAATTTTCTAAATCTTCTGAATCCACCAATTTCTTTATCCCATAAATGCTTTTTTAAGTAATTCATAGTTTTTCTTAAAATTTCTTTTGAATTTGAGAGCCCAAAATAAAATGGCGCTAATTGGGAAATATCTGGAATATTTTGATATTTAAGATTTTTAACAAAAATTCCTAATTTTTTATTAAAAAATTTTTTATTAATTTTATTTTCTATTTTTTTTAATTTATTTTTCCATTTTTTGCTTTTATCAGAATGCCCGAGATGATCTGCTATTATTATTGCGTCTTTTAAACCACGCCAACATGCACAGTTCGCCCAAATCTCATATCCATTTTCCAATCTAAAAAATTCATGTATACTTCTTTCAGTTTTTATCAAATCAAATTTAGAATTAAAAATAATGATTTCTGCTACTTTCTCAACAATTGGCCACATATTTTCAATGAATGTTTCTTTTTTATTATGAAGGTATGTATCATAAATTCCATGTAATAGCAATCCAGCATTATCATTTTCTTTTTTTCTAGTAACACAAGGCAAACCATTTGCATTATATCTATGGAACACCTCTTTATAATTATCTAATTTAAGAATCTTTTTCATATAATAATAAAATTTTTCAGAATTTTTGTGAAGCCCAACACAATTTAGAGCTTTAGTCATTATGACACCATCTCTCGTATAAATATAAGGATAAGCTCCATTAAGAGGTGTTGCTAGGATTCCACCGTTTTTTAGCTGTAATTTTTTTAGCACCTCTATACTTTTTTTGATTTTTGCATTAGACATCTTGGACATTTTACTAGCTACTAGCATTTAATTATTTTTTAAAAAGCCTCTTACTGAATTTTATGCTGTAATCGTGGCTTGAGTCTTTATGGTAGATTGTTATGACTTTAAGTTTTTGGTTTCCAGTGTTTACAAGTCTATGAGCCATTTTTCCAGGAACGATAAATGGTTGATCTTTCTTTAATTCCACAATTCTTGACTCTTTTCCTCTTTTTTCTTGGAGAACAAGTTTTCCCTTGCCTTCTTCAAGGATGTAAACCTCTGAGAAAGGTTTTTTATGTCTGTGGCCTTTTGTCATGTAATACTCTTTGTTAATTGCTCCTGGATTAATAATGGTTAAGCCTACTTCATAATTATTCAGAACTTTTCTATAAACTTTATAAATTACAG
>JAFCEY010000001.1 GCA_017608945.1 Candidatus Pacearchaeota archaeon | reverse complement strand
CTCGCCAATTCTTTCTCATAATCAATCACTTTTTTAGAATAATCTGCTATATCCCAACTAAATATCTGCATTTTTACTCCTAAATCAGCTTCTAATCCACCATAAAGTTTCCAAGGAGATTGTTCTGCATCTAATTTTAGATAAAAATCTATTTTTCCATAAGGGCCAGCTACTCCATATAATAAAAAATTTAATCTTGGTCCTGCATAAGCTTTTAGATATGAAATTTCTGGTGAATCTGGAGGAATCCAAGAAAAATAATTTGAAAAATCAAATATTGGATTCCATTGTCTATTTTCGTAACTTAAGCCAGCAGTTAAATTTGCATTTTGAGTTACACTAGTAACAATTGGTGAAATACTCCCATCCATACCAACATTTACTTCAAGTATTGGAGTTATTATAATTGGAAAAACTGTTCCTGGAATATATCCTGCTATAAAAGGATGAAAATAATATTCAGCAATTTCCACTTCCTTCCCAATGTTTTCAAGATTGTTCAAGGCACTTATTTCAATTTTAGAATCTTCATTTGTTATATTTTTAAAGATTAATTTATCAAGGTTAAAATCTTTAATCTTAAATTTTAAATAAAAATCTGAATTAAAGGAGATATATCCATCTGCTTTTACTTGGTCAAAAAGAACAACATTATCAAGATTTATATTAAAATCAAATAATGATTTTGGATTTGAAATCTCTGAAACTCCTTTTTTTCCAGAAAAAGATTTAACATCAATCGGCGAAAGTTTTCCTTGAAATTCAAAATCAGCATTTTTTAAAGCTTCTTCAAGATTCGCTGGCTCTGTATACAATGTTCTTCCATCTCCTGAAATATATTCCACTTTTCTTAAAACCCCATTAGGAGCTACATCGCTAATACTAGAAACTATCACATCACCTGGAGACAAATAAGAAATTGGTTCTGAAAGAATTATTTCGTCATCATAAAGAGCAGTTATTTTAAGAGCATCCTGTTCTGGCAAAATATGAGTATTTTCTGAAAGTTCATTTTCTTCATCTGGCTTTGGTGGCTCTGGTTCAGGTTTTGGAGGATTTATATTACATGAATAAAAAAATAATCCAGAAGCAACTAATCCTGCGATCAATCCATTTCTTACGTGATTTTTTGCCTTCTTGATTTTTTTCAAGAGATTTTCTAGGTTCATATTTTATAAAGAATAAAATTGAATTATATTTTTATAATTTATTGTGGTGGAAAATTAAATTTTATTTTCCATTAAATTGTCAAATTAATGATGAGAGAAGAGAGACAAATCGTTTAGTTTATGATATCACCTAACAAACTCCTTCATAATTATCGCAATCAAAAATCCCAAAAAACCGAGAATTGCGATTCCAATAGCAGAAACTTTTGCAACCATAACAAATTCTTTTTTTGTCGGCTTTCACTTTACTTTGATTAAAAGTTCTTTAACATTAAATTTCATAATTAAAAAAGAAAAAGAAAGTTTTTAAAATTTAGTTTTTAATTTTTAAAGTTAATTATTTAGATATTTTAGATATTCAAGGTCTATTCAAAAAACTCAATTCCAAGCTCTTCTTCAATTTCTCTATGCTTCATTTCTTCTATTGTTTCTCCTTGTCCTAAAATTTGGCTTGATTTCACTCCAGTAACAATTAATAAAACTCTAATTGATTTATCCATATCTTCTGAAGTCTGAGCCCCCCATATTAATTTTGCATCTGAACTTAATCTATTACCAATAGTTTCAACAATTTGCTTGCACTCATCTAAAGTCATATCTTTTCCACCAACAATATTTACCAAAGCTCCTGTAGCACTTGAAATATCAACATCTATAAGAGGATTATTTATTGCTTTTTCTACAGCATCAATAGCCCTTTGAGTACTATCTGATTCTCCCATCCCTATTAAAGAAACACCACCGTCAATCATAACTGCTTTCACATCTGCAAAATCCAAATTCACAAGCCCAGGAACAGTTACAAGTTCAGTAATTCCTTTTACAGCATTTGTCAAAATTTCGTCAGCAATTTTAAATGCAGTATGTAAAGGCAATTCAGGAGCCAACTCCAAGAGCTTATCATTTGGGATTACAATTAATGTATCAACTACTGATTCAAGTCTTTCTAAACCATCCATAGCATTTTCTATTCTTTTTTTTCCTTCTATTGTAAAAGGTAATGTCACAACTCCTATTGTTAAAGCTCCTTGTTTTTTTGCTAAAGAAGCAATTATAGGAGCAGCACCTGTTCCTGTGCCTCCTCCTAACCCACAAGTAATAAAAATCATATCACTTCCCATCATTTTTTTCCTTATTTCAGATTCTGACTCTCTTGCTGCCTCCTCTCCAATTCTTGGATTACTTCCTGCCCCTAAACCTTGTGTTAACTCTCTACCAATTAAAATTTTTTGATCAGAATTAGTATATAATAAATCTTGAGCATCAGTATTAATTGCTATAAATTCTCCTCCCTTGATTCCAATTTCTCTCATCCTACTTAAAGAGTTGCCTCCGCCTCCGCCAATACCTACAACCTTAATTTTTGTAGTTTGTTTTTTCAAAAGCTCTTCTAATTCTCTATCAATAGAAAGTGCTTCAGAGTTCTCATAAATATTCTCCATATTTAAAAGTAGAATTAACTATTTATAAGAATTGTTGTTTTTTTTGTTTTATTTTGCATTAATATTTATAAAAAATAAATAAATTAATTTTATGGTTTAAAAATGAAAATTACAGAAAATGAATTGCTTAAAGAAGCAGATCTAGCAATAAGAAAATATAAAGAATATATTAATACACAAATCCAAAATAAAAAAAATAAAACTGAACTAAAGAAAAAATCCCCTAACTCAAAAATTCCGAGCATAGAAGAATTAATATATAGAGAGGTTGGAAAATATCCTGTTGTCAGAGATTCAGAACTTTTTTCTTCTCTTTATACAACTTACAAAAAGATAAAAGAATATCTTAACTCAAAAAAAGATTCAGAAAACTTAAAGAAATTAGAACATCAAATGGAATATATTAGAAACGGACTACTGACTCCAAATATAAGATATGTTGAAAAAGAAGCAAAGAAATATCAAAATCCAAATATAGAAATAAGAGACCTTATTAGTGAAGGTTTAGAAGGGTTAGTAATAGCTTTTGAAAAATATGATCCTACGAGAGGCTACTATTTTCTCAGTTATGCAAACTGGTGGGTGAAGAGTAAAATTAAAAAAGCATTGAAAAATAAATCAGGACTAATAAAAATCCCCTTAAATAAACAACAAAAAATAAAAGAAATTAGAGAATTTAAAGATAACTTAGAGGTCATCCCCAACAAAAAATCAACAAACGAGGAATTATCAAATTTTACAGGGTCTTTATATTTTATAGAAAAACATCCCTCATTAGATTATATGCCTGATAAAAAATATATTATAGAAGAAAAAATTCTCAATCGAGTAACTCTCCACAATATTCTTAATGAAATGAATGTAACAAAAAGAGAAAGAAAAATATTATTAGATAGAATGGAAGGCAAAACACTTGAAGAGATTGGAAGAGGTTGTGATTTAACAAAAGAAAGAGTAAGACAAATAGAAAAAAGAACTCTAAAAAAAATTAGGATTCATTATAAAAAGATGAATACATTAGAAAAAATTGGAATAAAATTAAAATAATTATTCTTTTCTACTAATTTCTTTCTCTTCCTTTTCTTCCTTGATTTCTAAATCCAAATCAAGAATGTTTTTAAAAGTTTCTTTAAACAACTTTGCATATTCTACCATAGGCTTTTCAATTTTCAAAACAAGTTTTTTACCTTCTAATTTAAATTCAATTTCTTTTTTGAAAAAAAATGAGATTAATGCTTTTATTTTTTCATTTATATCTTCAATTTTCCTCAAAACTTTTATTTTGTAAATTACATTTTTTCCTGCAAGAGGATTATTAAAATCAACAATAACTCTTCCACCAGAAACAGCTAAAACCTTTGCAATTTTTCCATCAAGATTAAACATTGCTTTTGGAACAGGATTTAAATTGTTTTGTTGAAAAATTCTTAAGGGAACAATTTGTATCAATTCTTTATTTCTTTCTCCAAATGCTTCTTTTGGGGAGAGTTTAATTTCATAACTTGCAGGAGTATCAGGTTTCCCAATCAAAAAATCTTCAATTGGTTTAAGAAACATTCCTTCTCCTAAACATAAAATTAAAGGTTTTGCCTTAACAGGCAAGTTCAGATTAGGATTTATCTTTTTAAGATCTTCTTCAATATTTGAGTCAAAAATCTCCCCATCTGCAGTTTTTCCTGTAAATTCTATTTCAACAAAATCTTTTTTCTTTAATGTCATTTTATTTTTTTAGCAAAAATGTTTATAAATATATTTCTTTTCATGATGTTATGGTTTTAAAAATTATTAATGCCATAGAGGTAAAAGTCGGAACAAACATAATTATTGATAAAATTCCATGCACAGTGAGAAGAGTAGATATAAGCAAAACTGGAAAACATGGACATTCTAAAGTTAGAATAGAAGCTATAGGAATTTTAAATGAACAAAAAAAAGTTTTTGTTGTTCCAGGAGATGATAAATTTGAGGTCCCAAGAGTTGAAAAGAGAAAGGCTCAAATTTTGTCAATTTCTGATAAAATTAATGTAATGGATTTGGAAAATTTTGAGACTTTTGATGTGGCATGCTCAGAGGAATTAAAAAAAGAATTAGAAGTAAATTCTAATGTAGAATATTGGGATGTAGAGGGTGAAAAAATAATTAAAAGAAAATTATAATTTCAAAAAACGATGGCAAAAATACCAGAAGCATCAAACAGACTTTTTAAGAATGTTTTTGTTTGTAGAAGATGTAATCTAAAAATTAGAGCAGAGCCTCAGCGTGTTCTAATGGGTAAAGTAAAATGCAGGAAGTGTAAAGGAAATTCTTTCCGTCCTTTAAAGAAAAAATGAATTTTATCATTTATGATATATCTTTTTTAGCACTCTTCATAATATTTGTCTCTATATTTTTATATAAAAGAAGAAACAAAATTAAAAAAGAAGGCTTACTCCTTTTGTACAGAACAAAAAAAGGAATTAAAATAATTAACAATATTGGAAATAAATATAAAAAAACTTTACAGGTTTTAAGTTATATTTCTATAATCCTCGGATATTTTCTAATGGGGGCCATGATTTATTTATTTGGAAAAATAGTTTGGGTTTATCTTTTTCAGCCAAATATTGTTAGAATAGTTAAAGTTCCCCCAATAATGCCTTTAATTCCCTACCTTCCTCAGATTTTTAAATTAGATTTTTTACCACCTTTTTATTTCACATATTGGATAATTATTATTGCTATAATCGCTATAACTCATGAATTTGCGCACGGAATTTTTGCAGCACACAAAAAGGTGAAAATAAAAAACACAGGGTTTGGTTTTTTTCCTTTTTTCCTTCCTATATTCTTTGCTGCCTTTGTCGAGCTAGACGAAAAGAAAATGTCTCAAAAAAGTAAGTTTAGCCAACTTTCTATACTTTCTGCTGGGACATTCGCTAATGTTCTTGTAGCAATTTTCTTTTTTTTAATTTTATTAGGTTTTTTTAATATCGCATTTATTCCTTCTGGAGTAACTTTTGATAGCTATTCATATTCAATAGTCCCGATAACAAAAATTGAACTGATAAATGGAGTACCCTTAGAGAATATTAGCTATGAAGGAATTCTTAATTTATTAAAAGATGGATATAATCAAATTGAAGCTAATGGAAGAGATTATCTTTTAACAAAAAGTTTTTTGAAACAGCAAAAAAATAATGAAAATTATATAGTCCTTTATGATAATTCTCCTGCCATAAATTCTGAATTAAAGGGAGCTATAAAAGAAATTAATGGGGTTGCGATAGATAGTAAGAAAAAATTTGTAGAAGAATTGATGAAGTATTCGCCAGGAGAGAAAATAGATATAGTGACTAAATTCGATAATGAAACATTAAAATACGAGATTGTCTTAGGAAGTAATCCAAAAAATGAAAGTGTTCCTTGGCTCGGAGTTGGTTTTATTGAAAGAAAAGGAATATTAAATAAAGTTATAAATTTCATAAAAAAAGAAAACGTCTATTATGAAGCGAAATTCGTAGGAGGAATTTTCATATACAATTTATTATTATGGCTCACTATAATAAGCATCAGTGTTGCTTTGATAAACATGCTTCCCATCGGAATTTTTGATGGAGGGAAATTTTTATTCTTAACAGCTTTAGCAATAACAAAAAATGAAAAAAAGGCTAAGGGATTTTTTAATCTCTTAACATACATCATTTTATTTTTATTTTTTCTAATCATGATATTTTGGTTTTTGACAAGATTTAAAACTCCTTAATTTTTAATTTTTTTATGAGAAAAAATATTAAGGAAGCATTAAAGAAAAAACACTATGCTATATTTGGTCATTCTGCAGTTCAAATTTGTAAATGGACTAAAAACTCTCTTAATGAAAAAGGAGGATGTTGGAAAGAAAAATTTTATGGAATTGAAAGCCACAGATGTTGCCAGTTTTCTCCTGCAGTAATGTGGTGCGAAAACAAATGCTTACATTGTTGGCGCCCAATAGAAATGAATCTGGGAATTAAATTAAAGAAAATTAACGAGCCAAAAGAAATTTTAGACAAAATTATTGAAGGGAGAAGAAAATTGTTGAGCGGATTTAAAGGAAATAAAAAAACATCAGAGAAAAAATTTGAAGAGGCGCTAAAGCCAACTTTATTTACATTATCTTTATCAGGAGAACCAACTCTTTATCCAAAACTTGATGAATTAATAAAAGAAATAAGAAAAAGAAAAGCAATTAGTTTTTTAGTTACTAATGGACAAAATCCTGATATTCTCAAAAGACTTGAGAAAAAAAATGCACTTCCAACACAACTCACAATTTCACTAAATGCGCCGAACAAAAAACTTTTCAAAATTTGGCATAACTCTATAAGGAAAGATGCTTGGGAAAGATTCAATAAGAGTTTGGAAATAATGAAAAAGCTAAAGAGAAAAACAAGAAGAGTGATAAGATTAACTCTTATAAAAAAAATAAATGAAAAAAAGGATAAAATTTCAAACATGGAATTAGAGCATATTTCTCAATATGCAAGATTAATAAAAAAAGCTGAACCTGATTTTATTCATGTTAAAGGATTTAAAGCATTAGGATTTTCAAGAAAAAGAATTGAAAATAGTTATAAAAAACAGCCGACTTTTAAAGAAATTAAAAAATTTGCTGAAAAATTAGTGAAAGAATTAAGAAATTATAAAATTCTCGATGAAGAAAAAAGAAGTTGTGTTGTTCTGCTTGGAAAGGATAAAAGAAAAATGAAAATACAGGAAAATCAAATATAATCAGAAATCATATTTGTTGTTTTTAATAAAATCAAAAGCAAGGGTAGCTAAACACTTATCACATTTTTTTCTCTCATTTTGAAAAATTTTTTGATGATAATTCATTGCCTTTGAATCATTTTTAAATAAAATCCTTGAATTTAACTGAAGCTTTGATAATAATTTAAATGTTTCATCTTTACAATATTTTTTACAGAAATCTTCTGGAGGATATTTCTCATCATTAATTTTTAAAAATTCTTCCATCTTATAAATAAATAACCCCTTCTCTTGTTAAAGCTGCAAATCTTATCCCAACAGGCAAATTAATTAAAGCAGAAATTAGAGCCATATGCTCTTTGCCATCGCCAGAAGCAATACTCAAAGCAACCTCTGTACCTTCAATCTTCCCTTTGAGTTTTTTTAAAAATTCTTCACGAAGTTCTTTTAGCTTGGAATTTAAATTCACTTTAATAAATTCAAGTTTTTTTTCTGAAGTAAATTTTTTTGCAAAATCATCTCCTAGCAAAATAACTTTATCCCAGTCACTATATTTTATTAAACCAGCAACTTGAGCCCAAGAACCTTTTCCTGATGATAATAAAGCTACTAATTCCATTAAAAGAAAAAATAAAGTTTATTTTTAAGGATTGTTGTGATATATTTATTTTAAGTTAAAGTAACAATATCAGATAAAGATTTAGAAGAATTGGGCAAATGAAATACAAAGGTTAAGTTTATAAATTCCTCTTTTCTAAAAATTTCACCATTAAACAACATCGTCAGTATTTAGTTAGGGTTCTATGATACTGACGCGTAATGTTGGAGGTAATAAAAATGGAACTTAAAAAAGAATTAGAAAAAGCTCTTTCTGAGCTACGAAAAGAAAGAAAAAGGAATTTCAATCAGAGTGTTGATTTAATTATAAATCTGCAAAAATTTGACATAAAGAAAAACTCTATAAATTTATTTATCCAGGTCCCACATAAAATAAAAGATAAAAAAATCTGCGCTTTTTTAGAGAATAAAAACAAAAATATCGACACCATAACTAAAGATGAATTTAAAAAATATTCGACAACTAAAGGAATTAAAAAATTAAAGAAATATGATTTTTTCATAAGTCAAGCAAATCTTATGCCTCTTGTTGCAACAAATTTTGGAAGAATACTTGGTCCTGCAGGAAAAATGCCTTCTCCTCAGTTAGGAATATTAAAAGAAGTCAATGATAAAATAATTAAGGAGACTGTTGAAAAAATAAATTCAAGTTTAAGAATTAGAACAAAGGAACCAAGCATAAAAATGTGTGTTGGAAAAGAGACCATGAAAAATGAGGAAATAATAGAAAATATTCTAAGTGTTTATAATGCTCTGCTAAAAGAGCTTCAAAAGGGGAAAGAGAACATAAAAAATCTTGAAATCAAGCTCACTATGACTAAACCAATAAAAATAAATGTAAAATGACCAAGAAAAATTTAAAATCCAAAATTGTTGAAGAACTTTCTAATCTTATAAAAACAAAGAATACAATTTTATTAGCGTCAATAAAAAATCTCCCTACCGCGCAGTTTCAAGAAATTAAAAAAAATTTAAGGGAGAAAGTTATAATAAAAGTCCCAAAAAAAAATTTGATATTAAGAGCAATTAACAATTCTGAAAATGAAGAGTTAAAAAAAATTAAAAATGAAATAAAAGGAGATACTGCTATTATTTTTTCTGATTTAGATGCATTTGAACTTGCGTATGAATTAGTGGAAAATAAAAAAGAGGCAAAAGCAAAAGCAGGACAAATTGCAGAAGAAGATATAGAAATTCTTCCTGGACCAACTGATTTGGTTCCAGGACCAGCAATATCTGAACTCGGAGCATTAGGAGTAAAAATTCAAATAGAAAATGGAAAAATAAACATCAAAGAGCCAAAAATAATAGTTAAAAAAGGAGAAAAAATTTCTCAGAGTGCTGCAGATATTATGAATAAATTGAATATTAAACCTTTTCTAGTAGGAATTATACCCTTTGCAGCTTTTGATAAAAAAACAGAAAAGTTATATTTAAATATAAAAATCAATAAAAAAGAAAATTTAGAAAATATAAAGACAAGTTTTATAAAATCTTTAGCATTTGCTATCAACATTAATTACATCTGTCATGAAACAATAAGTTTTTTAATAAGAAAAGCTGCAATTCATGGAAAGGCTTTAGAAAAAATTCAATTAAATAAATGAGATAAAAAAATGGAAGACATATATGCTGCTATTTTATTGCATAAGATAGGAAAGGAAATAAATGAGGAAAATATAAAAAATATCCTTAAAGCTGCAGGAAAAGAAATTAATCCTGAAGAAGAAGCAAAAATAAAAGCTTTAGTCGTTAGTCTTAAAGGAGTTGACATAGAAAAAGAACTAGAAAGTGCTACATTGGTTCAACCATCAGAAACTAAAGTAGAAAAAGAAGAAAAAAAAGAACTTGTAGAGGAAAAGAAAGAAGAAGCTGCAGAAGGTCTAAGTGCACTCTTTGGATAGACTTTTTGAATAATTTTCTCTTTCCTTAAGATAAAGACTTTTTAGTTGGAGCTAATAATATTTTTATAATAATTTTTTTATCTAATTAAAGGAAAGTAGTTAAAGAAAGATTAATACCTGTATCTCATGAAGTGCTTCAGTAGCTCAGTGGTTAGAGCGCCATCCTCGTAAGATGGAGGTCGCAAGTTCAAATCTTGCCTGAAGCTTATTACGCCTCTGCCAGGAATCGAACCTGGATGCCCTTTCGGGCCCGGTTATCTTGTCAAAAGGGATGCAGAACCAAAGGTTCTGCTCTCAAGACCGGTGCAATACCATTATGCGACAGAGGCATAAATTAATAATTAATTAAGAAGTTTTAAAGATTACTATATAATTAAAAATGATAAACTTAAAACAATTACCAACTCCTTCACAACTTAAACAACCTCTTCCACCAAGATTTTTTTAAAGGAATGACAATTGGGTTTCCTTTTTCGTCAAAAACTTCATATTTTATTTCTGGTTTTTCTCTTAAAATAGGAGCTTCTTTAGCTAATTCTTTTTGCGCTTCTTTTAGAGACGCTTGAACAATTGACTTTGAATAGCCTTGATTTATCAAAGCCCATTTAAGAGTTTCTGGAGTGTAGCCTTTAGAAAGATTTTTTTTAAAATATTCTATAAGACTTTTTGTGGAACTAACCATGCAAAACAAAATGCAGAGAAGTTTAAAAAATTTTATAAGATTTTAATAGGCTTTAATTTATTAAAAAAAGAATATGCTTCTTTTAACTTTAATTTGGAGTCAGAATAAAGAGTTAGAATTTTTTCTCCCTTCTTAACCTTATCACCAATGTGATAATAAAGATAAAGTCCAGAAAATTTATTTACAGGGCAACCTGTGACTCTTGCAAGAAAATTTATTTTCTGATTATCTATCTCTGAAATCTTTCCTGACCTGATTGAAAGAATATCTTTTTTAAATTTTCCATACCTTAATCTTTTAAGACTTCCCTCCTGAGCTCTTATTATCTCTTTAAATTTTTCAAGGGCTTTTCCAGAATAAAGGATTTTTTTTGCAAAGTTAATTCCCTGCCCTTTTTTTACCTTTCCACTCATCTCAAGAATTTCCCCTGCTAAAAATAAAGATTTTTTTTCTAAATCTTTAGGCGCTTGTTTTTGTTTTTTCGGATCTAAAACTTTAAGAATATCCATTAATTCTAAGGCAGGACCAACTCCATTCCCAATAGGCTGACGTCCATCTGTTAAAACAACTTTCAGCTTTTTCTTAAAATATCTGCCAAGATATTCAAATTTCTTTTTTAATTTTAATGCTTCTTTTTTATCAACTTTTGCTGTTTTTCCATAAGGAATATCTATAAGAATATACCTGCTTCCAAGAGCTAATTTTTTTGCCATTATAGAAGCTAAAAGTTGAGCTTTTGGATCAATCCTAAGAACTTTTTCAACCTGTATTATCTTTGAATCTGCTGGAACAAGCCCCAAACTCCCTCCCCAAACAATACATGCATTTGTTTTTTTAATTATTTTTTTTATTCTTTCCATTGTAAAATCAACTTTAGCTACTGTTTCAATAACATCTGCTGTTCCTCCTGCAGAGGTTATAGCCCTCGAAGATGTTTTAGGCATTATTAAACCTGCAACAGCACATATTGAAATAACTATCGGAGTTGTTCTATTACCTGGAACACCTCCAATGCTGTGTTTATCAGCAACAAAATTTTTATCAAAAGTTATTTTTTTCCCAGTTTCAAGCATAGACTCAATCAAATAAATTATCTCCTTCATACTCATTCCCTTTTCATATATAGCAGAAACAAAAAGAGAAACTTCTGTTTCTGAAAGGGAATTATTAACAATATCTTCAATTATTTTCTTAATTTCTTTTTTAGATAAGGTCTCATTATTTAATTTTTTTCTTATAAAAGTAAAGCTCGCTGGAACAGGAGATAAAGAAACATCAACCTTTTGTCCTTGTTTTAAATTTAGAGTTTCTGCAAGCTCCAAAGAAACAAAAATTTCTCCTTCTTTAACCAGATTTTTAATAGTATCTGCTATTACAGAAATTTTTTTCTGTTTCTTAGATAAAGTTTTTATAAGAATTCTATCTTTACTCTCAACTCCAAGTTTCTTTGCTGTTCTTAGGTTTAACATAACCACCGGAAATCCTGCTGACCACCCAAGAATTTTGGTTTTAAGTATCATTTTTAAAACAATCAAAGAATATTTTTAATCTTTATGATTTCCAATTAATATTGAAGATTTTTTTCCTTTATAAAATTCCAGCATAATTATAAGATATGCAAGAATTAATGGTCCAATAATTAATCCCAAAACACCAAATAAAAATAATCCACCAATCATTCCAATAAGCACAATACCTGGATGAATCTCTGTTCTTCTTGAAACAAAAATTGGCTTTAGAAGATTATCTGAAAATAAAGATATTAAACCAAAAGCAATAATTCCAATTGCAGGAAGATTGTTTCCTGAAATAAAGAAATAAAGAGAAAGAGGTACCCAAACAATTGCAGGACCAACAATTGGAAGAATTCCTACGATAACTGAGAAAAGAGTAAGAAGCAAAGGATTTGGAGATTTAAAAATAAATAATCCTACTCCTAATACAAGACCCTGAATAGCCCCTATAAGAATTTGTCCGTACAGAATAGAGGAGGTTATTTGTTTAGTTGAAGCAAAAAATTTCTTTTCTATTTCTTTTGAGAAAGGAAAAATCTCTTTGATATATAAAATAAATTCTTCTTTATCTCTTAATACAAAAAAGAATACAAAAATTACCACAATAAACCGTAAAACAAGAGTTGGAAAATTAAAAATTAGATTTGATAATGAATTCATTAAAGAATTTGTTAATTTTGTTACAAAAGAATGAAGTGCAGAACCAATTTCAGCAGAAAATTGTTCTGAAACCTTGAAAGCTGGAAGAAAACGTTCAATAAGAGAGCTGTAATCAATTTTTTGTGAGGCAGTATACAGTTTTATAGATTCTTGTACTGCGATAGGAATTAAAAACCATATTGGAAGAACTATCAAGGTTAATAATAAAATACAGATTATAATGGCAGATAAATTCTTTGATTTTATTTTTTTATAAAGCCAATTATATACTGGAGTAAAAATAAATGCTAAAATTATCCCGAAAATTATAGAAAGCAAAAGAGGCTTTAATAGGAAGAAAGATAAAACTGCAAGAATAGCTAATATTATTATAATTGCTATTTTTCTAAAAAAAGTTTCATTCATAATACAATAATCTCTCTTATGTTTATAAAACTTATTAAAAAGAAATGACGGAAAGTTTAAAAGTAAAAAATTTTTATGAATTAGAAAGAAAATGAATTTTATAAAAAAAATTTTTGACAATAAAATTGACAATTTAGTCCATTTACAATTTCAAAAATTTGGGAGAGGGAAATTTAAAGACAGAGCAGTAGTTAATATAAAAAACCTAAATGGAAAATTTATCATTTCTACAAATTATGAATTTGCAAATGATCTTGTTAAGGCTGTAGCTGAAAAACTTAAAGGAAAAACAATCGTCAGAGGAATCATTGTATCAACAAATGACCTCGAAGGGCTTTCTTTTAAAGGTAAGAAACAGTTTCAGGGAATTAAAAAATATATAATAGAAAAGGAGATGGATAAAGAAGAAATTCTTAATTTACTTGAAAAATTTCCAAAAGCTTTTTTTGCTTTGAGTTTTAGAGCAGAAGAGAATGAGTTAAAAATAAAACCAAAACTTCCAAAATCAGGGAAACCTGGGAAAAAAAGAGAGGAAAAACCTCAAGCAGATTTTTGTAAACTTATCACTAGAGATAAAAAAATTGTAAGAGATTTTATTTTTGAAAAAGAAAATTTCAAAAAAGCTGAAATAAATCATACTTTCTTAATTAATGAAATTCTTATACCTGATGAACTTAAAGAGGAAACAGACTATGCGAAAATAAGAGAGAATGCAAAAAGAAAGGGAAAAATTATAAGAAAAGCGATAGTTGATGGAGAAGAAATTAAAAGTGAAAATGAATTTGTAGCATAAAAAGATTAAGTTTGTATATTAGTCTTACAAAACAAAAAATGGGATTTGTAAGAAAATTATTTATATGGATTTTAGTATTTATAATTGGAAGTTTGATATTATCATTTATATTTAACCCTTCTTTATTTGATTCATTTAAAAGAAATGTTGGTAATATAATACAAGAGGAACCTGAAAACTCCGTTGAAGCAACTAAAACAATGTCAAATCCCTCTCATCAAGCGTGTCTAAATGAAGTAAATCAAAAAGCAGAATTATGGAAGAAAAAATCATCTTATAAAGCATTTTATGAAATAGTTGATAGTAAACATTTTGATAATCCTAAAGACGCATTAGATTACTTCGATATGTGGAGTTTTTATACACATAAAATTGTTCATGAAGAGGATATCTCTAAAGAAAACGATATAACAATTGTAATTGTAAAATTAGGTAATGATCAATATTCTTTAAGTTATCCTTTTGTTTGTGTTAAAGGGAAATTAACTTCACTTTCTGAGTATACTTTCGGTTATATAGTTGCTTAAAACTTCAAAAAATCAAGAAAACAAAACTCTTTTAAACCTTATTTTTTTACTTATTTCAATTCCAGAGATAATAAAATGACAATATCCGCAAAAATAGGAAATGCCTACAAGAAGAAAACCAAGAAAAGGAAGTTTGCAATATTGGCCGAGGAAAAGAGCTAAGAAATTTCTACCTAGTGTGAACTGGGATGCTATTCCTGATTCTCTAAAAAACATTAAAGGATTTATATGTTATAAAGCAGGAATGGCCTCTATTCATGTTAAAGATAATACACCAAATTCAATGACAAAGGGAAAGAAAATTATAATCCCTGCTACAATTCTCGAATGCCCTCCAATAAAAATATTTTCTGTAAGATTTTATAAAAATGGAAAAATCATCAAGGAAATTCTTGCTGAGAATCTTGATAAGGAATTAAAAAGAAAACTGAAGATTCCAAAGAAAAAAATCAAATTTGAAGAGGCCATTAATAAAATAAAAGATTACGATGACATTAGAATTGTAATTTACTCTCTTTGTAAAAAAACAAACATAAAAAAAACACCCGATTTATGTGAAATTGGTTTGTCTGGAAATCTCGAAGAAAAACTTAATTTAATCAGACTTAAAATTAACAAAGAAATCTCTATTTCAGATGTATTTGAAAAAGGTCAATTAATTGATATTAGGGGAATAACAAAAGGAAAAGGCTTTCAAGGCCCAGTAAAAAGATTTGGAATTAGTTTAAAACAACATAAATCAGAAAAAGGTAGAAGACGTCCAGGAAGTCTCGGCCCTTGGCATCCTGCAAGAGTTACTTTCAGAGCTCCACAAGCGGGTCAGTTAGGAATGTTTACGAGAATAGTTTATAATAATAAAATAATAGACTTAGGAAAAGCTGAAGAAAAGAAAGAACTAAAAAACATAAAAAATTTTGGAGATATTAAAAGTGATTATCTAATTCTTCATGGAAGCATACAAGGACCTGCAAAAAGGGGGTTATTAGCCACAAATCCTTTACGACCAAGTAAAAAACAGGCTAAAAAAACTTATGAGTTTTTGAAGATAGAAAGATGAAAGCAAATGTTTTTAATATAGACGGAAAGAAAATTAAAGAAATTAATCTTCCAAGTTGTTTTTCTCAACCAGTCAGAGAAGATATAATTGCTAAGGTTTTAGAAGCTAAAAAAATTAGGCAGCCATATTCTCCTTCTCTTACAGCAGGAAAAAAATATTCGGCTAAAGGAAAAATTGCTCATAGAAGACATGTGTGGAAAAGTCAGTATGGAAGAGGAATAAGTAGAGTTCCAAGAAAAATTTTTCTTAGAAGAGGGGAACAATTTCACTGGGAAGCAGCTGAAGTGCCTCAAGCAAGAGGAGGCATGCGAGCACATCCCCCAAAGACTTTATCAATAACTAAAAGAAAAATAAACAAAAAAGAGTTGAAAATAGCTTTTGAAAGCGCAATAAGTGCAACAGCAAATGAAAAAGAAATTACAAAAAAATACAAAACTCTAAGAGGAGAAAAAATAAATCTACCATTTATCGTTGAATCCAAGATTTTAACATTAAAAACAAAACCTCTTCTTGAAAGTCTAAAAAAAATTCTCGGAGAGAGACTTTTGAAAATAGCAATAAAAAGAAAAAAAATTAGAGCAGGAAAAGGAAAATTTCGCGGCAGGAGACATAGTAAAAGTGCAGGAGCACTTTTAATTATTGGAAATAATGAAAAACTTAAAACAAATATTTTTGATGTTAAGAATGCAAAAAATCTTAATGTCATGGATTTAGCAAAAGGAGGACCTGGTAGGTTAACAATTTATACTGAACAAGCAATTAAAGAACTTGAAAATAAATTTAAGAAAAAATGATTTTAAAACCAATAATAACAGAAAAAGCTGTTTTGAAAATTGAAAGAGAAAATGTTTTAACATTTGAAACAGAAAAACAAAAGACTAAAAATCAGATTAAAAAAGAAATTGAATCTTTGTTTTCAGTTAAAGTTGAAAAAATAAGAACTTCTATTAGAGGAAATAAAAAATACGCTTGTGTTAAATTAAAAAAACAATTTCCAGCTATTGATTTAGCAACTAAACTAGGATTAATATAAATGTAAAATGGGAAAAAGAATTATACAACAAGCAAGAGGAAAAGGAAGTTTTACTTACAGAGTCAAAAGAAAAGCTTTCAAAATTAAAATAAAATATCCTAAAGAACTTAAAGGAGAGGGAACTGTTGTTAAACTGCTTAATTCTCCAGGGCATAGCGCTCCTTTAGCAAAAATTCAATACAGTGAAGGATTTTTTTATATTCCTGCATGTAAAGGAATGATTGAAGGACAAAAAATAAAATTTGAAAAAGAAGTTAAAAATGGAAATATCTTAAAATTGAAAGAAATCCCTGTAAAAACAGAAATTTACAATATTGAATCAAAACCTGGAGATGGAGGGGTTTTTATTAGGTGTGGGGGGAATTTTGCAGTAGTAAGTAAGATTGTTGAAGATAAAGTTTTTGTTTTGATGCCGTCAAAAAAAGAGAGAGTATTTAACAAAGAGTGTAGAGCCACTATTGGAAAAATAGCGGGAGAAGGGAGATTAAAAAAACCTATAGTCAAAGCAGGAAAACAATATTATATTAAAAAATCAAAAAATAAATTATGGCCAAGAACTTCTGCTGTTAAAGTGAATGTTATAGACCATCCTTTCGGAAGTGGTAGAGGAAAAAACCCAAAAAGCAAAATTGCTAAAAGAAATGCTCCTCCTGGAAAAAAAGTTGGATTATTAAGGCCTAAAAGAACAGGAAAAAAGAAAAAATAAAATGGAAAAGAAAAAAGAATTTACTTACCGAGGAAAAAAAATAGAAGAATTAAAATCATTAGATGTCAGAGAATTTGCGAAGTATCTTAAATCTAGAGCAAGAAGAACAGTGTTAAGACAATTCCATGAAATTGAAAAATTCATAAATAGAGCAAAAGAAAAAATCGAGAAAAATAAACCTATAAAAACACATCAAAGAGACCTAATCATAGTTCCAGAAATGGTTGGAATGAGAATCCATATTCACAATGGAAAAAATTTTACTCCTGTAAATATAGTTGAAGAAATGTTGGGACATAGATTAGGAGAATTCGCTTTAACAAGAGGCAAAATTAAACACGGAGTAGCAGGAGTTGGAGCAACTAAGGGAACTAGAGCAAAAGCTAAGAAATGAAATTGAAAATGACAGAAAAAAATCCAAACCCAAATCAAAAGGAAAGAAAGGCAATGGAAAAACAAAAGAAAGTCTACAAAAGAAAGTCTGAAGAGAAAAATAAAAAGACAGAAGAAAAAACGCAAGGAAAAAACAAAGAGCAAAAAATCAGTGAAGAAAAAAAAGAAAAACCTAAGGAAATTCAAAAAAAAGAAAAGCTGAAAAAAACAGAAGCAATAATCAATGTAAAAAACCTGCCAATCTCAACAAAACAAGCAGTTAGCATTTGTAAATTCATAAAAGGAAAAGAAATTGATGAAGCTATAAGAAATTTAGGAGAAGTTATAATACATAAAAAAGCAATTCCAATGAAAGGAGAAATTCCTCATAGAAAAGGAATAATGTCTGGAAGATATCCAAAAAAAGCTTCTCAAGAATTTATAAAATTGCTCAAAAGTTTGCAGGCGAATGCTAATTATAATGGACTAGAAAATCCAATAATTGCAGAAGCAACAGCAAATATTGGTTCAAGGCCTTATGGAAGATATGGAAGAATTAGAAGAAAAAGAACCAACATTAAAATAAAAGTAAAGGAAATGAAGAAGTAAATGGAAGAAAAAAATGTAGTTGATTTCAAGAAAAGAGAGTTTAAGATTCGTGAGTATATCAAAAGATCTTTAGAAAAAGGGAAAATAAGCAAAGTCAGAATAGAATATACCCCTATTGGTGAAAAAATTATAATTTCAACACATAAACCCGGTTTAGTAATAGGGAGAGGAGGGGGAAGAATTGATGAACTTACAAAAACATTAAAGACAAGATTTAAACTTGAAAATCCTAGAATTGAAATAGAAGAAGTAAAAAAACCCGAGCTTGATGCTCAAATAATTGCTGATGAAATTGCTTTAGCATTAGAAAGAATTGGGGCTTTAAAATTTAAAGTCGTAGCTTATAGAACCCTACAGAAAATAATGGATGCTGGAGCTCTTGGAGCTGAAATTGTTTTAAGTGGAAAACTCCCTAGCTCAAGAGCAAAAACCTGGAGATTCTCTCAAGGATATTTAAAAAAAATTGGGAATAGTGCTAAGGTTGTTGAAAGAGCAAAATCAATTGCACAAACAAAACCTGGAGTTATTGGAATTAAAGTGAGTATATTACCTCCATACGCTGAACTAAGTGATAAAATAAAAATTGATGAAGAAATAATCAAAAAAATTAAAGAAGAAAGAGAAAATGGCAACTCTAAAAGCAAAGGAAATTAGAAAAATGAATGAAGAGGAAATTAAAAGAAAATTAAAAGAATTAAAATTAGAATTAACAAAAGCTAAAGCAAATCCTACAAAAAAAGGCTCAAGGAGTAGAGAAATTAAAAAGATTATTGCAAGAATACTCACTATAAAAGGTAAGAATGGAAATTTGTCCTAAATGTGGCTTGCCTAAGCAAGCTTGTGTGTGTGAACAAATAGCAAAAAGTGCACAGAAAATAAAAGTGACTTTAGAAAAAAAAAGATACGGAAAAGTCATGACAGTAATCACCGGGTTTGGAAAAGATGTTGACATTAAAAAAATCACAAAAACCTTAAAAAACAAGTTCGCATGTGGTGGATCTTACAAAAACAATGTAATAGAATTGCAAGGAAACCACAGAAAAAAAATCAAAGAAGCTTTAGTAGAAATGGGCTTTAACGAAGAGTTAATAGACTAAAAACACACAAGAAGAAAAATGGAAAGAAAAATGAAAGAAGAAAAAATAAAAGACAAAGAAGTAGCTGGAGCTTTATGCAATGACAAAGATTGCCCTTTTCATGGAAGATTAAAAGCAAGAGGAAAAATCTTTGAAGGAAAAGTAAAGAAAAAATTTCCAAGAAGGATTGTAGTAGAGTTCGAAAAAGAAGTTTACATAAGAAAATATGAAAGATATAAAAAAAGAACTACAAGAATTCACGCTCGGCTCCCTGATTGCATAAAAGAAAAGGTTCAAGTTGGAGACATTGTACAAGTGCAGGAATGTAGGCCTTTAAGTAAAATAATCCATTTTGTAGTAATTAAAACATCAAAAAAGAAAAAATGAAAGCAATAAGTGCAAAAGCTACACGAGGAGTTAATTTAGGAGCACAACTAACAGTTGCAGATAATAGCGGAGCAAGGCTTGTAAGACTTGTTTCAGTTAAAAAAGGAAAAGGAAAAAAAGGAAGACAAATGTCAGCAAAAATTGCAGATTGGGTGAAAGTGAGTGTGAAAAGAGGAATTCCTGAAATGAAAGGAAAAGTATTTGATGCTATAATAGTAAGAATTAAAAAACCTTATAAAAGAAAAGACGGAGAGAGAGTAACTTTCGAAGACAACGCAGTGGCAATATTAAAAGATGAAAAAGGAAACCCAAAAGGAACACAGATTAAAGGGCCAGTTGCAAGAGAAATTTTAGAAAGATGGCCCCAAGTAGCTAAAATTGCAAATTTTGTGTATTAAAATGAAAAAGGAAAAGTTAGAAGCTGAATTAAGAGAATCTAATGATAAAGACTATAATAATCAAAAAGCTATTTTAGGATTTATAATGGATAAATCAATAAGAGAAAATTGTAAAATTTGTGAACAAGCCTATCATAGAAAAAAATGAAAAAAAAATTTTCAGATAAATGGAAAGCAAGTAAGTTGCCTAGAAAACAAAGGAAATATTTAGCTAATGCTCCATTACATATAAAGAGAAAATTCCTTAGTGCAAATTTATCAAAAGAACTTAGAAAGAAGCATGGAAAAAGAAGCGTTCCTATAAGAAAGGGGGACACTGTCAGGATAATGAGGGGGAAATACAAAAAAAAGGAAGGAAAGGTAATAGAAGTAAATACAAAAATGCAAAAAATATTTGTGCAAGGAATTCAAATAAAAAAGCAAGATGGAAGTAAAGTTAATGTTCCATTAAAAGCTTCAAATTTACAAATAATTGATTTAAATTTGGAAGATAAAAAAAGAATAAAATAAAATGCATCTAAAAAGACAAAAAGTCCCAAAAAGATGGCCTATAAATAGAAAAGGAACGACATTTATAGTCAGACCTAAGTCTCACCTTAAAACAGGAATATCTTTGTTAATGGTTTTAAGAGATATACTCAGAATATCTCAAAATAGAAAAGAAGCAATAAAAGCAATAAAAGCAAAAAACATTTTAATTAATGGCAAGACTGCTAAAGATGAAAAAGAAACTGTTTTGTTATTTGATGTGATAACAATTATTCCTCTTAAAAAACATTATAGACTTAATATTTCTGAAAAAGGAAAATTTCGGGTTGAAGAAATAAAGGAATCAGAGGCACATAAAAAAGTAATTAAAATAATTGGGAAAAAATTATTGAAAGGAAAAAAGACTCAACTGAATTTAAGCGATGGAAGAAATCTCATAAGCGATATTAAATGTAAGATTAATGACTCTCTTCAAATAAACCCTAAAGAAAAAAAGATATTAAACCATCTTCCACTAAAAGAAAATTCAAAAATCCTCATGATTGATGGAAAACACATTGGAAAAAAAGGAATAGTAAAGAAAATCATAGATAATAATAGAGCGAAAGTTAATCTTGAAAATAAAGATGTTAATGCTTTAATTAAACAACTAATTGTAATAGAATGAATCCTATGAAAGAATTAAAGATTGAAAAAGTTATTTTAAGTGTAGGCGGGACTGGGGAAGATTTAGAAAAAGGAATCAAACTTCTTGAAATCCTTACAGGAAGAAAACCGTCAAAAAGAAAAACAAAAAAAAGAATTCCCTCATTAGGAGTCAGGCCAAAATTAGAAGTAGGAGCAGTTGTAACAATAAGAAAAAATCCTGAAATAATTTTAAAAAAAATGCTTGCTGCAATAGACAACAAACTAAGAAGAAAACAAGTAAGTGAAAACACTTTTTCATTTGGAATTAAAGAGTATATAGAGATTCCAGGAATAGATTATCAAAGAGAGATAGGTATTAGAGGATTAGATGTTACAGTTACTTTTATGAAGGCTGGAAAAAGAATAGGGTTAAAAAAAATTAAAAAAGGGAATATCCCAAAAAGACAGGCTGTAAGCCGTGAAGAAATAATTAAATTTATGGAAGAAAAATTCCAAACTAAATTTGTTTAATATTAAAATATGACAGCTAGCAATTGGAAAAAAATCTTAAAGCAATTAAAGAAAAAAGTAAAAGTAGAGAAGTTTTTAAAACATAATAAACCCAAAGACAGAAAAATTGGAGTTGCAGCTAAAAAATGCGAAAGATGTGGAAGATTTGGAGCTCACATAAGTTCATATGGATTAAGCTTATGCAGACATTGTTTTAGAGAAATAGCCGAGGAAATGGGTTTTAAAAAATATTCATAATTTAGAAATATTCATAAAATGGCACAAGATATTGTTGCTGATGGTTTGAATGCTATAAGGAATGCTAAAAAAGCCAGAAAGAAAACCATAGAAATAAAGAGAATTTCAAATTTATTAATAGAAATTTTAAAAATAATGAAACAAGAAGGAGCTATAAAAAAATATAAAATTAATACTAAAGAAAAAAAAGTAGAAGTCACTCTTTGTGATTTTTTTGAATGTAAGGCAATAAAACCAAGATTTACAGTAAATAAAAATCAAATTGAAAAATACCGAAGAAGATTTCTTCCTGCAAGAAACATCGGGGTAATGATTATTTCTACAAATAAAGGTTTAATGACACATGAACAAGCATTAGAAAAAGGATTTGGTGGATGCCTAATAGCTTATTTTTATTAAAATGAGAAAAGAAATTTTTCAAAATATCAAAATTCCAGAAGGAGTGGAGACAAATATAGAAGGGAATACAATTATAGTTAAAGGTCCAGAAGGAGAAAATAGAAAAAAATGCAAAACAGCAGGCTTAATTTTTGAAAAAAAAGATGATAAGATTATTATTGGTAGTAAAAAAGCAACAAAAAAAGACAAAAGAATGATAAATACAATTTCTTCTCATGTAAAAAATATGATTCGAGGAGTACAAGAAAAATTTGAGTACCAGCTTAAGGTTTGTTTCAGCCATTTTCCAATGACAATAGAAATTAAAAATAAAGAACTTTTAATAAAAAATTTCTTAGGGGAGAGAATTCCAAGAAAAGTTAAAATTCCAGAGGAAGTTGATGTCAAAATTGAAAAAGATGTCATAAAGGTTTTCTCATGCAATAAAGAACTTGCAGGACAGACAGCAGCAGATCTTGAAGTTGCTACAAAAATCAAAAAAAGAGATAGAAGAATTTTCCAGGATGGAATCTTCATTATAAAAAAACCAGGAAGAGAAACATGAAATTTTTAAGAAGAAACACAACAGAACATCTGAAGTTGGGAAAGAAAAGGAAGAAAAAGCAAAAGTGGAGAAAGCCGAAAGGAAGAGATAATAAAATGAGAGAGAAAAGGAAAGGTTATCCAAAAACCGTAAGTGTTGGACATAAGAAAAATAAAAAATTAAGAGACAAAATTAATGGAAAAACTCCTATTATTGTTTATAATGTTAAAGAACTTGAAAAAATAGGAAAAGGAGAAATTGTAATTATCGGGAAAGTTGGAAAAAGGAAAAGACTCGAAATTTTAAAAAAAGCACAAGAGAAAAAAATTCCGGTTTATAATGTAAATAAAAAATTTTTAGAAAAACTGAAAAAGGAAAATGAATCTTGAAAAGAAAAAAAAACTTGCTGCAAGAACTTTAAATGTAGGAAAAGAAAGAATAATTTTCTTGAAGTCAAGACTTGAAGAAATTAAAGAAGCTATCACAAGGCAAGATATAAAAGATTTACATAAAGATGGAGCAATAATCATAAAAGAAGAAAAAGGAAGAAAAAAGAAAAAGAAAAGGAAGAAAAAAAAGGGGATAGGAAGTATAAAGAGAAAAGTTAAAAAAAGAAAAAGAGAGTATGTTGTTCTAGTTAGAAAATTAAGAAAATATATTAGGGAGTTAAAAAAACAAGGAAAATTAACAAAAGAGGATGCATTAGAATTAAGGAAAAAAATTAGAAATAGGGAATTTAGGGATATAGGACATTTAAAAGAATATATAAAAAGTTTAAAATGAAAATGAGAGTTCCAAAAAGAAGGAGAAGAGAAAGAAAAACAGATTATTTGAAAAGACTTAAATTACTAAAAGGCAGCTTTCCTCGGCTTGTTTTTAGAAAAACAAACAGATATATTATAGGACAATATATAACAAGCAAAGAGGCAAGGGATAAAGTTGAAATAGGATTAAGCTCTAAACATTTATTAAAATTTGGATGGCCTAAAGAGCTTCAAGGAAGCTTAAAAAGCATTCCTGCATCATACTTAACAGGATTGTTAATTGGAAAAAAAATAATTCAAAAAAATCTTGAAACTCCAATATTAGATTTTGGAATGAATAGAGTTTTATCGAAAACAAGAACTTATGCTTTTATTAAAGGACTTGTTGATTCTGGGATTAAGATAAAATACAAAGGAGAATTTCCAGATGAAGATAAGATAAAAGGAAAATATCTAAAAAAATCTTTAAGGTTTGATGAAATTAAAAAGAAAATAGAAGAAAATGAAAAAAAGTAAATTAGAAGAAACTGAAGAAAAAAGTGAAGAGATTTTAGAAGAAGAAATATCAAAAGAACTTGAAAAAAAGGAAATTGAAAAAGAAAGAAAAAGAGAGATATTGGCTTCTTGGACTCCAAAAACAAAACTTGGAAAAGAAGTGAAAGAAGGAAAAATTAAGAATATTGATGAAATTCTTGATGCAAAAAGAAAAATTCTCGAAGAGCAAATTGTTGATTATTTACTTAATTTAAAATCAGAGTTAATTTCTCTGGGTCAGTCAAAGGGGAAATTTGGTGGAGGGAAAAGAAGAGCTTGGCGTCAGACACAAAGAAAAACTGCTGAAGGAAATATTCCAACCTTTTCAACCATGGCTGTTGTTGGAGACGAAAATGGACATATTGGTATTGGAATGGGAAAGGCAAAAGAAACTCTCCCAGCAAGAGATAAAGCAATTAGAAAGGCTAAGTTAAATATTATAAGTGTAAATAGAACTTGCTCTGCTTTTGACTGTTCTTGTTCAGAGCCCCATACTATTCCATTCAAAATTACAGGAAAATCTGGAAGCGTGAGAATAGTTTTAATTCCTGCTCCTCAGGGAACAGGATTAGTTGTTGGAAGTGAATTAAAAAAAGTCTTGAAACTTGCAGGAATTAAAGATATTTATAGCAAAACTTTCGGAAAAAAAAGAACAACATTTAATTTAGTTAAAGCCTGTATTAATGCTTTGAAAAAAACAAATATAAAATGATTGCTATAATTAGAATTGCTGGAAGAACTGGATTAAAAAAAGATGTAGCTGAAACTCTCCGCAGATTAAGACTTAAAAGAAAATATTCATGTATAGTAATTGAAGAAACAAAAGAAATTTTAGGGATGGTTAAAAAAGTTAAGGATTTTGTTGCTTATGGCGAGATAAATAAAGAAACTTATAAAAAATTAATGGAAAAAAGAGGACAAAAAACAAAAAATTTTTTTAGGTTACATCCGCCAAGAGGAGGAATTAAAAGCAAAGAACATTTTCCAAAAGGAGTCTTAGGGGATAATAAAGAAAAAATTAATGAATTAATTGAAAGAATGCTGTAAAATGTCAATAATTTATAAACATCTCATAGAATTAATTTTAAAAGAAGGGGATAAAACTGAAAAAGAAATTTATAATGAAGCTATAAAGAGATTTGAGTTTCCTAAAGATTGTCTTTATAACATTAAAACTCAACTAATGGTGGAAGAAAAAGATAATTTTATTAAAAAAATTGGTGATAAATATTATTTATTAAAAACTGATAATAATCCCTTAACAGGTAAAAAAAGATTTTTGAGATATTTAAATGAAGCTTCAGAGGAGTATTTTAAAGAAAGACCTCATTTGAAAAAATTAAAAAAAGCTTTAGAAGAAATACAATGAAAATCAAAAAAACAAAAAAATCAAAAAAAATGAGAGGAAGCGCAACACATAGGCGTGGAGCAAGGAAAAAAGGAAAAGGAAAGGGACATAAAGGAGGAAAGGGGATGGCAGGAACAGGAAAAAGATCAGGGCAAAAAATAACTCTTATTACAAAACTTTATCACGGAAAATATTTTGGAAAACAAGGGATAACAAGTAGAAAAACAAAAAAAGACAAAAGGAAAAGAATAAACTTAAGGGACATTGTAATAAATTTAGAAAAATATGGGAAAAAAACAGGAAATGGAATCGAGATTAACTTACCTGATTATAAAGTTTTAGGAGAAGGAGAAGTTAAGGAAAAATTAATCATAAAAACAAAAGAAGCTTCAAAATCAGCAATAGAAAAAGTTAGAAAAGCTGGAGGAGAAATTTTAATTCAAAATATTAAAAAATCTATTTAAATATGGACTTAAGAAAAATTTTCAGTTATATTCCTGAAGTTAAAGAGCCAGAAGAAAAAAAACTTGATTTTAAAATAAAATTAAAATGGACCTTAATAATTCTTATTTCTTTTTTTATTCTTGCAAATATATCTCTTTTTGGGTTGTCAGAAAATGCATTAGAAAGATTTGAATATCTTGCAATAATTCTTGCAACAGACTTTGGAAGTATTATTTCATTAGGAATAGGACCTATTGTAATGGCTTCTATTATTTTGCAATTGTTAGTTGGTTCAGGAATATTAAATATTGATACTGCAACTGAAGAAGGAAGAAAATTTTTTCAGGGAATTCAGAAACTTTTGGTTTTCTTTTTCATAATTTTTGAGTCTTTGGTTTATGTTTTAATGGGAGGTTTACAAGCTATTGAAGGCTTTACTTTTTTAGTAATTTTTCAATTAATTTTAGGAGGTCTAGCAATCTATTATATGGATGAGCTTTCAAACAAATGGGGATTTGGCTCAGGAGTCAGCTTGTTTATTGGAGCAGGAGTTTCTTGGAGACTTTTCACTGCAGCATTCCAATTTTTAAATCAGCAAGGAAGAAATTGTTTAATTGACTTTACAAATACTGCTTGCACTGGAAAATTCTTTGTCTTGATACAATCAGTAATAGGACATCATAGTATAGAATTTTTCTCTTCATTTGGAGCAATTGCTGTTACCATTGGTGTGTTTTTAATTGTTGTATGGGCACAATCATTAAAAGTTGAAATTCCTCTGTCATTCGGAAGAATTAGGGGTTATGGGGTTAAATGGCCATTAGCTTTTTTTTATACTTCTGTTATCCCTGTGATATTTACATCTGCTTTAATTGCAACAACCCAACTTTTTGGAGGAATTTTAGAAAACTGGCTTGGAAGACCTACTTTTTTAGGACATTTTATAAATAATCAACCAGTTTCAGGATTAGCTTTTTGGCTTGGAAGCACAAATCTTCTGGAATTAACAATTAGGGGAGGATTTCTGCCTCTTTATCTTTTTCAAGGCTTAACACATATTTTATTTTTTATGGGTTTTTCAACATTATTTGCTGTATTTTGGGTTAAAACTTCTGGAATGGATGCAAAAAGCCAAGCACATAAAATTGTTTCTTCTGGTTTGCAAATAGCAGGATTTAGACAAGATGAAAGAATTCTGGAGAGTATTCTTGAAAGATACATAACTCCTTTAACTGTAATGGGTGGTATGACAATTGGTTTTCTTGCTTCATTATCTGACCTTTTAGGAGCAATGGTTTCAGGAACTGCTATATTGCTTGTTGTTATGATTTTCTTCCAATTTTATCAAAGCATCTCTCAGCAACATCAAGCTGATATGAATCCTGCACTAAAGAAATTCATTGAAAGTTAAATCTTAATTAATTATTCTGCGGAAACTTTTAAAAACTATTTTTTATAATGTTTGCTTCTATGATTATTGCTATATACTGGGATAAAATACCCTTGATAAAAGATTCTGTTCATGCTCTGCTTGACCCAAGTGCAGGCTGGCTTTTAGAATGGAATCTTTATTTAGGAATGATATTTATTGTTTTTTTTATAACATTAATAACAACTTTTGTTCAAAAATATGCAACAGACCAAGAAGCATTAAGAGAGCTAAAAAAAGAACAAAAAATTCTTAGAGAAGAAATGAATAAGTACAAAGGGAATCCTGAAAAATTAATGGAATTCCAAAAAAAACAATTTGAATTTGTTCCAAAAACAATGAAACTTACAAGTAGAAGCATAATGTTTACAGGAATTCCTTTTATTTTGTTTTTTAGATGGTTTAATGACAAATTCATAAGTTTAGGAAATCCAAAGTTCTTCGGATTTTTAAGTTGGTTCTGGTTTTATTTAATTCTTGCTATGTTTTTTAGTAGTATTTTAAGAAAAGTTTTTAAGGTTTTATAAAATGGAAAAAAGGACTGCTTTAAAATTAAATATCTTTGAACAACAAATTTCTCAGTTACAAGAGCAAATTTCTTTAATAGAACAAACAATAACTGAGATGAAATTATTAAAACTGCAGCTTAACGAACTTGTTAATAGTAAGGGTAAGGAAATTTTTTCTCCAATAGGAAAAGGAATTTTCATAAAAGCAAAAATACAATCTGAGGAATTGATAGTTGATATTGGAGAAAAAAATTTTGTAAAAAAATCTATTCCAGAAACAAAAAAGCTTATTGAACAACAAATAGAAAAACTTGAGCAAGTTAAAGGAGAGTTAGAAGAAGGATTAGAAAAATCTAAAGAAGAAATGGAAAAAATTTCACAAAGTAGAAGTTAATTAAAACAGAAATTAGTTTTTTCTTTTTAATCTTAAAAAAGAATCATAATCCAAAATTCCCAATTCTGAAATAATTTTTGTAATATACTTTTTTGGAATAAACTCAAAAGCAGGATTTTTAATATTTATTTTTAATTTCTTTGCCTTTTTCCAGACTTCAAAAAAATCCCTCATTTCTAAATTTATTTTTTTTGGATAATATTTCCAAGAGTCTGCAATTATATACACAGGAATTTTAGAATCATGGGCTATTTTTGCAATTGTCTTGCTCCCAATTTTATTGACAACTCCTTTTTTGAGCAAAGCATCTGCTCCGAGAAAAACCTTATTTGAATAAATTTTATCTTTTTTATTTTCTTTTTCAATTGCGAATGCCACAGCTGCATCTACAAACATAGTAACTTCAATTCCTGCCTTCCGTAACTCTCTGGCGGTTTTTCTTCCTTGAAATAAAGGACGAGTTTCAGTATTATAAACTTGAAATTTTTTTCCCTTTTTCTTTGCATAAATTAAAGAACCGAGAACATTTGTGGAATGACAATGAGTAAAAATTATATCATTATTTTTAATTAATTTGAAAACATATTTATTGATTTTTTCTTGTGCTTCTAAAAAATGTTTTAGAATTTCTTTCTTTGATATTCCTTTCTCAGCCATATCCAAAACATTCTTCATCATCGGTTCTGTTGGTCTTGAAAACAAGAGTTTTTTCTTTGAAGATTTCCCTGGAACAAGAAAATAAGCTTTCAAAGCTGCTTTTGCAATGTTTCTTGCCCCCTGAATTTTTATATTTTTAATGTCTTTTACAATCTTATTAAAAACTTTTTGTTTATTCATTTTATCTCAGTATTAAACTAAGAAACTTTAAAAATTCTCTTTTTCTTTATAAATTATGCTTGAATCAATAATCAATCCAAAAAAAGTTGAAAAAGGCTCTTGGAAAATGTTTTTTGTAGGACTGATTTATGCTTCAATTTCTATTTTGTTAGTGTACTTTTTATTTTCAAAAGACTTTGTATTAGCCAAATTTTCAGGCATAATTGTTGTAACATTTAGTGTGATGTTCTCTCTCCCTTTTATGTATTTTATAATAAAAAAAGAAGAAAAAGAAGATGAAAATGTTGAAGGAGCAGTTAAAGTATGGAAAACGCACAGTGATGCTATTTATGCTTTAATGTGGCTTTTTTTAGGATTTATTGTAGCATTTTCTTTTTGGTATATTGTTTTACAAGATTCAAATTTATTTAATGCACAAATTGAAACTTACTGCTTAATAAACAATCCTGGGAATATTGAAGGATGTGTTAAAGCATATTCAATAACTCCTCAAATTACAGCTGAAGTTTCTGGAAGAGAGGCAAGACTTTTATCAATAATAGAGAATAATATGTATGTTATGATTTTTACTTTAGTTTTTTCGTTAATTTTTGGTGCAGGTGCAATATTCATCTTAGCATGGAATGCTTCTGTTATAAGTGCTGCAATTGGAATATTTACAGAATATAATCTAAAAGAAATTCCAATGGGGATTTTAAGATACATGATTCATGGATTTCCAGAAATTGCTGCTTATTTTATTACTGCATTAGCAGGAGGAATGTTTGGCATCGGAGTCTTGAGAACTGGAATAAAAAACAGAAAATTTTTAAGAGTAGCAGAGAACACAATTATATTGCTTTTAATAGCAATGGCAATTTTAATAATTGCAGCATTAATTGAAGTATACTTTACTCCGTTGTTATTTAAATAAAAAAATATTAAAGAAAAAAAATGAACCTAATACTTTTAATAACAATATTTACTAGTTTTTTCTGCACATTCTTGATTCTTCCAAAATGGATAAAAAAAGCTCAATCAAATGGTTTTATTGGATTAGATATGCATAAGGTCAAGAAAGAAAAAGTTGCAGAAGGTGGAGGGGTTGCTGTTTTATTTGGAGTTTCTTTTGGAATTTTGCTATATATCTCTTTAAACACTTTTATTTTTAAGAGTTTAGAATTATCTACCTACATTTTTGCGTTATTATGTGTCTTATTCATAAGCTCATTCGTTGGGATTATAGATGATATTCTTGGATGGAAAAAGGGATTAAATAAAAATATGAGGATATTGATAGTATTATTTTCTGCTATTCCATTAATGGTTATTAATGCAGGAGAGTCAACAATGTTGGTTCCTTTTTTTGGAGCAGTTAATTTTGGGATGTTTTATCCTTTATTAATTATTCCTTTAGGAATTTTAGGTGCAACACTTAGTTTTAACTGTCTGGCAGGATATAATGGGCTTGAAGCAAGTCAAGGAATCATAATTCTTACAGCCTTAGCTTATACAACATACATCACTGGAAATAGCTGGTTAAGTGTAATTGCTTTATATATGATTGCATCTTTAATTGCTTTTTATATTTTTAATAAATATCCTGCAAAAATCTTTCCAGGAAATATTTTAACATACTCTGTTGGAGCATTAATCGCAGTAATTGCAATTTTAGGAAATATTGAAAAAATAGCTGTCTTCTTTTTTATCCCTTATATTTTAGAAATGATCTTGAAACTAAGAGGAAAATTAAAAAAAGAAAGTTTTGCCAAAGTAAATCCTGATGGAAGTTTGGAAATACCTTATGAAAAAATTTATGGTTTGGAACATTTAGCAATAAAAATTCTTAAAAAAATAAAACCATCGAAGAAAGTTTATGAAAAAGAAGTTGTTTGGTTTATTAATGGTTTTCAAATTTTAATTATTATTCTTGGATTCCTGCTCTTCCTTTAGATTATAAGCTAAACCTTTTAAAGTAAATTCTCTTTAATTTATTTTAAAATGGATGGAAATAAAAATAAACAAAAAATAAAAGAGTATCTTAACCAGACAATTGACTTTTTGAAACAAAAAAAGGTAATAAATATTATCATTATTTCTTTATTTTTAGTTATTTTAATTGTAAGTTGTTGGATAAGATTTCAAAATCTTCCTCTCTTGAAAGATCAAACAACAGGAGAATATGTCCCTCTTGCATTGGACCCTTTTTATTTTTTAAGACTTGCTGAAACTATACTTGAAAAAGGAAGTTTGCCTGCAGTAGATGTAATGAGGTACCCATCTGCACAAGTAGGCTTTTCTCATGAAATCCTGCCTCAAGCTGTTATTTTTTTATATAAAATAGGAAAAATATTTAATAAAAACATTACAATACAGTTTATTGATGTTATTTCTCCAGTAATATTTTTCATTTTAGGATTAATAGTTTTTTTCTTTTTAATTTATATTTTAACAAAATCTAAGATAACAGCTTTAATTAGTTCTGTCTTTTTAGCATTCATCCCTTCTTATCTCTATAGGAGTATGGCAGGTTTTTCAGACCATGAAGCTATAGGAATGTTTGCTTTATTTTCCACATTTTTAATGTATACTTATGCTTTAAAATTCTTAAACAAAAAAGAAAAAGGAAAAAATTGCACACTTAAAGTAATTTTATTTTCTTTATTAATTGGCTTTTTATCAACATTTACAATTGTTAGTTGGGGTGGGGGCGCTAATTTTATTTTTATGATCCTTCCATTAAGTTTTGGTCTTTTTTGGTTAATCAAAATAAGAAATTTAAATGGAAATAAAAAGTCATTGAAAAATTTTATCTTATTTTATTTTTTGTGGATTTTATCAACAGTTTTATTTGGCCTATTTTATGATGTTTCTTTAAATTTTATGATAAACAAAGTGCTTCTAAATACAACAAGTATTCTTTCAGGAGCAGTTTTAATTTTTATTGTAACAGATTTCAGCATGCTAAACCTTAAATTAAAAGAAAAATTTAAATTTTTTAAAAAAGAAAAAATTGAAAAATACCATATATTTTACAGTTTATTAGTTCTTTTAATTTTAGGAGGAATCTTTATTTGGATATTTAAAGGAAACCCTTTCCATTATATTTTTGGGATTTTAGAGGAAGTCCTCAACCCATTTGCAGGGGGAAGAACAGGTTTAACTGTCGCAGAAAATAGACAACCTTACCTTAAAGATTGGATTAATGAAATAAGTAAATATTTTTTCTGGCTGTTTTATTTAGGAATGATTCTTGTTGGTTTTGATATTTCAAAAGGGATTAACAAAAAGAAAAATAAAATCCTTTTTTCTTTGGTTTGGATTATAATGGTTTCTGGAATTTTGTTTAGTAGAATATCTCAAGATTCTTTACTAAATGGAACTAATTTTATAAGCAAATTTCTTTATTTTGGGAGCATATTATTATTTTTAATTTACTCGCTTAAAACTCTTAAAGAAGAGAAGATAAAAATAAAACCAGAATTAATAATTATTTCTTCTTGGTTATTTTTTATGTTAATTTCGGGAAGAGGTGCAGTAAGATTACTTTTCTTTATAACTCCTTTTGCCTGCTTTATGGTTGGAAATTCTATAGTTAAGGTAGCTGAATATTTTAAAAAAAGCAGGGATGATTTAACAAAAACATTTCTTGGTTTTTTATTAATAGCTATTATTGTTTTATCTTTATTGAGTTTAAATAGTTTTGTCAGAGCATCTAAATTTCAGGCGCAGAATACAGGACCAAGTGCAAATTATCAATGGCAAAAAGCAATGGCATGGGTAAGAGAAAATACTCCTGAAAATTCTTTGTTTATTCATTGGTGGGATTATGGTTACTGGGTTCAGACACTTGGAAAAAGACCAACAGTAACTGATGGAGGACATGTTGTTGGATATTGGGACCATATAATAGGAAGATATCTTTTAACAACACCAAAACCAGAAACAGCATTAAGTTTAATGAAAACACATAATGTTTCTTACCTTTTAATTGACCCTTCTGACCTTGGGAAATATCCTGCTTATAGTAAAATAGGAAGTAATGACTCTTGGGATAGATTTAGTATTATTAATGTTATGTCTGTAGATAGAAAACAAACTCAAGAAACTTCAACAGGAGAAATAAAAGTTTATACAGGAATATCTGGTGTGGATGAAGATATTATCTGGAAAGAAAATGAGACAATAGTCTTTTTACCAGGGCCAACTTATGATAAACTTGGAAATCCAAATTATAAATCTTTTGTGATAGGAACAATTATTGAATTTTCACAAATTGAAAGCAAGCCAACAATAAAACAGCCTGAAGTAGTATTTTATTATAACGATGATAAATACAAAATTCCTATTAGATATTTATACTATAATAAAGGACTTGCAGATTTCGGCTCTGGATTGGAAGCCATGATTGTCTTAATTCCCTCATTATATACCTCTCAGGAAAAAATGCAGCTAGACCAAACAGGGGCAGCAATATATCTTTCTAAAAGAACAATGAACGGTTTATTTGCACAACTTTATCTATTAAATGATGCATTTGATAATTATCCTACAATAAAAATTGCTCATTCTGAAGATGATGTCTTAATTAAAAATTTAAAAAGTCAAGGAGCAGGTATTGGAGACTTTGTATATTATCAAGGATTAAGAGGTCCAATTAAAATTTGGAAAGTTGATTATCCTGAAAACGTAATTGCAAGAGAGGAATTTTTAAAAACCTCTGGAGAATATGCAGAATTAGATGATTTACAGTTTATAAAATAAAAATCTTAAAATATTAATGATTCTACATAATCTTTAAAATATGTTTTTTATTAAGTATTAGAACAATGCCAAAAAAACCACATTCTAAAATAGCAATTGTTATAGGAACCAAAGCAGAGTTAATTAAGTGCATGCCTATTATGCTTGAATTACAAAAGCAAAAAAAAGATTACTGGCTCATACATACAGGGCAGCATCCTTTAAAAGAATCTTGCAAAGAATTTGGTGTAAAGAAACCAGATTTTGTGCTTAGTAAAGAACCAAAAATAAGTACAAAATTTTGGTCTAAAATGAATAAGAATTCTATAATTTGGTTTTTTTTAATGATTTTTAAGATAAAAAGGCTTTTAAGAAAAATAAATCCAAAATATGTTTTATATCATGGAGATACTATGAGTACTGCTGCAGCATCTATAGCTTCAAGCAAGTTATTAAATCCTAGCAGAAAAAAAATCTGGAAAAATGTTCATTTAGAAGCTGGTTTGCGTTCAGGGAGTTTATTTGAGCCTTTTCCAGAAGAGATTTCAAGACAAATAAGTGATAGGTTTTCAGATATTCTTTTGGCTGTTTCTTCAGAGACAGAAAAAAATTTGCAGAAATATAAAAATAAAAAACAAATAATAAATGCAGGCAATACAATAATTGATTCTGCTTTAATTGCTTATGAAAAAGCAAAGAAATCTAAAACCAGAAAAAAATCTAAACAAAAGTATGCCTTAATCAATATTCACAGACATGAAAATTTAAAGTCAAAAGAAAGAATGGAGAAAATAGTTGAGATTATAAGTAATGTAAAAATAAAAGCTATTTGGCCCTTACATGATAATACAGCTTATTATCTTAAAAGATATAATTTAATGAACAAAATAAAAGTTAAAAAAAATGAAAATATTGAAATAACTCCTTTAACTAATTACCCTGAGTTTATTTTTCTGTTAGCAAATTGTACTTACTTAATTACAGATGGAGGCAGTATTCAAGAAGAATCACTAATATTCAAAAAACCTTGTATAATTTTAAGAAAAA
>JAFCEY010000022.1 GCA_017608945.1 Candidatus Pacearchaeota archaeon | reverse complement strand
GAACTATTGTTACTATAGTTCTTCTAATGGGAGTTTTAGTTTTAGGAGTTTTTCTTATTCAAAGAATATTTACAAGTGCAAAAGGAGCTATAGATTTAACTGACCAACAATTGAGAGATCAAATAAACAAATTATTTGCAGAAGATAGTAAGGTTGTTATTTATCCTCAAACAAAATATCTTGAGATAAAACAAGAAAAAACAGATGGTGTTGGCATAGGAATAAGAAATCTTGAAACAGGAGGAGGAACAAAAACATTTTCTTATGAAGTAGTTATCTCAGACCCAGACTTACAAGAAAAATGCGGGATTAAAGATGAAAAAGTTGTGGAAAGATGGATTGTAACAGGAAGAGCTGAAGATGATATCCCAATAGCTTCAGGAGATTTTTCTGTCCAAAAAGTTTTATTTGAAATTCCAGTAGGAGCTCCTTTATGTACAATAAGATTTAGGGTAAATGTTTATGTTAATGGAGAAATCTACAAATTTTTTTGATGTTAAAATTAAAGCAAAATAAAATAACTTAAATTTTTAAAATCCTTTTTCTTAAAGAATTTATGCCAAGAAAATTAAAACCTCTAAAGCTCTATAACACCTTAACAAGAAAAAAAGAAGTTTTTAAACCACTTAACAAGCAAAGCAAGGAAGTTAGGATGTATGTTTGTGGACCGACAATTTATGATTATGTTCATATTGGAAATTTAAGAGCTTATGTTTTTTCTGATATTTTAAAAAGATATTTGAAATTTTGTGGATATAAAGTTAAGGAAGTTATGAATTTAACTGATGTGGATGATAAAACAATTAGAGAAAGTCAAAAAGCAGGAATAAAGCTTAGAGAATTTACAGAGAAATATGAAAAAGCATTTTTAGAAGACATCAAAAAAATGAATATTGAAAAACCTGAAGTGATGCCAAGAGCAACAGAGCACATAAATGAAATGACAGCCTTAGTAAAAAAACTTTTGAAAAAAGGATTTGCATATAAAGCAAAAGATGGAATTTATTTTTCAATTTCAAAGTTTAAGGATTATGGAAAACTTTCTGGAATGAAAATAAAAAAATTAAAGTTTGGCGAAAGTGGAAGAATTAAAAAAGATGAATATGATAAAGAGAATGTTAATGATTTTGTTTTGTGGAAATTTTATGATAAAGAAGACGGAGATGTTGCATGGAATGTGGAAATAGGAAAGGGAAGACCAGGATGGCATATTGAATGTTCAGCCATGAGTATGAAGTATCTTGGAAAAAGTTTTGATATTCATACAGGAGGAGTTGATTTAATTTTCCCTCATCACGAAAATGAGATCGCGCAAAGTGAAGCAGCGACTGGAAAAAAATTTGTAAATTTCTGGCTTCATAATGAATGGATTCTTGTTGATGGAAAAAAAATGTCAAAATCTCTTGGAAATTTTTACAAACTTAAGGATATCATAGAAAAAGGCTATTCACCAAGTGATTTAAGATATTTTTATTTATTAAAACATTACAGGCAACCACTAAACTTTACATGGAAAAATTTGGAAAATGCAAAAAATTCTTTAAAGAGATTAAGAAGTATAATTACTGGTCTAAAAGAGAATAAAGAAAAAAAGAATAAAAAAAATATTGAAATGGCAAGAAGTCAATTTTTAGAAATTATGAATGATGATTTAAATGTTCCAAGAGCTCTTTCTTTTTTGTGGGAAATTTTAAGAGATGATAAACTTAGAGGTTCTGAAAAATATTTTCTTGCATTGGAATTTGATAAAGTTTTTGGATTAAAACTTGGAGAAGAAGAAAAAATTTTTATTCCAGAACAAATAAAAAAACTTGTTGAAGAAAGGGAAAAGCTAAGAAAACAAGGGAATTGGAAAAAAGCTGATGAAATTAGGGAAAAAATAAAAAAAGCAGGATTTCAAATTAATGATACTAAAGAAGGACCAATAATTAAGAAATTGAAATGAAAAAAGAATGTGTCAATAAAGAGGAAAATTTAAAAAATTGTCCTTGCACATGGAAATGTGAAAGAAAAGGAATTTGTTGTGAATGTATTGCTTATCATAGGAAACATGAAGAGTTGCCTGCTTGTTTAAGGGTTTAAAAAAAAATTTTCTTTTTAAAGTATATTATAAAAGCAATCCAAATAAGAAAAATTATTCCGATTATATAAAAAAAAGCAAAAGGATTTTGTTGTAAAGGTAAAACTAAATTCATTCCATATAATCCTGAAATTGATGCAGGAACAGTAAGAAATACTGTCAAAATTGTCAAGAGAGTTATAAGTCTATTAAGCCTATTAGACATTAAAATTACTAAATTATTTCTTATGTTTGATATTGTTTTCAATGAAGATTTACAAAGATTAAAGCCTTCTGTAGTTTCTATAATTAAATCTTCTATGATTTCTTTATCTTCTTCATAAAATTTTATTTTTTTAATTATTCTGTTATAAACTGCATTAGTATAATAATAAGAAGAAACTAAGCTGTTTAAGATATCTTCTTTTTTGAGGAGATTATTTATCTGTTCTTCTCTAAGTTTTTCAACTGCTTTTTTCTCAGAGCTTACAAGTTTAACAATATTCAAAGTTTTCCTCTCAAATTCTTTATTATTCAAAGAAAATAATTTTATTAAAGATTTTAATTTTTGAGTTGTTATAAACTCTATATTGCCTTTTTCTATTTCTTCTATAAAAGAAGGTTTGCTTTTTGAAAGTGTGAGAATAAAATTTTTGGATAAAACAATTAAAATAGTGCTTAATTCATTTTCATATTTTGATATTGTTTTCAGAATAATATAAACAACACCTTCATCAAATTCAACTCTTGGAACTTCGTGTTCATCAAGTCCTGAAAGAAGATTTTGTTTATCAAGATTAAATTCTTTTGACAATTTATCAATTTCTCTTTTAGTTGGATTTATAGCATTTATCCAACTGCCAATTTCAAATTTGTTTATTCTTCTCAAATTTTTATCTTTAACAGATCTCTTAAAATAAGTTATCATATTATAAAATATATCTTTTGTTTTAAAAATGTTTATAAAGATAATTCTTTAATATTTTATAATGAAGGCTTTGAAAAAGATAAATCATATCACACTGGTAAAAAATTTGTAAGACTTGTCAAAAGAAATTATAAAAAATAAAAAGAGGGAAATGCAAAAGTTAGAATTTATAAGTTTGAAATATAAACCAAGAGATGACTTGGTTTGTTTGTTTAGAGTTGAACCTAATAAAATTTCAATTAAAGAAGCTGCAAATACTATTGCTCTTGAATCAAGCATAGGAACTTGGGTTGATGTAAAAACAAAAAAATCTTATGTGAACAAACTCGGAGCAAAAGTTTTTTCAATAAAAGGAAATTTTGTAAAGATTGCTTATCCTTCTGAATTATTTGAAAAAGGCAATGCTCCTAATATCTTGTCAAGCATAGCGGGGAATATTTTTGGAATGAAAGCTGTCAGGAATTTAAGGCTTGAAGATATAAAAATTCCTGATAAAATATTAAGTAGTTTTAAAGGTCCTAAATTTGGAGTTAATGGAACAAGAAAAATAATGAAAGTTTATGATAGGCCTTTTATTGGAACTATCATTAAGCCAAAACTTGGTTTAAAAACTCGAGATCATGCAAGAGTTGCTTATGATGCTTGGATTGGAGGTTGTGATATTGTTAAAGATGATGAAAATTTGGCATCTCAAAGCTTTAATGTTTTTGAGGAGAGAGTAGCAAGAACTCTTGAAAAATTAAATCAAGCAGAAGAAGAAACTGGCGAAAAAAAAGCTTATCTTGTAAATGTTACTGCAGAAACAAAAGAAATGTTAAAGAGAGCACAACTTGTTGAAGATTTAGGAGGGAAGTTTATTATGGTTGATGTTATTACCGAAGGTTTTGGAGCTTTACAAACTTTAAGGGAAGCTAATTTTAATCTTGTTATTCATGCACATAGAGCAATGCATGCTGCCTTCACTCGAAATAAAAAACATGGAATAAGCATGATGACAATAGCTGATTTAGTAAGGCTTATAGGAGTTGATACTTTACATATAGGAACTGTTGTAGGAAAATTAGAAGGAACTTTAAGAGAAGTTTCTGAAATAAGAGAAGAAATTGAAGCAAAAAAAGTTAAAGAAACAAAATTAAGATTAAGTCAAGATTGGAAAAAAATAAAACCAGTTTTAGCAGTTTCTTCTGGAGGCTTACATCCAGGACATGTTCCTTATCTTATAAAACATTTAGGAAAAAATTTAGTGATACAGATGGGTGGAGGAATTCACGGGCATCCTCGAGGAACAAAAGCAGGAGCAATGGCAGCAAGGCAAGCTGTTGATGCCGTAATAAAAAAAATTCCTTTAAAAGAATATGCAAAAACACATAAAGAACTTGCAGAGGCGCTAGAAAAATGGGGCGATTAAAGCCTAAATAAAGAAAATGGCATGGAGAGATGTTATAACTAACTGCTTCTAGATTTTCTCCTCAAAGAGAATAAGTTTATGACAAGCTTCGGGAAAGAAGCAAATCAACAAATTTAAAAATGTCCTTTGATTTAATTAGACAACAAACACTCTGAAATCATAACAAACGAAATAAAAAGAGGTAAGATGAGAGTTGCAATCAATGGACTTGGAAGAATTGGTAGACTTGTATTAAGGACTGGTTTAGAAAAAGGGATTAACTTTGTTGCAGTAAATGACCTAACAGACACAAAAACACTTGCCTATCTTCTTAAATATGATTCTGTTTATGGCAGATATGACAAAAAGGTTGAGATTGAAAAAGACCTTCTTAAAATTGGAAGAAAAAAGATAAAAGTCCTTGCTGAAAAAGATCCAAGTAAACTTCCGTGGAAGAAGCTTGGTATTGATGTTGTTATAGAATCTACTGGGTTATTTACTGACAGAAACGAAGCAGCTAAGCATTTAAAAGCAGGTGCAAAAAAAGTTATCATCTCTGCTCCAGCCAAAAACCCTGACATTACAATTGTTCCTGGTGTGAATGATGAAGCACTAAAAAAAGAACACAAAATAATCTCGATGGCTAGCTGCACTACAAATGGTCTTGCACCTGTTGTAAAAGTCCTTGATGATAAGTTTGGAATTGTTAAAGGATTTATGACCACTGCTCATGCATACACATCAAGCCAAGGCCTTGTTGACCGGCCTGACAAGAAATTAAGAAGAGGTAGAGCAGCAGCCATAAACATTGTTCCGACAACATCAGGAGCTACAACAGCAGTGGTAGAAGTCCTTCCTCATTTAAAAGGGAAGCTTGATGGCATTGCTTTAAGAGTACCTGTTGCAAGTGGAAGTGTTGTTGATTTTGTTGCAGAGCTTAAAAAGAATGTTAATAAAGAAGAAGTCAATAAAGTATTTAAAAAAGCATCTTCAACAGGAAAAATGAAAGGCATTCTGTCTTACACAGAAGATGAAATTGTCTCTACAGATATTTTGCAAACAACCTATTCCTCAATTGTAGATGGTTTATCCACGATGACAATTGGAAATTTGGTAAAGGTTCTTGCATGGTATGACAATGAATATGGATATGCCTACAGACTTGCAGAGCTTACTAAAAACTTAAAATAATTTCTGACCAAGGATTAAAATGAAAACAATTTCTAAAATTAAAGGCGAATTCCTTAAAGGAAAACTTGTTTTTCTTAGAAGTGATCTAAATTCCGCAGTTATTAACGGCAATGTTTTAATATCTGAAAGAATAAAAGAAGGGGCAAAAACAATAAGATTCTTAAAAAAAAGAGGTGCAAAAGTTGTAGTTGTTGCCCATCAGGGCAAATTCGGAAAACCTGACCTCGTAAGTCTAAAACAGCACTCAAAACTCTTAAATAAGTATGTTAAAATAAAATTTGTTTCTGACACTGTTGGAGAAAAAGCCATAAAAGAAATTAAGAACTTGAAACCTGGAAAAGCTTTATTGTTAGAAAATGTCAGATTTCTTAAGGATGAACTTTATCCTGAAAAGAAAAACAATAGAATTCTAAAACTGGCATCTACGATGGATATTTATGTAAATGATGCTTTTTCAAACAGCCATAGAAATCATACATCAATGGTTATTCCAAAATATCTGCCAAAAATTCCAAGCTATGTAGGTTTGCTTTTCGAACAGGAAATAAAAGCTCTAAAGAAGATTAAGTTAAATAAATGTTTATATGTTCTTGGAGGAGCTAAGCCTGAAGACAATATCTTACTGCTAAAACCTTCTAAAAGGAAACCTTCTAGAAAGAACAAAATTTTGTCTTGTGGACTGTTTGGACAAATTTGTCTAATTGCAAAAGGAAAAAATTTGGGGGCACAAAATAAATACATGCAAAAAAATGTCTCTAATTACAAAAAAGCTCTCAATGAGATTAAAAAAATAATAAGAAATAAGTCAATTAAAAAAAATCTTGAAACACCTGTTGATTTTGCTGTTAAGATTAAAGGCAGAAGAAAAGAATTACCTCTTGAAGAGTTTCCAAGTAAGTATGAGATTTTTGATATTGGTGAAAAAACAATCAAGAGATATGTTACTGAAATTAAAAAAGCAAAAGCGATTTTTATGAAAGGTCCTGCAGGGTTTTGCACAGATAAAAATTTCAGGAAAGGAACTAAAGAAATATTAAATGCAATTGCAAACAACAAAGGATTTTCAATTATAGGAGGAGGGCATTTAAATGATGCTATTAGGGAATGTAAAGTCTCAAGGAGAAAATTCAACCACATTAGTCTTTCTGGAGGAGCTTTGTTAAGATATATTGCTGGTGAAAAACTTCCTGGATTAGAAGCATTGAAAAAGAGTTCTCATCTCACTTTTAATCCTATCAAAAATTAATATTATGTTTTCAGCTTTAAATAATTAACTTTATAAAATCAAATCATCTTTTTATAAAAAATTAAAACGAATAAAAATGAATAAAAGAGGTTTATTTAAAACTTATGACAAATTAGAGATAAGAAAATTGAGTGATATGAAAGACTTTTTTAAAAACCCTAACAAAAGAGGAAACTCTGTAATTTA
>JAFCEY010000038.1 GCA_017608945.1 Candidatus Pacearchaeota archaeon | reverse complement strand
TACTGATTCTAATATTTCTCTAGCTATTTTTGCCAAATCTGATGGAGTATTTAAAAGCAAATGGTCATTTCGCAAAAGATCTAAATTGTTTTTAAAAAATCTATCATTTTCTTTTTTTCTCAGCCACAAAGTGTATCTTTTTTAGAGTGAGAATCTAAAATTAAATCTAGCAACGTCGAACCGCAATGCCCACTTCCTAAAATAAAAACAATTTTCATTTTAACAAAACTATTTCCAGAAATATAAATTACGATTTAATATTTTTTCTATCTTATTGATTTCATCACTATAATATTCTCGTAATTTTTTCCTGGTTTCTGTTTTAATAGGAGGTTTAATCTCTTTTTTGGTAAAAGATTTTTTGGTATTTAATTTTAAAATATAACAAATTAATTTAGATAATTTAATCTTATGGCTTACTTTTCTAATAATTACAAGAGCTTTGTTATGTTTTTTTCTAATGCGATATATTGTTTTATTTAAAAATGGAATAAAATAAATTTTTCTTTTAACGGAAGAGGTATTTACATACTTTTTTAAAGTTTCCGGAATATATGTAGGATCTACATTAAGAAATTTATATATCTTTTGTATAAATTTTACAGGATTTTCTTTAATGTCTTCGTAAACTAAAATAAGAATATTTTCTTCTGGAAACAAATCAAGAAATCTTTTAAGGTTAGTATAATATTTACCTCTTTTTAAATACTTGTTTTTAAATCGACCACGTAGGGCCTCTTCAAATATTGTTTTATCCTCTATTTCTCTAGTTAGATTATAAAAATATTCAGAATAAGCCCGCTCTATTGGATTTCTAAGAGAAACTATTAACTTCGTTTCAGGAAAACAATCAAAAATCTTTTTAGCTGTACCCGGAACAGCAAAATATCCCGGAGTAAATTCTCCTTTAATTTTGTTTTTGTCGCAATGTTTAAAAAATTTTTTATAATACTGAATCCCCTTTCTGTAATTTTTATGAAAAAAATGAGTTTCTTTTTTCTTAGAAAAACAAATTTCTGGATGTTCGGCTAAACATTTACTTATCCAGGTAGTGCCACATCTGGAAGCGCCAATCCCAATAAAATCAACTTTAAAATTTTTTATCATATTTACTTAGAATTAGAATCACTAAAATCTTAAAAAGTCTTTAATTCTAAAATTTTTTACAATTACAAATTAATATAAAATACCGAGGAATTTTATTCGTATTCTTTAGAGCAACAATCTTTGGTCCGCTTGCAATGCTATAAATGCCAAATTTTTTCCCTCTAATAAATTCAATCAATACAGGGTAATTTTTTAATTTTAAAATTCTTTTTAATCCCATAATAATCAAAAGGGTCTTTTTTTATCCAATTAAACCTCCATGGAACGATTAATTCCACTGATACCCTCGGACTATCAACCACAGATTTCCTCGGATTATTATCTGTGGTCATCTGTTTCTTTTGATATTCTTGCCTCGAAAACCAGACTAAGCGTTCGATCTGCAATTTTGGGGCGCCAAAATTAATTAATAAAGCTAGCTTGAAATCGCTTCCCCTGAGATAATAAAACGTTTGCCTCTTGTCGTTTTTTGTTAAAAATTTAGAAGATTTTATTTCAATAATTACTTTATTCTCCACCAAAAAATCCGGCACATAATCCCCGACTTTCTTTCCATTATAATGGATTGCTAAGCGTTTTTGAGATTCAAATTTTAACCCTTCTTTTTGAAATTCCTGTTCTAAAGCTTTCTGATAAACAGATTCTTTATGACCAAACCCTAGCTCATTATAAACATTAAAAACGCACCTCCGTATTTTATAGGTAATATTCTCGTACAACAATCCGTGGTTATCCGTGGTATCTAATCCGTGGTTATCATTTTTATTATTAGATCCGTGGTTATCTGTGGAATCAATCCGCGGCAATCCGTAATTAGCAAAAGCTTCACACATTTTCATAATTTGAATCCCATACGCTTTTTCTATGGGAATGCGAGCATTGGCGATATAAATAATTTTTTTAATATTCCTTTTCATTTATTTCCAGACACCTAAGTTTTTATTAATTAATTTTTCTAGTTCTTTAATATCTTGCTTGT
>JAFCEY010000021.1 GCA_017608945.1 Candidatus Pacearchaeota archaeon | reverse complement strand
CTATAAGATTTTTGTCTTTTTCTTCTTGCTTTACTATCCCTGGGTTTATATGCTTCTTTTTTTCTCACATCTGCCACTAAGAGATTTCTATCATAAACTAAAAAAGCTTCTCTTAGGCTTTTAGACTTTGAAAATTCAAGTATTGCTCTTGCTAATGCGAGCCTTGCAGCCTCAATCTGAGTTTTTTCTCCTCCACCTTTAACATCTATAGAAACATCGAAATTTAAACTTCCAAGAATTTCTTTTGCAATTTTTAGAGGTTCTTCAACCCTTAATCTATCAAAGGGGTGTAATATTTTATAATTTTTTTTATTTATACTAATATTACCTTTTCCCTCTGTAAGAACAGCTCTTGCAACAGCCATTTTTCTTTTTCCTGAAGTCACTATTTTTTTCATTTCTTTACAAAGTTTTTTAATTCATAAGATTTATTTTTTATTTCTCTTACAAGAGTCTGTCTTTCTAAATTTTTAAATTCTTCAGGTATTCCAGAAAAGCATTTTATTTTTTTGTAAGCTTCTTTGCCTCTTCCTTTTCTATGATCTGGAAGCATTCCTCTTATGACTCTTTTTACAATTTTTTCTGCTGTTCGAGGGAATTTTGGCCCTTTTTGACCACTTCCCACTCTTTTCCTTTTCTTTTCAAAATCTTCTCTTATTTTTCTTTCTCTTCCTGTTATTCTCACTTTTTCACAATTAACAATAATTATTTTCTCCCCTTTCAATACTTCTTTAGCTACAAGACTAGCCAATCTTCCTAAAACAGCACCTTCAGCGTCTATAATTCTCATTTTTTATATTTAAAATCCTGAAATCTTTAGCTTCAGGATTTTTTTTAATTTCTTCTAATATTGTTGAAATTTTACAATTTGCTTTTAATAATTTCTCTTTAGCTTTTTTAGAGAAATTCAATGCAGCTATTTTTAACTTTTTATTTATTTCTCCTGTTGAAAGAATTTTACCAGGAATAACAATAAACTCATTCTCTTTAGCCTTTTCATTTATTTCAGATAAATTGCAATTTTTCATTTTCCTTCTAGGCCTTGAAAGAATATCGGTAATTTCTTTCCAATTTTCTTTTCTTTTTGATGCTAAGATAGTTTCAACTAAATATGGATTTGTTTTTCTCATCAATTGTTTTTTAATTTTAGTTTTTGATTTCACCATATTAGTACGAGAAGTCAAACTTCCCGCTAACGCTATTTAACTCGCAGGTAAGAAAATCTCACAAGTATTCTTTATAAAACTTATGCAGGGAGGAGGATTCGAACCTCCGAACTCACTGAGAGACGGGATCTTGAGTCCCGCGCGTTTGACCACTTCGCTATCCCTGCATATAAATCTAAGTGAATCTTACTATAAAAAATAAGTGAATTTTACTATAAAAAATTTTAGAAATCCTAAATTTATAATTTCTTAGAAATTTCTGTAAGGTCTTCTTTTAATCTTTTAATACTTTTGACAAAAATTTCTTTTGGCGGAATTTGACCAAAAGATTCTATGGTTATTATCAATTCTCCTGTTGGGTTAGTTTCAATTTTTTTCTTTTCTTTTTCACAAATACCATCGCAAACATCTAATATTTCTTTCTTTTTATTATCAATTAAAATTATTTTGTTCTCTTTTTCTTTTATTTCATTTTCTGGAAACATTTTCTTCACTTTTTCTTTTAAAGATTTTTCTAACGTTATCTCCATAACTTCTCTATAAAATATAATTCCTGGGGAAAATTTAGAATGTTCTGAACCCTTTCCAGTTTTAACTATAGCGAGCAATGAAATTTCTTGGTTTTTATTCAAGAAAGTTATTGGAATATTGTCATAAACAATATCAACATCCCCTTTTAATTCACCAGAGTAAACAAAGCCCTCTTTTTTTGATTCTAATTTCAATTTTCCCTCTTTCTTTGAATTTGTTTTTATTGGGATTAGTGCTAATCTATGCGCTAATGCTTCATCATATAATGGAGAATCATTCTTAAAAATTTCAACTTCATCGACTGCAAGAATAGGAATTTCATTCACATATCTTCTTATAGCATTTGCCAAGCTATTTTCAATCTTCAAAGTAAACGTAATTTCATTTCCTTTTTTTTCTACAATTTTCATTTAAACCCTCCTTCCTCTTCTTCCACCTTTTTTCTTAGGGCCTCCTCTTGGGAATCTAGTAGTATCTAATATATTTAGAATTTTAAAACCTTCTCTTGAAAGACTTTTTATTATAGCATGTGCTCCAGGTCCAGGTGCCGGATTTCTTGTTTTTGCCCTTACTCTAATAAAGAGATTTTTAATTCCATAATCTTTCAAAGTCTCAGATATCCTTTTTGCTATAAAAGTTGCTACTGTTGGATTTGCCTTTAGTCTTCCATATTTTGTTACCATTCCACCAGTTACCTTTGCAATTGTTCTTCCTGAAAGGTCTGTAGCATGAGCAATAGTATTATTAAAAGAAGTGTAAATATTTACCACTGCTTCAATATTTTTTTCTTTCATTTTTGATTTTTGTTTTTTGATTTTATTGATATTTTGTCCTCTAATTCAACAGGAACAATATATGATGGACTATTGATAACTTTATCTCCTACTAAAATTTTTTTATGGGCTATCAGTTGTCTAGCTGTTTTTGGAGTTTTGTTAAATTTTTTACTCACAACAGTTTGAAGTCTTCTATTTAAATAATCTTTTAAATCTAAAGTTAAGACATCACCTATAGAATTTACATTAAAACCTGTTTTCTTCAATCTTTCAAAAAATTCTTCTTGTTCTTCTTTTGAAACAGAAATTAATTTTTTAGCTTTTTCATGTATGGCCTTTACTTTTGCCTCTGCTTTCCAAATCTCTTTTTTATTTTTCAAACCAAAATCTTTCTTAATCTTAACCTCCTCTTCAATTCTTTCTTTATCAAAAATTCTTTTCGGCTTAGAATATTTTTTATGTTTTCTTATCATTTTTTAACTTTCTTTTTAATTCCTCCTCCTTTCTTTTTATTTTTTCTGAAATGACTTTTTGTTCTTTGTCCTCTGACAGGAAGACCTTCGGAGTGTCTTATTCCCCTATAGCTTCTTATTTTTTTCAATCTTTTAATATCAAATTCTTTTTGTAAATCTAAGTCACTTCCTACTAAATGATGATTTTTTCCTGTTTCAAAATCTTTTCTTCTATTAAGAAGAAAAATAGAAATTTTTAAGTTTTTAATAAATTCTGTTATTTTTTTAATTTCCTCATCTGAAAGAGAGCCGATTTTTCTATTCTTTTCAATTTTTAAAGCATTACAAATAGCATTTGATAGACTCCAAGATATCCCCTTTATTTTTGTTAAACCGGGGTAAACTTTCATCTTTCCTTCTATATCGCTTGAGAGAATTCTAACTATTTTTTCTTCTTCATTTTTTTCTTGTGATCTTTCCATTTTAAGTAAAAAGATTATATCTCTCAAAATTTACTAATTCTTGAAATATTCTTTTTTCAATTGCTTTTTTTGGATCTGGGAGATTTGGAATTCTTTTTTTCATATCTTCAAAATTTTCAAAAGGTTTTTCTTCTCTTGCTTTAATTATATCTAACATATGCTTTTTTCCAAATCCTGGAAGTAACTCAATTTGATGTATTCTTTTATTTATTGCTGTTGCTTTATTAAAAAAATCTACAAATTCTTTTTCTTTTTCTTCAACTATTTTTTTTATAAATTCTTGAAGGGAGGTTTTTGCCACTTCAGTTAATTTTTCTCTTTTTAATCTTCCAGAGATATAATAAATTTTATCTCTTTTACCTTCTCCTATATAGACTTCTTCTCCAATTTGAATCTCAGCTTCTCTTCTAGGAACCAATTCTAAAAGAGTAAGATTCTTTTTTCCTATTGCTTGGATTATTGGTACCATTCTCTTTTCTAAGGGATATCCATTTGGTAAATATTCTAAAACAATTGCAGTCTCCTCTTTCTGAGGGAAATTTTGAGGTCTTTCTATTATATTGTGTGAAATTTTTTCGGTTTCCATTTTTTTTATTTAAATTCTTTAACAACTTCAAGTATTTTTTTTGTCTCATCTTCACTTAAACTGACATCAACAAAAATTTTATTCAAATCCTGTTCTGTTTCAGGTAAAAGATCTATTATTTTTGAGATGTGTGTCGGTTTGACTTTCATTAAATTTAATTCCTCAAGTTTCTTTCTAAATTCTTTACTTTCCTTAACTTTTAACTTAGTAAATTTTTTTATAAATATCTCTAACTCTTTCTCTTTGTCATTTTCTTTTTTGATATATTCTAATACCTCAGGCATGCTTAATGGTTCTTCTTTCCTTATCATTTTTTTATCAAGGATTTATTTTTTTTAAGTGTATCGGATTAATTATATACTTTTTTTCTTTTTCTTGATCTTTAATTTTAACTATATATGCTCTCCTTTTTTTTCCCTCAATTGTTCCAGTTCTTCCATGAATTCTCTTTGGGAAGCTAGATTTTATTGAGGATTCTTCTACTACTGCAACTCTTTGCCCTTCCTTTAATTCCTGAAAGTATCTACTAAGAGAAATCTTTCCTTTTTTCCTAACATGCTTTTTTTTCCTTTTTGTCATAATTTATATTCAAGAATTTAATTTAAAAAATTAATTATTAAATAAGTTTTCTTGTATTTTCCAATGAGAAATCTATATTCCCCCATAAATTTCCTTCTTCTCGTGCTTTTTCCATATTTTTAATTATAGCTTTAAACATCTTTTCTCCCCAAACACTTATGCCACATTTTTCACAAAAATCAACTACTGAATTTTCATCAATTTCTTCCTTACAATAAAAGCATTTTTTTGCCATTTGAAGAAATTTTAAACCAAGATTAGTTTTTAAACTTTTACACAACCAAGTTGTAACTTTTTTATGACTATATTAACTAAGAGATTATAATTGAAAAATTCCTGAGGAATTATTCATATCTTAATGCTTCTGCTGGTTTAAGTTTTGCAGCTTGTAATGCCGGCAGAATCCCTGACAAACATCCCACTATAAAAGAGAATATTAAGGCGCCAATAATCAAGGGAAATCCAAATACTGCCTGGAGATAGGGAGTTCCTAACTGGGCTGTTGCAATATATTCCACTGCTTTTCCGATTCCAATTCCCAGGGCAATTCCAATAGCTCCACCCACAAGTCCTAAAAGTCCAGACTCAAATAAAAATATTAAAAGCACGTCAGAGTTTTTCGCTCCAACAGCTTTCATTGTTCCAATTTCTTTTGTTCTTTCTAAAACAGCCATATACATTGTATTCATTATTCCGATGCCTCCAACAAGCAAAGAAATCGCTGCAATTCCAATAAGGACTACCTGAACTACTGCGAAAATATCATTAAATGTCTCAAGTAATTGTGAAAATGTCTGAACAGAAAAAGTCTCCTGCTCTTCTTCTTCATTTCTTTCATCTCTTAATTCTTCTTTAATCTCTTCTGCAACTTTGTCAGGATTAAATCCTTCTTTCACTTTTACAGTAATTGTTCCCTCATTATCTCCGACATCAAATAAATCTCTGAAAGTTTCTTTTTCCATCCAGACAGCATTATCATCTGCAGGATTTCCTTGTTTTTTCAATACCCCAACAATTTCAAATTCCTTACCTTTTATTTCAAGGTCATCTCCTATTTTTAACTTTCTATCCCATAAATTTCCAAAAATATGATTGTATCCGACGACAATATTTGATTTATCAGAATCTCTTAACTGCCTTCCTTCAATTATTTTAAGAGCATCTATATTTCCGAAGATTTCAACATATTCTTCACTCATCCCTGCAACCATGACTACTTCACTTTCTTTTTTATAACTAATAATGCTGTTTCTTGTTACAATTCCTTCTGCACCCTCAACACCTGTTACACTTCTGATAGCTTTTAAATCATCTTCTGTAAGAACTAGTTCTTCTTCTGTGGCAGAACCTGCCATGCCCATCATTGTTTTTGGTGACACAAGGATTTTATTTCCTCCAACTTGTTCAAATTGCTCATGAATAAAACTTTGTAAACCCTGACCTAAAGAAATTAAAGAGACAACAGCCGCGATTCCTATAAAAATTCCAAGAATTGTCAGCCAGCTTCGCAGTTTACGTCGTTTCAAATTGTTAAAAGCTAAAAAGAAAAAATCTTTCATTTTACAATTTTCCCGTCTTTGATTTTAATTATCTTGTCAACTTTTCTTGCCATTTCTAAATTATGAGTAACTATGATAATTGTCTTTCCTTTTTTGTTTAAATCCTTAAGAATTTCTAAAATATGTTTTCCTGTTTTTGAATCAAGATTTCCTGTTGGCTCGTCTGCAAGAATAACATCTGGATTGTTTGCAAGTGCTCGGGCAATTGCAACTCTCTGTCTTTCTCCCCCTGACAATTCTCCTGGAAGATGCTTCATTCTTTCTTCTAAACCAACATCTTTAAGCAGTTCTGTTGCTCTTTCAATTCTTTCTTCTTTTGAAAACCCTTGAAATACCATCGGCAGTGTAACATTTTCAAGAGCTGTCAGTGTCGGAATTAAATTAAAAGTCTGGAAAACAAAACCAATTTTATTTCCCCTGATTACTGCAAGTTCTGATTCCTCAAGATGCTCAATATCTTTTCCTTCTAAAAAAATCCTTCCTTTTGTTGCTAAATCCAAAGCACCAATAAGATTCATCAAAGTTGATTTTCCGCTTCCAGAAGGACCGACAATTGCAATAAATTCCCCTTTTCTGATTGTCAGACTTGCATTTCGAACAGCTTTAACTATAGAATCTCCTAAGATATAATTCTTATCAACTTTATCAAGTTTTATTATTTCTTCTTTCATTCTCTTTTTGGTAATGTTTATAAATCTTGTATATATAAAATACATAGAATATAAACTTTATTGCTAAAAGATGGTGGATAAAAAACTGCTTACATTTTTGCTCGTCGGAATTTTTGCTGTTTTTAGCCTGCAGGTTGTAAGTGCTGATTGTAATCTTGCAGCAGAACTTGTAAATCAAGATCCTTATCCTGCTGTGCCTGGGGAAACACTGGAATTAGTTTTTCAAGTGTCAGGAGTTCAAAATCCCGATTGTAATGGGGCTGTTTTTGAATTAATGGAAAAATATCCTTTTTCCCTTGCACCAGGAGAGTCTGCAAAAAAAACACTTGCCGGTGGAACATATACCCAGAATTATAAAACAGAGTGGGTGATTCCTTATGATTTGGTTGTTGACAAGGATGCATTAGATGGAAAAAAGCAATTAGAAGTAAGATATAAAAGTGGGACAGGAGATTTGTATTATTCTAAAAAGTTTAATATTAGTGTTAAAGATGTAAGAGTTGATTTTGAAATTTCTGTCAAGGATTA
>JAFCEY010000020.1 GCA_017608945.1 Candidatus Pacearchaeota archaeon | reverse complement strand
ATGTTAGGCGTAATTACCGAGAAACCTTAAACCCCTCTCCTATCTAATTCATTGTTAACAATAACAATGGTTTGAGAAGCAAAATACATTTTAGGGCCGACAGAAACAGGAACAGTAATTTTTTTCAATCTTTTAAGTTCTTTTTTTGGCAAGCCTTCATGGTCTCCAATTATAAATACAGAATTGTCTGGAATTTTTACATTTCTTATATTCTCCCCTTTTTTATCAAGAACAAAAATTTCCTTTCCTTGTTCATAAAGTTCCTCAATAACATTTAAAAAAGATTTTTTTTCAATAAAACATCCAGGAAAAATCTCTTCTTTGCGTCCTTCTTTATATTTGTAAAGAATTTTTTTAATCAAGCCAGCAATGTCCTTTTTATTTATGTCTAATTTTGAATTTGTTTGTATTTCAATATGGCGCGGAGGGTTTGGAGGGCCATAAAAAATTAAATGAAGAGAGACATCTTTTCTAAAATCATGTGAAAGAAAAAAGGCAGCGATTATAACGTGAATAGCTATGTCCATTCTGCCAGCTTTCATTAAATTATCTAAGGGAAAATTTCCAGATGTTCTTGCTTTGCTTGAAAAATACACAAAATGTCTCATAAACTTAAAAAAAAGGAAAAATTATTAAATCTTTTGAATAAAAGGATTAGAGTAAAAAAATTTAAAAATTGGAGAAAAATGATTTAAAGATGAAAAAGGAGTTATGGGGACAAACATTATTTTTAGATTTATTTGATTGCAATTATTCAATTTTAACTAATAAGAAAAAACTCAAGGAATTTGGTATTAAGCTATGTAAAGAAATTAACATGATCCCCTTTGGAAAGCCAATAATTAAAAGATTCGGAAAAGGAAAATTAGAGGGATATTCTCTGATGCAATTTATTCAAACTTCCTCAATAACTGCCCATTTAGATGAATATGGCTTAAGGGCTTTTATTGATATATTTAGTTGTAAAACTTTTAATGTCAATAAAGCTAAGAATTTTTGCAAATCTTTTTTTGGAGCTAAGAAAGCAAGATATAGGAATTATTATAGATAGTAAATATTAATGAACATTAACTTTTATTAATTGGTTGCAGGACAAATTCGGGCTTTGCGAAAATTTTTTCTCCTTTTACAACTTTAAACATCCCAATAAATTTATCATTTGAAAAAACGCTTATGATTTGATTTATTTCATTTTTGATGTCTTCTCTTTTTTTTAAATCTGCATAAAAAATAGGTTTACCGTGCAGTATTTTTTTAGAAGATTCTTTTTTTATTTCTACAACTGGAAAAATTTCAGAAATAATTTCAGCAGGAATTATTATTTTTCTTAATTTTTCTTCTGAATTAACACATCCTGTTCTATATTCTTTAACAGCTTTTTCAAAATCCTTTAAATTTATAGAATCTTTTTTACAAAAAATCCCTGCTCTTACTCTCCTCAATTTAAGCATATGCGCGCCTACGCCAACTTCTTGTCCTAAATCATGTACAAGTTTTCTTATGTATGTACCAGATTCAACTTCTACTTCAAAAGAAACATCTTTGTTTTCTTTTTTTAAAATTAAAAACCTCTTAACTTCTCTCTGCCTTTTTTGTCTTTTAACTCTTGACCTTACTGGCGGTTTTTGAATTATTTTTCCAAGGAATTTTTTTTCTATAGCATTTTTAATTTTATCTGAGGAAATATCTTTATGAAATCTCATAACTCCAACATATTCTTTGTCTTGTTTTAAAAAAAATCCTGTAAGTTTGCAAGCTCTGTTTAATGCTACAGGTAAAACTCCAGTAACCTTAGGATCTAAAGTCCCGAAATGCGAAGTTTTTCGCAGACTTAAGATTTTTTTAACAAAATTAGAAACATCAAAACTTGTTTTTCTTGATGGTTTGTCAATATTCACAATACCAAATTCTAAGAGTTCATTAATGGATTTTTTTGACTTAATTTTTTCAATGTCCATTTATTATAATTATCCAGGGAGATTTATATTCTTTATTGATGTTAATAAAACAAAAACATTTATTTACTTGATAATATATTTTACTAAAATATGAAAATAAATTTTGCGCCAAAAAGCAACCTGGGTAAATGGTCAATTAGATTGATTATCATAGTTCCGATATTATTTTACATTGGTATGTCATTTGTAGGTTTTTATGAATCTGTTCCAGCTGGGAAAACAATACTGCATGACATCATTGCTCGGCCAGGAGTAGCACTATCAATGTTGGGAGGATTTTTTTCTGGTATTGCTGCTTTTTTCTGTGGCGTTATTGGTATTATAAGAAAGAAAGATTATTCTGTTTTTGTATTTATATCCACAATTCTAGGTTTTTTTGTTTTATTATGGGTTATTGCAGAGATTTTGTTCCCACATTAACATCGCAAAATTTCTTTTAATAGCATTCCCACGAAATTTCTAATTTTTCAAAAATTATTTTTTCAATGCTTTTCTAAATTGTTTTTTTGGACCTTTGATTTTTCCACCAACTTCATGTTTTGCTTTTCTTGCAGCTTCTTTTTCAAGCTCTTTTCCTGTTTCAACAACAGCAGCCTTCTTTTCTTTTTCTTCTTCTTTCTTTTCTTCCTCTTTTTCAATTTCTTCTGTTTTTTCTTTAACTTCTTCTTTTTCTTCAACTTTTTTCTTAGAAACTCCAGCCTCTTTCTCTCTTTTTTCTTCTTTTAATTTTTTAAATTTTAATTTTTCAGGAATTTCAAAAGCTTCTACTTTAATTATTTCATCATCAGATTTTATTGCTTTGACCTTTATTTTTTTTGGAGGTTTTTTTATTCCTCTAAGCCAAATAACTTCATTTAAAAATTTATCAATTTTTATTTTCTTTAAGTCTCTACTATAAATTCTCATATGTTTTGCTACAAACTCTTTTATTGCTTTTATTGCTTTATTTGCTCTTTTATATCTAGGAACATGCTTCCATTTATCTCTAAGAGGGATTATATATTCTCTTTCAAGTTTTGCCTTTACTTCAGGTTTTGTTTCTTTTTTTTCTTCTGCCATTTTTTAAACTTTTTAAAATTTTTTAGGTTTATTATCCTAAATGTGACTTTTTCTGCCTTCTTGGTTTAACATGCAATTTTGTTCTTCTCCATGAGCGTTTATATCTTGTGATAGCAGAGGGGTGAATTTTTTTTCCCATTCCAAATTTCTTAAGAACAACCCAAACAGGAGCCCATTTTGTTTGTCTTGCTTTAACTGCTAATTTTTCTTTTTTTTGAGGATTTTTTATTCCCATTTCCTATTTACCTTTTAGTATTGATTTTAATTTAAATTCCCTTGCATTTAATTTTTCTAATTTTCCTTTAATCTTAGAAATTTCTTTATGATTCTTTCCATAAATGATTACTGAAATTAATTTATTTCTGTAAATAGGCTCCTTTGAGACATAAACATCATTCTTATTTATTCTACTTGGATTTTCATTTTTGTCTAAAATTTCATATTCTACAAACATTTTTAATCTCCAATATTTTCTAAAAATTTTTTTCCTTTCTCTGTTAATTGCCTTCCAGCTTTTTTTCCTTTTTCTTTGAAAATTTCAGTAAAGCCTGCTTTGTCAGCTTGTTGTAAAATTGTTCTTATTATTTTTCCTCCGGATTTTCGAAATCTTTCTGGTTTAATCCCGCGCTTTTTTTTACTTCCATACCTTGTCCTTAACCTATTAACTCCAACAATTTTTTTAATATAAATTTGCCTTAAAATTGAAGCAGCTCTTTTATACCAAAAATCTTTATCTTCAATTGGCCTTTCTTTTCCTGTTCCTGATTTTACAAACTCTACCCATTCAGGCTTTTTAAATTCAGGAATTTTTTTTAAGGCTTCTGCTAATTTTAAATTATATTCTTGTGCATTTAGTTCATATACTGGATTTTTTTCCATTTTCATTCCTTTCGGAATTAGAAAAGCTCTTTTGAGCCTTATTAAATGCAAGAAAAAGGATTTATAAAAGTTTGGAATGTGTTCAATTTCTCGCCTGAAAATTTTTTATTAATTAGCAGGAATTGACATAATAATTAATAATACTCTAAAATTTTTCACCTAACATTTTAATAATCTTATCTAATAGCTTTTCTCCATTTTTTTAAGAATATAGTAAAACCAATAATCTTTGCAGTGTATTTTTTTCCCAACTCATCCAAAATTTCATCAGAATATTTTTTAATCTTTTCTCTATCATGTCCAGCGGTTTTTAAAACAGAAATTTTAACATTTTCATGTTTTTTAAAATGATTTTTTAAACTTTTAATGAAGTTATTTGTTATCCCATTTTTTCCTAATTGAATTTGTCCTACTGACATCTTATTTTTTAAATTTTTTAATAATTTTTTGTCCTATTTTTTCTAGCTTCTCAATCTCTTCCTTTTTAGCTTTGATTTCTTTAAATTTCTTAACACCAAAAGTTCCTATCTTCATTCCTCTTGCTTTATAAATATTTTTTCCTGTGAAAATATGAACAATAACATCTTTTTTGTTATCTCTCCAGTCATGGCTTTTAGATGCACAAAAAATCGCTGCTTCTTTTATGTCTTTTTGGCTTGGTTTTACTTTTGATTCAACTATGACGCAAAAAGGACTTCCTGGCTTTGCAGTGTGAAGAATCAAATTTTCTTTTCCAATAAATTTCTTTACAAGTTCCTCATTTTGCTTTGCGTCTTTTCCTGCTAAAATTTTTTTTCTCGAGGTAGTTAGGAATTCGCGGAATTTCATGATATATTATCTAAAGAAGACTTTATATTTTTAATTGATTGTTTTATCTTAAACGATAAAATTCATCATTCTTCTTTGATCTCTCAAAGTTAAAACCAATCTCTCGGAATAATTTTTCTATTTTATCAGAATCATAAATCCAGCTGTTTTTATATTGAATTAATCCTCTAATATGATCAGGATCTGTGTATTTTGCCCATCGCATTAAGAAATTAGTTGAGTCTTTTAATGGAAGAGAAACTAACAATCCTTGTTTTGCAACCTGTCTTGAATCAACTAAAAGGTCGATAACTCCTTTTTTAGTTGGAACATGTTCTAATATTTGAGGCAACAAAGTAATATCAAATTCATCACTATGAAATGGAAGGCTTTTTCCATCCCCCAAATAAAGATCTATTTTCTTTAGAAGCCCTTCTTTTTCTATTCTTTGTCTTGCTTTTTTTAATCTTTTTTCAGAAATATCATATCCTGTAGCAAAAGACACAATTCCTTTTTTAACTAATTGACGAATAATATAAGCTTCAGCAGTTCCAACTTCTAATACAGATTTAGGATTATTGAAATATTTAAATTCTTCTGCTATTTTCTCAGGAGTTCTAAAAAAACGAGCCCATATTTCTGCTGAAAATAAATCATAAAAATCACAAAATTTCATGTTTTTTTATTTTAAAAAAGCTTTATATATCTTTTCTTGTTATATTAAAAATTACAATTTTTGTATTTTTAGAAATTTTTTCAAGCTTTTAAATTTCTTTAAGAGATTTTAGGATAAATTCTTTAAAATTCAAATCCCAATATCTTTTGAAAATCCAAGATAATTTTTAACTATGAATATAAATTAAAATATATAAGGGTTACTAAATACTTTTAATAAGATATACAACCTAAAAAAGGTTAATATCCGCTGTTTTCAAGGAAATCACAGATGAGTCTAAAACCCACGACCACCTTCCCCTAAAATGGAGAAATCGCCTAATCCTTCGGATAGTTAGCTGAAACAAATTTCAGAAGAAAAACTTCTTTTAACCGACCAAAATAAAACTCAAAAAAATGCTTCGCACTTTTTCTAACAAAGGGTAAAAGGTTCACAAAGCTCACGCAAATTTTTCTATATTAATTTTGGACACTTTTTTCTATATCTTTTTTCATTTCCTTTAATAAATTCAATAACAAATCCCCTAAATCCTTGCGATAAAAGATTTCTTCTCCAAGCCCAGTTTTATTATGGGAATAAACTCTCCAACCTGCACCTTTATTAGAATCAAAAAAAGAATCTGCTACTCCACCATATAATGTTTTGTCTCCACCAGATTTTTGAAATTTTGCTAATGGGACTCTAACTTTTGAAAAAGTTGTTAAAATTTCTTTAAACTTGGTTTTACTTTCATCTTTTAAGAAATTTCTTTTTTTATTTACATCATTTAGAAATCTAATTAATTCATAAGCTCCTAAAACCCAGAGTTTAGAAAGAAGAATATATCTTCGTTTTTTTCTTTTATCTTCTTCTAATTTTGAATTAATCTTTATATTTGGAAATTCTTCAATCAATTCAATATCCAGTTCACCTAATGCTTGAACTTCTCCAATTAAAAGCATTTCAATATTCATAAACGCAGATGAACTATCCATCCATTCAGTTTGTCTATCTTTTTTCATATTCTTTTTATGAAGGGTAAGTTTTTAAGTTTAGTTTTTCTTAATCATAAATGGTTAAATCAAAAAACCAGAAACATTTTTCCTTCAAATGGTGGTATGTGTTAATTATAGTTTTTGTTCTTTTTATGGGATGGGATTTACTCTCTATGGCAAATGTAGATGGAAATCCTTTCGGAGTAAATAATGGGAGAATAGAAACATACATTAATTTAGTTAATATGACTGGGAACGATGCGGAAGACTATCTTGATCTTTATGAAATTAATCCTTATACATATGAAGATCTTATTGGACGAATAGAAGAAGATTTAGGAAACCTTGATAGGTATGAATCAGAACTTACAAGATATGGTGTTGGAGAAGACGAGTATGTTATTATAATGTTAAAATCTGCAAGGTTACAATTAGAAGGTGCAAAGTTGCAAATTATGAATCTCGCTGGAACAAATTAAAAAGTGCCCAACTTCTTTTTTAGAAAAAAAGAAACAAAAAAGGGCGATTTCTCAAATACATTTGGTTTTAGACAAAAACCCGCCATCCACAATCTTCAAACATTTCTTTTGGTTTGGCCACGTTAATTTTCTTATAGCTTTTTTGAAATCAAGCCATTTATAATCTGAATGTTCTAATTTATCAAATTTGATTTTCCCTTTAGCAGGTTTTTTGACCTCAACAGAGTACAATTCCCATGTTTGTCCCATAATTCCTTTCCTATCAGCATACACTTTGTCATATTTATATTTTCCTTTTAAGTTATATTTTTTAATGTTAAATGCCTTTAATCCAGTTTCTTCTTCAACTTCCCTTTTTACTGCTTTTCTTTCTGATTCTCTCTGTTTTATCCCTCCTTTTGGAAATTCCCAACCTTTCCAATGAAGTTTTCTCTTCAACAAAAGATACTCAATTCCTTCTTTTGTCCTTGCATAAGTTACAATAAAAACAGCTTTTCTGTATTTTGAGATCATTTTTTAATAAATTTTGAACTCTAAAAACTTTAAATTTTTTG
>JAFCEY010000019.1 GCA_017608945.1 Candidatus Pacearchaeota archaeon | reverse complement strand
TACAAAAGCAATTACATGAGTTGGTTTTAAATTAAACAATGAAGAATATTCTTCCTTAAACCTTAACAAGCCTCCAAATCCTGAAGGAATATTTACATTCTCTCTAGCCATAATAAAAATACATAGAAAGGGTATAAAAATTTTATGTAAAAGGCTTTTAATAAAACTGAACTAATTAAAAAGTTTTAAAAGTTTCTTCTTATTTGAAATAGAATGAAAGAATATAACATTAAGGAAATTGAGAAAAAAATAAAAAATTTTTGGGAGCAGGAAAAAATTTACAAATTTGATGCTGGAAGTAAAAAACCTATTTATAGTATAGATACGCCCCCTCCAACACTTTCAGGAGAGATGCATATAGGGCATGCATGTTCATATTCACAACAGGATTTTATTGTAAGATATAAAAGAATGAAAGGATACAACATCTTTTATCCTTTTGGAACAGATGATAATGGTTTACCAACTGAAAGACTTGTCGAGAAGAGAAAAGGTGTTAAATCTAAGGAGATGCCACGAACAGAGTTCATTAAATTATGCTTAGAATTTCTTAAACAGGAAAGACCTAAATTCGCCCAAGATTGGAAAAATATCGGAATAAGTTGCGACTGGGATTTAATCTACTCAACAATAGATGCACATTCAAGAAAAATTAGCCAATGGTCTTTTCTTGATTTATATAAAAAAGGAAGAATTTATAGAAAAGATGCACCTGCAATGTTCTGTCCGGAATGTAGAACAGGAGTAGCTCAGGTAGAAGTGAAAGACAAGGAAATTAATTCCACCTTTGTGGATATTATTTTTAAAATTGATAATAAAAATATAATTATTTCTACAACAAGGCCAGAGCTTTTACCAGCATGTGTTGCAGTATTTTATCATCCAAAAGACAAAAGATATAACTTTAAAGGAAAAAAAGCAATTGTTCCTTTATTTAATTTTGAAGTTCCTATTTTAGAAGATAAAAGAGTTGATATGAAAAAAGGAACAGGAATTGTTATGTGCTGTACTTTTGGTGATCAGACTGATATGGAATGGCAAAAAGCTTACAATTTACCAATAAAAATTGCAATTGATGAAAAAGGACAGATGACAGAGATAGCAGGAAAATATAAAGGATTAAGCATAAAAAAAGCTAGAGAGGAGATAATAAAGGACTTAAAGAAAAAGAAACTTCTTTTAAAAGAAAAGCCAATAAAACATTTTGTTAATGTCCATGAGAGATGTGAAACAGAAATAGAATTTATTAAAAGCAAACAATGGTTTGTGAAATATCTTGATTTAAAAAAAGAATTATTAAAATGGGGAGGAGAATTAAATTGGTTTCCTAAATACATAAGACACAGATATGATAATTGGGTTAAAGGCTTGCAATGGGACTGGCTTATAAGCAATCAAAGACACTTTGGTGTTCCTTTTCCTGTTTGGTATTGTAAAAATTGCAATGAAGTAATTCTCGCAAAAGAAGAACAATTGCCAGTTGATCCTCTAAAAAACAAACCTCCTATTTCTCAATGTCCAAAATGTGGCTCAAAAGATTTTATTCCAGAAAAAGATGTTCTTAACACATGGTTTACATCTTCAATGACTCCTCAAATTGCAGTTCAACTTGCCAATGAAGAAATCCAGAAAAAACTTTTCCCAATGTCCTTAAGGCCCCAAGCACATGACATAATTTCTTTTTGGTTATTTAACACCCTACTCAAATCAAGACTACATTTCAAAAAAAATCCTTGGAAAGATGTTATCATTTCAGGTTTTGTAAAACTTGAAGGAGAAAAAATGTCTAAAAGCAAAGGAAACATCATTAGACCACAGGAAGTTATAGAAGAATATGGAGCAGATGCACTGAGATATTGGGCTGCCTCTTCAAAACTCGGAGAGGATTTCAATTACCAAGAAAAAGATGTTATTACAGGAAAAAAATTCATAACCAAGATTATAAATGCAGCAAAATTCATTTTTATAAATATTAAAGACCCTGAATATAAAATAAAACTTTATGAGACAGATAGATTATTTTTAAACCAATTGAATAATTTGATTAAAGAAGCTACAAAAAATTTTGATTCTTATAATTATTGGAGAGCAAAATCTGAAGTAGATAATTTTTTCTGGAATATTTTCTGTGACAATTATCTTGAACTAGTCAAAGCCAGAGTTTATAATGGAAATGATGAAGAAAAAAAATCTGCTTATTATACACTTTACAATTCTTTCCTCGCAATTCTAAAATTATTGGCCCCTTTTACTCCGTTTATAACAGAATACATTTATCAAAACTATTACAAGAAAAATGAAAAAATAAAAAGCATTCATTTAACTAAATGGCCGAAAACCTTTAAAATAAAAGAAAAAAAAGATGATAAAAAAACTTTTGATTTATTAATAGGAATAATATCAAAAGTTAGGAAAGAGAAATCACTTGCCAAAAAATCAATGAAATCTAAAATAATTTTAACTCTTGAGAAAAAAGACTTTGAAAAATTGAAAGATTTTTTACCTGATTTGCGTGCTGTTGCAAATGCCGTTGATATTAAAGAAGGAAATTTTAATGTTAAATTTATCTCATGAAACCTTCATATTTATAAATAAATATTTGCTTTAAAGAAGAACTTGAAGAAGCCTTGGAAGAATTGAAAAGTCATAAAGGTAGCCATACTGAGCTTATTACAGTTTATATTCCTGCTGGTTATGATATAAATTCTGTTTCAAGGCAATTAGAGGCAGAGAAAAGTACTGCAAAAAACATCAAATCCACAACAACAAGAAAAAATGTCATTGATGCTCTTGATAAAATTGTAAGATTTTTAAAGCCATTAAAAAAAACTCCTGAAAATGGCTTGGCAATTTTTTGTGGTAATGTAAGCAAAATTGAAGGACAACAAGATTTACAATTTTGGAGCATCGAGCCACCCTTGCCATTAAAAAATAGATTGTATAGATGTGACAAAGAATTTGTTCTTAACGCTTTAAAAGAAATGTTGGAAGTAGAGGAAGTTTTTGGCTTGCTTGTCATGGATAGAAAAGAAGCAGCTATTGGCTTATTGGAAGGAAAAAGAATTATAGTTTTGCAGAAATTAACTTCTGGAGTTCCAAGTAAAATAAGGGCGGGTGGGCAATCATCTCAAAGATTTCACAGAATAACCGAGGGTTTAACAAAAGAATTTTACAAAAGGATTGCGGAAGAAATGAAGAAAATTTTTTATGATATGCCAAAATTAAAAGGAATTTTGGTTGGAGGACCAGTTCCTACAAAAGATGAATTTTTAGATGGAGATTACCTTGTTACTAAATTAAAAGATAAGGTTATTGGAAGAATCGATATAGGAGGAAGCGATGAATCTGGCTTAAAAGAACTTGTAATTAAAGCACAAGATATTCTTGCAGATCAAGAAATAATTCACGAAAAAAAAATTCTTGAAAAGTTTTTTGAAACTTTGGGAGAAAAACCACATTTAACAGCCTTAAAAAAAAGAGAAACTGAAAAAGCATTAAAATACGGTGCAGTTGACATTTTACTTTTATCTAAAAGTCTTGACAAACACACAATAAAACATTTGAAAGAAATGGCAGAAGCTACAGGAGCTAAAATTGAGATTATTTCTACAGATACTGAAGAAGGCATTCAATTCAAAAATCTTGGAGGCGTAGGAGCAATTTTAAGATTTGAGGTTTGATTATTTTACACCTATTGCAATTCCAAATCTATAAGGTCCTAAAATATGCTCTCCTCCAGTATTCTCAAAAGTCCATCCTTTTTGAAAAAGATTTTCTATTTTTGGATTTGCCACAGGAGAAGCAGCTTCGCCAAATATTCTAAAAATAAAATCTTTAAAATTCAAATCAACCCCTCCTAAAAAAGTTAATCCTCCAACAAGACCCGAGTTTTGACCATATTTTTTTTCTTCTTTTCTATTTCCTATTGTTGCTTGCCAAGCATAAACTCCATATCCTACTCCAATCCATGGTTCAATTTTTCCTTTTGATGGAATATATCTTGCTCCTGCTCTTAAACTTGTTGCATCCATATAATAATAAGTGTCCATAGGAAAAGGCCCTATTCTTGCATCTTCATAACCACTTTGCTCCCAAATCCATGCTCCAGCACTATAACCATTTTTTTCTGCTATAAGCTTTTTCCAAGAACTAAATCCTCCATCAATAAAAAGTGCAAAACTTGGCAATAACTTATAATCCATTCCTATACCAAAACTATAAGCGAGGTCATAAGGTTGAGAAGGAACAATATGTGCTCCTCCTGGTTGGTATGGACCTTCAAGAGGCTCGCATGGCAAATAAGTAACCGTCCCTAAATTATAAGTTCCAAAACCAAAAAAAGTTGGTTTATTCTTTTTTTGGTTTTTATTTGAAGTAGAATATTCTATCTTTTTATTTTCTTTAATTGAATTTATCACAATTTCCTCTGCAGAGGTAGGAGAAGGAGTAAAACCAGAGACTATTCCTGCTAAACTTAAACCAATAAGAGTTGATTTTATTAATTTTAACAAATTTTTCATTTCCTCTTTAAGGGATTATACATTAATAACTCTTTTAAATATCAATTATCTTCTTATTTTATGACAATATCTGCAAAAACTCTTGATGAAATTGACAAAGAAAGAGAAAAAGAATATCTGAAAAAACTAGAAGCAATTTTTTTCATTTCTGGAAGATATTTAACAATGTCTGAACTTGTTAGTTTAAGTGACTTAAATCCAATAATCATTCAAGAACTCATAGAGAAATTAAAAGAAAAATACAATAAAGAAGATTCAGCAATAGAAATTATTGAAAAAAATGGAAATTGGAAAATGGACGTAAAACAAGAATATTTTAATATAGTTAAAAAATTAGCTGGAGGAGATTCAGAATTCACTAAAGCAGAACAAGAAACCTTAGCAATTATAGCCTATAAACAACCAATTAAGCAAAGTGCAGTTATAAAAATTCGGGGCAATAAAGCTTATGACAATATAAAAAAATTTGTTGACCTTGGCTTAGTTAAAAAAAAGAAACTTGGCCACACTTACCTTTTAACGTTATCAGAAGATTTTTATAATTACTTTAATCTCTCTAAGGAAAAATAAAATGGAAATTCTAACAATAATCTATCTAAGTTATTCATTTATTGCATTTTATTTTCTTTTTTTCTTTATTTTAGTTTACATCCCAAACAGAAAAAAAATTTTCTTTCTTCCAAAGCCGAAAAAAGAATATTCATTAAGCATTGTAATCCCGTGCTATAATAAAGAAAAAACAATTAAAAGAACAATTCAATCAGTTTTAAATTCTGATTATAAAGGATTAAAAAAAATAATAGTTGTTGATGACTGCAGTACTGACAACTCTGGCAACATAATAAAAAAATTCGCAGAAAAAAACCCAAAAGTTATTTTAGTAAAAACACCAAAAAATACAGGAAAAGCAAGTGGAGCGAAGAACTATGGAGCTAGATTTGTTGACACTGAATTAATAGGATTTGTCGATGCAGATTCTTACCCTGAAAAAGATGCGATTAAAAAAATGATTGGTTTTTTTAATGATAAAAAAACTGCAGGGGTAACTCCAAAAATTCTCGTCGAAAAAAAAGAAAAATTTATGGAAAAACTCCAATCCATAGAATATAAAATTATAGCTTTTACAAGAAAACTTTTGGGATTTGTTGATGCAATTTATGTGACTCCAGGACCTTTGGCAATTTACAGAAGAGAGATATTTAATAAAATTAAAGGATTTGATGAAAATAACTTAACAGAAGATATTGAGATAACATGGCGTATAATTGCAGAAGGCTACAAAGTTCAGATGTCTATTAACTCAGAAGTTTTAACCACTGTTCCTGAAAATTTTAAAGATTGGTTCAATCAAAGAATAAGATGGAATATTGGAGGAATCCAAACGATAAACAAGTACAAAAAATCTTTCCTAAAATTAGGAATGCTAGGAAGTTTCATTTTGCCATTTTTTATTTCTTCCTGGCTCATAGGTCTTTTTGGATTAATAGTTTTATCTTATAGAATTACGAGAGAAATTTTGTACAGATATTTTTTAACATTTTATTCAGTGAAAGCACAGGCAACCCTTTTAACTTTTAAAGATATAAATTTATCAATCAATGTCTTAACTTTTTTTGGCTTATCTATATTTATCTTAAGTATCTTTTTCACAGCAATTTCATTAAAATATTCAAAAGAAAAAGAATTTAAAAAGCAGAACATCTTCAGCATTTTAGTGTATTTAAGTGTTTATTTATTAACTTATCCAATCATATTAACTGCCTCAATTTATAAATATTTTAAAGGAAGATACTCATGGTAAAATTAGGAAATCCGAAAAATGCATTTTGGGAAGCTATTCTTTTAACTGTAGTTATTTTCGTTTTAGGAATTTTCTTAGGAATTGCACTTGAATCAGGAAGAGTTAATAAGATAAATGAGTATTATACAGAATCTGAAATTTTCTTGATGGACATTTTTGCTTTAAATAACTTGATGGAATTTGAGAATATTAGTTGTGATGAATTAATATCTCATAATATTAATTTTGCAGATAGAATTTATAAAGAAGCAGCTCTCCTAGAAAAATATGAAGATGCAGGAAAAATAAGTGACAACATTAAACTTGCTCATAAAAAATATGATATTGCAAGAACTCTATTATGGATTAATTCCATTAAAATAATGGAAAAATGTGAAGATTTTCATTTATTAATTTATCTTTATGAATATGAAACAGAAGATTTAGTGCAAAAAGCAAAACAAAAAACTTGGAGTAAAATTTTATTTGATTTTAAACAAGAAAAAGGAAATGAAGTTATTTTAATTCCAATCGCGGCAGACAGTAATTTAACTTCTTTAAATTTATTATTAGAGAAATTTAATATTTCTGAATTTCCAGTTTTGATTATTAACAACAGGGATGTTGTTAAAGAATTAGGTAACATTGAAGAAATTAATAAATTTTATGATTGATTTATACTATAGAAATCTTAAAAAATCCTCTTTATTTTTGTTTTTTATGGCTGAATGTTTTATTTGCAAAGCTTCGGAAAACAAAACAATTCTATATGACGTTATTTCTGAAAAAGGGATTAAAAAAATTTGTAAAAATTGTCTTAAAAAAGAAAAAGGGAGATATCCTCTAATTAAAAAAAAAGAATTAAATCTCAAGGAACAAAACGTTTCTGAAATCCTCACTAGGATTTCTGGAATTAATTTAAATAAAAGAGAAAAAGTAAATGAACAAGATAGCAGCTTAAGGGCCCTTATTGATAAAAATTTCAGAGAAAATTTCAAACCAGCAATTGAAAATAAAAATTTGATAAAAAATTTTCATTGGATTATTATGTTATTAAGAAGGAAAAGAAAATTAACTCAGAGACAACTTGCTGATGCAATTTTAGAACCAGAAGAATCAATAAAAATGATAGAAAGAGGAATGCTTCCAAAAGAGTGGAGAAAACTTATAACAAAGATAGAAAAATATTTTGGAGTAAATTTGATGAAAAAAGAAAATGAAGATATGAAAAAAAATCAAGAAATAAAAGAAACAATTGAAAAAGAAAAAGGAATAGAGGAAATAGATTTTTCTTCTCTAGATTTAGAAAATATCACAATTGGGGATTTAAGAGAAATTAAAAAAAAGAAAAATAATTTTTTTAGAAGACTATTCAAAAATAAGAAAGAAGAAGTCATAAATGAAGAAAAAATACAAAATTCCGACAACGAAGAAATTCAAGACTTTACAGCTCGCTAAATCATTAAATTTATAAACTAAACTAATAATTTTCTTCTATGGAGATTAAAATACTCAAAGATTCTAAAAATGAAATAAAATTAGAATTAGAAAATATAACCTTAGCAGAAATTTTAAGAATTTGTCTAAATAAAAATAAAAATGTTGATTTTGTTGCATGGAAACGCGAACACCCTACAAGAAAACCTGTTCTTTTAGTTAAAACAAAAAACCAAACAGCAAAAAAAGCGATAAAAGATGCCATTTCTTTTATAATTAAAGACTTAGATAAAATTGAAGCTGATTTCAAAAAATTGAAATGATTTTATCATTAATCAAACCTTTTGTTCTACATATAGAGTATATATCATCTTCATCCATATATGAAACTTCTATTCCTCTTTCCTGATTATCATAAGGGCATTTTCCTTTTTCAAGTTCACATAAAACAAGGCTATCTCCTTCATTATATTTTTCTTTTAATTTTTTTGGCATCTGTTTTAAAATTTCCTTGCTAAGAAAAACTACCTGAGCTCTCCCTTGCTTTAATATTCCACAAAGTTTCATTTATAATTTTTTTTCTGCTTTTATAGATGATGGTGATTCCCCCCCATGCCACGTAAACCTCGGCCTAACTCTCATAGAATAAATCCTTTCAGAATTGTCATCAAGAATTATTGCGCTTCCTTTTAAACTCGGGAGTTCATCCATATATCTTTTTATGCTTTCAAGAATATAACTTTGCATAATATAATTTAATGCCTCTACATCGGGTTTTGCTGTAACTCTGTGGCTTATCACTATATCTGATTGAGTCATAACATCTCTATGGATTTGTCCTGGCTGTTGTGTGGCAAGAACAAGGGAAATTCCGGGCTGTCTTCCTTCTCGAAGCAATTGAATTAAAGCATCTGTTGCTGGTGTTTTTTTTCCTAAAGGTAAGAATTCATGAGCTTCATCAATAAACATCCAAACTAAAGGCTCTTCTTTTTTTCCTTCATAAGAAAAACTCAAACTTTGTGTAACTGCTTTTATTTCTTCTTTTTTTCTTGCACTCATTCTTTGATTAAAAATTTTCCTTGAAACTAAACTTATTATTAATGCTCTAACATTAAAAGCTCCTATTGAATTATAAACACTTAAATCCAAGATTGTGGTTTCTCCTGCAGAGATTAGGTCTTTTACTTTTGCCGCTTCTTCACTTCTCTTCGCGAAAACCCCCCAAGTATCAGCAGCTTCAAATAATGCAATAGCAGCATTTTTAATTTCCTGTGATGCTTTTTCATCAGAATCAAGGCCAGAAATAATATCTTTAATATTAAACTCTCCTTGTTCTTTTAAGCCAGTTATAATTCTTTCAATTAAAACTGAAACAGGATGCATCATATCTAAGCCAAAAGTTATAATCCAATCTTCAGGGCTCAGCTCAGCAACATCTAAAGCAAATCTCTCGTCAACAGGAATTCCTCTTTCTCTGTAACTATCATAATGTCCAAAAGGAACAAAAATTCTTGTTGGAAGACTTTTTGATTTTAATTGCCAATTATGAAGCAATTCTCTGTCTTTTTCATTTGAATATTTCATTGTCCAAAAAATTCCCATAGTATCAAAAATTAAAGAAGCAATATTCTGACTTACCTCTTTTGGAAGATTAGAAAGCTCTTCTGCTATTACGCCTAGTGTGTAAGAATTATGAACTATTATATCATTAGCTATAAAATTATGATTTTCTGGAACACAGATATCATAGACTTTAAAATTATCTTCTATAATCTCCATTGAGATTATTTCGTCCCAAAAAATGTCTGATTTTGCTAATAATAAAAAGGGATTATTCTGTTCTATCTCTGACAATCTTAATAATTTTTGTCTTGATGGGCTGTAATCTACGCTTTCTCTCATCGCCTTAGCATATTTGTAATGAAATGTCCTACCAATTTCTGCCCAATTTTTCGGTTTGAATGTTTCCCAAATTTCTTTTGGGATAGTGTCTATATTTGTATCTCTTTTTGTAGAGAGAATATGCTGCTTTGCCTCAAATTCCCTCCTAGATTTTTCCCCAAAGAATCCAATTTCCTCTATAAACTTTACTACATTTTCTGCGTTTAAGATAAGTTCATAAGATTTGAATTCTTTATTATTAAATCTTATTATTCTATCTCTCAATCTTGATAATATTCCAAATCTCAATAATAAACTTTGAATTTGTCTAATCATTTTTTCAGAGGAAGAACAATAAGAAATTTGCCATGTTTTTCCAGATTGTGTTTTTTTACAATAGATGCTTCCATCACAACTAAATAGCCTGTTTAAAAATAAAGCTAAATTTTCTTTTTTTAACTGCATTATATTATTAGATAGATATTTTTTGGTTGATAATAATCCAAATAATCCTTCTCTCTCTAAGAGTTTTCTTATGCTTCTCTTTTCGTATTTATTTTTGTTTCCTTTTAAAAAATGTCCTTTCTTATTTCTTTCACAATTGTGTTCTAAAACCTTATTCTTCCACTTAGGAGAGGAAATTCTGTAATGATTTTCTTTTTCTTTTATTAATTTCAATGAATTATCAAATTTGTATAACGCTTCTTTAAAATCTTTTATTATCTTACCATCTGAATTTGAAAATAGAACTACTGATTTAGTATGCCCCTCTGCAATCAAATAAGCAAGAAGTTTTATTTCATGTTCAGGCATTTCCTTATTTCCAAAAGCAGGGATAACCCTTGGTGTTGCTATCCTGCTTCCTACCATTAATTCTTGGGCAGGTTTCCATCCCCTGATAGTTAATAATGGATGTTCTGGAGTTAATTTTATCTCCTTACCACTCCTTAATCTTATTTTTAGTAATCTATTTACCTCCCTCGAGAAAAATTCTGATTTTTCATTAGTTTCAATTTTTAATTTATTATTTAAAGATAAAATCTTTTCCTTATTGTTTTCTAATTCTTTTATTGGTATTTGGGAGCCATCTTCTAAAGTTATTAAAGTATCTCCATGGAGACATTTTCCACTTCCTCTCTTTCCTGCCACAAGAATCACATGACTTCTTGCAACATCCATAAAAATTTTATTGCTTAGAGAAGTGTATTGTCCCATTTTTACAAAACCTTTTCCTAAAAAAATAAGTCCTCTATCTCCAAATATTTCCTTGTCAGAAGGATTTCTTCCTACTATAATGTCATAAGGCATATGAAACTTCCATAGTTTTCTATTTCCTCTTTAATTAAACCGTGGAACCTCCTATTTATTTTCATTACAAAAAATAGTTAATGACATTTTTAATCATTTCGTATATATTAATTAATGATACATATTTTTAAAAATATAAAATCATATTTTTTGGAATTAAAATGTGGACCTATACAGCTTATATCCTTGAAAAATACTGTGAGAAAAATAAATGTGATGAATTATTGTTTAAGGAGATTGACAATTTTTTCTTTGATATTCTCTGGCGAAAAGAACATCTTTCATTTTATGAAAATTCTCTCGGACTTTATGAGGATCTTGATTACTTGAGAGAACTTGGTATAATAGAATTTGATGAAAAAGATAAAAGCATTGAAACAAAAATAAAAATCAAAGAAAAAAAGACATTATCTAAAATAGCGAAGATGGTTGAGGATTCTAGTAAACTTACAGGTATAAGATTATTTGAGGAATATAAAAAAAGGATAAATTCAGCTCTTGAATCTTTAACATAATTTCATGCCTCGTATCTAACAAAACTTTTTAAACTAACTTTTCATAATATTAAAAATGGAAACTGAGGAGAATAAAGAGGAAAATCCAAAAAAAGAAAAAAAGAAAATTAATCTCACAGAAAAAATAAGAGAAAATCCTTGGATTCTTTCAACTCTTGTTCTAGGAATTTTAATTATAATTCTTTTAATAAGCAATTTTTCTGGAGGAGTTACAGGAAAAGTCACAGCAAATGAAGCTGGAGAGAGATTTTTAAGTTACATAGGAGCTCAAGGGGCTGATGTTGATGATATAGAAATAACAGATGTACATTCTAAAAGTGGATTATATGAAATTTCTTTCAATTATAAAGGGGAACCATACCCAATTCCTTATTATTTAACAAAAGATGCAAAATTTATTGGAATGATGGATGAACTTGTTTTGTCTTCTTTTGAGTCAAATTCTCAAACAACTACAGAAATTCCAAAATCAGACAAGCCTAAAGTTGAATTGTTTGTGATGAGTCATTGTCTTTATGGAACTCAAGCTGAAAAAGGAATTATCCCGGTAGTGGAACTTTTGGGAAATAAAATTGATTTCCATATTAGGTTTGTGTATTATGCTATGCATCCTTCTTATGGTGAGGTGGAAGAACAATTAAATCAGTATTGCATACAAGAAGAACAGAAAGACAAATATCTAAATTATCTTAAATGCTTCTTAGAGGATGGAGATGGTGAGGGATGTTTGAATAAAGCAGGAATTGATAAAAATAAACTTTCCTCATGTGTTTCAAGAGTTGATAAACAATTTAATGTGACGAAAAACCTGAATGATGAATCATTATGGTTAAATGGAAGATATCCTCTTTTTAAGATTCATGAAGATTTAAATGAAAAATATGGTATTC
>JAFCEY010000037.1 GCA_017608945.1 Candidatus Pacearchaeota archaeon | reverse complement strand
CGTTAGGTTAGCTAAAGAAGGAATTGTAGAAAGAGTAGTAATTGAACCAAAAGAAGCAGAGAAGTATGGATTGAAAAAGGCTGGAAAAAACCACATTGTCTGGAGATTGAAAGGAGGAAAATGAAAATGAAAAGAATAGATAAAATTGTTTTTTGGTGGAGTATATATGCTGGAGTTACAGTATTTTTACAGACATTTGGTTTAACAAAAGAGTATAACTTAGGAATTTTAATAGCAATTTTAATATTGCCGCCATTCATCCACGATATTTTAACTTTATTTTTTGACTACAAAAAGAAAAATGGAAACTGAAGAAATAGAACTAAAAGGAGAAGCAATAGAAAGTTTTGAAAGAGTTGAAAAAATAAAAGAAATAATTTTACTCGGTGATAAGGGAAGAGTTAGAAGAATAATTTTAGAAAATGAAAACTGAAAAAGAGATAAGAGAAAAGTTAGAAGACTTAGAAGAAAGATTAGAACAGTTAATGGAGGAAAAGTAATAAATATCATAAGAAAATCTTCGGTGTAAATTCAAATGAAACCTAAAGAAATATTAGATATATTAGAAAGAATTGAGTTGCAATTAAAAGCAGTATGGTGGGATAATCTACTATTTTGGTTATGGTTGCAATTTATAGGGTTAGCAGTTTTTTCAGCTGTAGTTAAGTCAATAAAAATGGCTATCGGAGTTGGAGTAGCTTTTATTTTTTTGAATATTAAATAAAATAAGGAAGGAATATGAAAAAACGAGAGAAAAAATTTCAACACTACAGGAAGGAAATATGTAAAATCTGCAATAAGGAAATAGATACAGAAACAGATATTTGGGCAGTCATAATTGATTATGAAGGAAACAAGAAATATGGAATAGGATTTTATCACAGGAATTGCTTAGTTGATTTAATAAAAGGAAAAGTTAAAGTAATAGAGAACAAGTGGAAAGAAAAAATGAGTGATATGGTGATAAGTATAATGAGGAAGGCGAAGGAAAGAGGATTAATTCCTGCTTGAAATAAAAAAAAGAAAGTAATTAAAATAGATTAGAAACAAGGAAAAGATGAATGACCAAGTATCTCCGTTTATGTTTATGGCATCTTTTGGATTTTTCTTAGATGGAATTATATTTTTAATTTTTAAAAATTTCAGAGATGCACTTTCATTTATAGTTATGAGTATTGTCTGTTTGCTTATCAGAATAGATTGGAGAAAAACTTATTGGTCGGAAGAATTTATAAGTGAGAGAATAGAAAATATTATTGAAAAAGTAGTAAAGATAATAAAGGAAAGGAAGATAGGTAAAATAGATTGGAAAATAATAACTATAATCGGAATTATAATTGGATTAACTTCCTTTTGTATTTATGTCCTTTTACAACAACAGCAGATTTCTTTTACTGTTGATTATATATGTAAATATTATGACGAGAACAAAAGCAGATGTTTTTGTGGAAATGTTTATGAAGATGGAACTTTTGAATATATGCATTTTGGAAAAATAGTAAAAACAGATTATAATACATTTTGTTGTGTTGATACTCACGATTCATGTAAAGTGATAAGAGAGTAAAAAAATGAACATCTACGAATTATGGCAAAAAAAAGAAGTTCAATTAGTCTTAGATGTATGCAGAATTTTGCTTGTAATTTTATTAGTTGTAATTTTATTTATTTTAATTAAAGAAATAAAAGCAGTTAAGTTACTCGCTTATGATCCCTGTAAGCTTTGTATGAATAAAACTGAAGCAATTTGTTTTAAGCTAAAATGACTCAAGAATATAAAGAAAGAACAGTTTTTGCAGTTAGAGTTACAACCAAGCATTTATTTGCAGATTTTTTTCAATGGTTTAAGAATTTAATAGGAATGAGACTGTCTTCTTATGAAAATATGATAGCAGAGGCGGTTGAAGGAGCTTTATATGAGTTATATAAAAAATATCCTAATGTTTATGATGTCAGAATTACAACTTCTCAAACAGCTTTAGGAGCAGCTGAAGTTATTGTTTATAGCAATAATTGAACTTGCAAATAAATTTTCAGAATTGATTTTAGAATTAACAAAACAACACGGATTAATAATAGCTTTATTAGCAGGTCTTGGCATAATTTCAATTATTGGAGCGGTAGGGACACAAGCTTGGAGATGTTTTAAGTATCTTTTTTATATCTTTATAGCAACTCCAGCAATTTTGATTTTAGGATTAATTAAAAAATCAGAAAGAAAAGAAAGATTAAAGGAATTAGGAGAAATTAGAGCTTACATAAAAGAGCATCCTGATAAGTGGAAAAGATTTATTTATTTTTTACTTTTTGTTATTTTTGTTGCTATTTTACTCGTTGTTATTTATTGGTTTTTAACAAAATTTGTATTTCCAATAGCAACCCTAAATGAATATTCAAAACAATTATTACAAAATAAAACTTTCAACTTTACAAAATGAAAGTAGCTATTTATGCAAGAGTAAGCACAACACAACAGGAATATGAAAATCAATTAGAGCAGTTGAGGGATTATTGCAATAAGCAAGGTTGGGAAATTTATAAAGAATATACAGAAACAATTTCAGGAAAAGAAAGCCAGAGACCAGTATTCAAGGAAATGATGAAAGATGCAAGCCAAAAAAAGTTTGATGCTATTTTAGTC
>JAFCEY010000018.1 GCA_017608945.1 Candidatus Pacearchaeota archaeon | reverse complement strand
GTCTGAATCAGTGCATGTTTCACTAAATCCTGTTCCATTAGGATAAGCCCAAAAGTTTCCTCCAATATAAGGGCCTCCAACAATATTTGTTCCTGAAGTGAGAGTTGTGTTAAAATAATTAGTTAGAGATGTAGAATTATAATAATGAAGAGTAGTATTAAAAATATTGTTATAAATTAAATTATATTCTGGTTTATTAGAACTTACATTCCAAAGATATAATCCATAAGAATCATTTCCATAAGTTGTAATATTATTATTTGTTAGATTATTTGAGTCAGAATTTGCATAAAAATAAACTCCAGGCGAACTATTTCCATAAGTTGTGATTGTATTATTAATTAAACTTGAATTTGAACTTCTACCAAAATAAATTCCTCGTCCATCACTTCCATTTGTTATAATTATATTATTTATTATGTTTGAGTAAGGATTTGAATAAATACCCAATCCATGTCCAGTATCTCCTTCTGTGATAATTGTGTTATTTATTAAATTTGAATTTGAACTTTTTGAAAGAGTAACACTATAACCTGCTCCACTTCCATTTGTTGTTATTGTATTTCCTGTGATATTTGAACTTAAACTAGAAAAAAAATGTAGATTATATTTGCTATCATATGTTGTAAAATTATTATTTTGAATTGTACCATTATTTGCATTATTAAAATAAAGAGTATATCCACCGCTACCATATGTTACTACTGTGTTATTTATCACAACAGGAGAATTTGAATAAGAAGCAAGATATAAAGCAAATGCTTGTGTTCCATGAGTCGTAATAGTATTATTTATTATAGAACTAGAATTTGAATTTGAATAAGAATATATCCCATATCCAGACACATTTATTAAACTATTATATATTGATGAATTGTGTGTGAAAAGAAATTCAATTCCACTTTCTGTTAAAGTTATGTTTCTTATTGTTATGTTATTTGATGCTATAACAAGAAGTTCCCCCCAGCTATCATTATTTTCAATTATTTGATTAGAAATACCAAAATAATATTTAATTGGCTTTCCATTTATTTTATTACTTTCATCTATACTATGATTAGATAATAAATACTCTTTTGTTTCAGCAATTACTAAACCCATTGCTTGAGTTGTATTTATATTATTATTTGTTAAATTTAAATTCTTACTTGTTAAACGAATTCCAAATGCGTCTCTTCCAGAAGTAGTAATATTGTTATTTGTTAAATTAGAATTATCTGAATAAACTGCTATTCCATAACTGCTTTGTGCTCTTGTTGTAATTATATTGTTGATTACATTTGCTGGACTTGATGCAAGATATATCCCTTGTGCTGAATAAGCATTAGTCGTAATAGTATTATTTATTATGTTAGAATTTGAATTTGAATCCAGATATATTCCTCTACCATGCTCTTCATTTGTTGTAATATTATTGTTTTTTATACTTAAATTTGAACTTGAAAGAAGATATATGGCATACCCATAATTTCCTATAGTAGTGATTGTATTATTTTGAATTGTCCCATTATCAACATTATTAAAATAAATAGCATATTGATAGTTTGAAGAATTTGCTTCTTCAATTATACAATTTTTTATTTCTATAATATCATATCCTGAGACATTAATTCCATATCCAGAAGATCCTGCTGTAGAGTAATTTATTTCATAACCTTGACAATCAAGAGTTACATTATTTGCTGTTATACTAAAGCAAGTTCCAGTTGAATTAACAGATTGATTTAAAACATAAATAGTATCTGCTGTATTTAAAGTTCCACATGATGAAATTTCTACAGCATTCACAGAATATAAAAATGAAATTATGATTAATATAAAAGTTAAAATAAATATTGATTTTTTTAAATTCCCCTCTTTTTTCATAAAATCATAAAAGTTTTTTTTATTTTTTTATCTCCATTTAACATCAACATCATCTGTTCTTTGTCGTGGTTTTATGTCTAATTTATCTAACTGAGTATGTGAGATTTTAATTCCTTTCTTAAACATAATTTCTCCTAAAAAAGCAATCATTGTTCCGTTGTCAGTTAAAAGATTATTTGGAGGAATAAAATATTTGCATCCTCTTTCTTTGCACATGATTTTACACATTTCTTGAAGCCTTGAATTGCATGCAACCCCTCCTCCTAAAAGCAATTCGTTTTTTCCTGTGTGAGCTAAAGCTCTTTCTGCAATTTCAGTCAACATTGCAAAAACTATTTCCTGCATGCTGAATGCTAAATCTGCTAATGTATAATTGTCTCGCTCACTTCGTTCGCTCGAAAGTTTTTTAAAATTAGTTAATGGAAAATCTGTTTTTTGTTTAGAGATTAATAACTTACCTTTTTTTCTTAACAATTTTTTATCAATCTGCGAATGTGAATTAGACAATTTCATTTTTTCAATTTTCTGTTTTAAATTTGTCAAAACTCCGCTCAACGCTATGTCCATCCCTTTGACAGTGTAAGGCAATTCAATGTAATTTTTTGATTTTTTTGCTAATTCTTCTATTTTTGCTCCTCCAGGAAAACCAATTCCAGTTAACCTCGCAAAGCTATCAATAAAATTTCCTACTCCTATGTCAAGAGTTTCTCCAAAAATTCTATATTTTCCTGAAGCATAAGCAATTACTTGTGTATTAGCTCCAGAAACATAAAGCATAACAGGATCTTTTGAGCCAGTAATTTTTCCAATCTCCAAATGTGCTATACAATGATTTACTGGAATTACTGGTTTTTTTAATTTAACAGCAAGGGATTTTACAAAATTCATTCCCTCTAATAAGCAAGGAGCTAAACCAGGACCTTGAGAAAAAGCAATTGCGTTAATATCTCTTTCCTCAATTCCTGCTTCCTTCAAAGCTCTAAAATAAATTTTATCTTTGTTTTCCCGATGATATTTGGCAGCTTCTAATGGAACAATTCCTCCATGATTTGTTGTGTAACTTTCCTTGGTGTTTGCTAAAATCTTACCATTTTTTACAATTCCTACTCCAAAAGTATGCGCAGTGCTTTCTATTCCTAAAATATATTTTTTATCTTTCATTTAATTTTTCATACTCCTCTAAATTTCCAATATCAAACCATTCTCCTTCAAATTTATAAGCATAAACTTCTCCCCTTTCAATAAAATATTTAACAAGATATCCTGGACCCTCTTTACTTAAATCAGTTTCCATATACTCTTTGATTTTCTCTATATCTTCTTTAGAGAAGATATAAACACCTATGCTTACTAAATTTGTTTTTGGTTTTTCCGGCTTTTCCTCAAAACTAGTAACCCTGCCTTCATTTATTTCAACAATACCATATTTTTTTATTCTTTTTTTATCTTTAATTTCAAAAATACCAATTGTTGTTTTCTTTACTTTATTAAAAAAATCTACAAAATCATCAAGTAGAAAAGTAAAAAAATTATCACTTAAGATAACAAGTATGTCATCTGAAATATTTTTTTCTTGAATTACCAAATTTAAGTCGCCTATTCCTCCCAATTTTGTTTTGCTGGTTGTTGCCCCATCATTAATTATCTCCACTCTTCTTTTTACATTTTCATCTTGTTTATTAAGCCACCAAACAAAATTCATATAGAACGTGTCATTAGTCACAATAAAAATTTCGTCTATATTTTTAGGAATTTTTTTAATTATATAATTAATCAAAGGTTTTCCTTTAATTTCGAGCAAGGTTTTTGGTCTATCTGTTGTTAAAGGATAAAGTCTTGTTCCATAACCAGCAGCTAAGATTATTGCTTTCATAAAAACTAAAATTAGAATTAGTATATAAAATTAATCAAACCTAACTTCCTCTTTGACATTCCTAAAAAAATCAAATTAATTAATAAATTAATCAATAAAAATAAATTAAAAGTAAAGTTTGCTTATCTTCTTCTTTTCTTTTTTTTCTTTGATTTTGATGCTTTTTTCTTTTTTCCACCTCTAGCCATCTTTGCTTCACAAACATTTCCTTTTCCGTCTACATAATAAAGGTGTCCTGGTTTTCTTTTAACAACATTTCTTACAATAACTTTTCCCATATTTCACCTCCTTTTAATTTTATCTTTTAAATAAGAAAGAATATTTAAACCTTTCTATTCACCGACGAGAGATTTCATGAGTGAATGAGTTTAGAAGTAATCATAAAAACAGATGGGGTTTTGGGTAGGGAAGTTCTATAATTTTCTTGTATCTATTATTTATAGGGATTTCAATAAGTCTAGAAAATTTTTTTGATGGAGAAGCATAAAAAGTAAATGGTTTGATTATTTTCATTTCAACTATATTCTTATTATCAAGCCAAACAGCCAAAAAAGGAAAAAATACAAACAAGGAATGAATAGCCCTTTTGCATGGTTTTCTCATTTCAAAAAGCATCGCATTTGCATTTTCTCTTCGTGAAAACATTAAACCTTTAAATTTTCCAAAAAAAGATAATTTTTTTAATTTTTTAATTTCAATGTTTTTGTTGTTAAATCTGATTTTCACTTTTCTTTTTTTTATATTCTTTAAAATATTTATTTATGTTTTTTGAACAAACAAAATCATGGTGTTTAAAGCCTCCACCAAAACTTTTTGGGATGTGCATTAATTCATGGATAATTACTTTTATTTGTTCGTCAGAGCTAAGTTTATCGAATCTCTCTGATAAAAATTCAAGTGCATAAAATGCTTTTACATTTACAGCCTTTTGTAATATTTTACTTAAAGAGTGACATCTTGCAATTGTTCTTCTGGATGAAGAACCATAACTTCTAAAACATTTTAAATTTTCAATTTTTATGTAAGGAAAAAAAATTCTAGAAATTTCTTCTGCTTTTTCTTGTATGTCCGGAGCAAATTCATATTTCATTCTAAAATTTCAATAATTTTGTTTTTTGAGACAAATCCAGATTTTATTTTAATTTCTTTTTTAAAATATTTTTTTAATAATTTAAGTAATTCTAAATTTGCTTTATTATTCTCTGGAGAAGATTTCAATTTGATAATATAAAAACCATTTTTTTTCTCAATTCCTTGGTTTTTGGAATTTGGTTTAACTTTAACTTTGATTACCATAGAGAATATTTAGAAAGATTATTTATAACTTTATCTGGAGTTAATGAAAGCAATTCATTAATAATATTTTTTCTTTTTAAATCATTTTCCTTTAAAGGCACAGAAATTCCGTCAATTTCTCCTTTTATAGAAGCATGAAGAGAGAAAGGACATCTTGCTAATTTTCCTGGAGGAGTTGCTGAGGTATCAAGGATAATTTTATTTGCTTCTTTTTCATGATGAGCTTCTACTTTTATTCCTGTTTTTTCTGAAATTTTCATGGCATATTTTTCTGTGAATGTTTTTCCATTTTTATTCCAAGAAAAAAAGTCATTGTAAAGAGAAACAGGAAATTTTTTGTTAAGCATTAAATAAACATGAAAACTTTTTCCTGTCCAGAGAATCAAGGTTTTAAATTTTAAATTTTTATTCAGTTCTTTATCTGTTTTAATGCAATTGATTAATTCTAAAGCAACTTTTCTTGAATCTTCTGCTGAATATTTCCTTCCTCTGTCAATATCAATAAAAATTCTGTCAATAATCTTTCCTTCTTCATGATTACATGCATAGTGCATTTCTGTTATTTTCCTCGGAACAAAATAATGCCAGATTTTTTCTTCAGTTTTGTTTAATTGATTTCTAGCATCTTCTAAGTTTTCAGCTTTTCTTAATTCTATAAATTTATCTCTGATTTTTAATTCATTAATAAATAATGGTTCATCTTTTGAACCTCTTTTAATAATATAAGGAATATTTTTTCCTATGTATATTTTTGTTGCAATTTCTCTATCTCCTAGAAAATTCTTTAATATTGAAAAAACTTTTTTATAATAAGAGAGGCAATCGAGTTGTCCGCTTGAGTACAAAATTCCTCTTTTAATGTTAATCATAAGTTTTAAAGATTAAATTTACTTATAAATTTTGTCAAAATGAGGCAGATAAAGTTTGAACAACTAAATGAGGAGATAATAAAAAGCTGTAAGAAACATCCTCTTTGTAAAACTTGTAGAGTTATTGTCGGTGAAGGAAACCAAAATGCAGAAATTATGTTAATAGGACAAAATCCTGGCAAAGAAGAAGACAAACTCGGAAAGCCTTTTGTAGGAAAAGCAGGGAAATTTCTTGACAAAATTTTGAAAAAATATGGAATTGAAAGAAGGGAAACTTACATAACTTCTGTTGTTAAATGCAAAACTCCAAGAAACAGAAAGCCGACAAAAAAAGAAATTGAATTTTTTATGCCATTTTTAATTAAACAAATTAATCTTATAAAGCCAAGAGTCATTGTTTTAATGGGAGAGGTAGCTTGGAAAACTCCTCAGATAAAAAATATAAAAGTTGAAACCAAATATATTAAAACTTATCATCCTGCTGCAGCAATGAGATTTCCAAAGATAAGAAAAAAATTTGAAAAGGATTTCAAAACCTTGAGAAAATTAATAGATTAAATCAAAAATTGAAAAGGAAGCTACAAAAAGATGGAACCAATAGAAATTAATGGAATCGAACTTTTAGATGATGAGGAAAGAAAAATAGCAAATAAACTGCTTAATGAATATTATCCAAAAATTCAAAGACAGATAAAAAATATAACTTCCTTAAGGGCTTATGTTAAAAAATATGATAAAAATGGGAGAATAAAATATAGTATTGATGTTGATGTTGTAGCTCCTGGAAATATATTCCAGACAAAGGCATTTGATTGGACTTTAGCAAAAACTCTTCATAAAGTCCTGAATAAGATGATGAATAAAATAGAACACACCTTGCATTCCAGCGAGCAACATTGAAGTAAAAAATAAAAATTAAAATAAATGATAAATTTAAAATTTCTTGGGACAAAAGGAGAAATTGAAGAATTTACAAAAAAACACAAATATCATTCTTCTCTTTTATTAGAATACAGGAAATTTAAACTATTAATTGATTATGGAGAAACTCATAAACAAGATTTAAAGAAAATGAAACCTAATGCTCTTTTAATTACCCACGCTCATCCTGACCATTATATTTGGACAATTAAAAACCTTACTACAGATATTCCAGTTTATTTAACAAAAGAAACTTTAGAATATGGAAAGTTCAAACCTGAAAATTTTCACATTATTAAACCAGGAAAAAAATTTAAAATTGGACCCTTTAAAATTCTTCCTTATAAAGTTTTGCATTCTATAAAATGTCCTACAATAGGATTTAAAATTTATGTAAACAAAAAAATTATAATTTACAATCCTGATTTAGTTGATATAGTTAATAAAAATAAAATACTAAAAAATGTGGATTATTATATTGGTGATGGCTCATCAATAAAAGCAAACCTTGTTAGAAGAAAAATTATAGGCAAAAAAATTAAATTTTTTGGTCATGCAAGAATAATAACTCAGATAAATTGGTGTAAGAAAGCAGGTATAAAGAACAGCCAAATAATTTTCACACATCTAGGAAAAGAAACTATCGAGAAAGAAAAAATTTTCAAAAGCCAACATCCTGAAATTATATTTGCTTATGATGGAATGAAAATTAATATTTAATTGAATTTAAATTATAAAATGTTTAAAGATAGAGAAGATGCTGGAAAAAAACTGGCTGTGAAACTAGAGAAATATAAAGGTAAAAAACCATTAATTTTAGCCATTCCCAAAGGAGGTGCAGCTGTTGGTTACGAAGTTGCCAAGCATTTGAATGTGGCTCTTAATGACTTTTCTTTGCTTATTTCAAGAAAACTCCCTTATCCTGACAATCCAGAAGCGGGATTTGGTGCAATTGCTGAAGATGGAAGTATTTTCATTTTTCCTGATACTGAAAAATTTCTTTCAAAATCAGAAATTAAGAAAATCATAAAAGAGCAGAAACAAGAAATTAAAAGGAGGCTAAAAATTTTAAGGCAAGGAAAAGAATTGCCAAAAATTTCTGGAAGAACTGTAATATTAATTGACGATGGATTGGCTATGGGAAGCACTATGATTGTTTCAATAATGTTATGTAAAAAAAGAAAAGCTAAAAAAATTATTGTTGCAGTGCCTGTTTCAGGAGAAAATGTTGCAAAGGAAATAGAAAAAATGGTTGATAAACTAATTGTTTTGGAAAAGCCAGAATTTTTTCAAGCTGTTGCTCAAGTTTATAGAAACTGGCATGACCTCTCTGATGAGCAAGTTTTAGAAATTGTGGAAAATTGGAGAAAATTTAAAATGCAAAAAAATTTATGCATATTTTAATAATGATGCAAATGCTTATGCAGTAAGAAATGCTAAAGAGTTAATTAATTTTTTAGGAATTAAATCCTTCTAAATAAAAATTTAGTCCAAATTTAGGGGATATCATAAGAAAAAATAAAATTTTGAAGAATATTATATTTTCACTTTATCCCCTTTTTCCTAATTTGCTCTTTCAGGCTTTCAATCTTTGAAGCCAAATGTGGATTATACTCTTGTGGATTTTTCTTTTTTTTCATAGCAACTATTTTTTTTAATAGATTTTCATATCCTTTTCTTCTAATCTCTTCCAACCTATAAAGAGGTTTTTTTCTTCTCTTAGATTTTCTAATTTCTTTCTTGACTTTTTTCTTGTATTCTAAATTTTTCTTCTTTTTTTCTATTGCTCTTTTTAAATCATCTATCTTCTGTTTTCTTTTTTTCTTTTTTATTGCCTTCTTAATCTTCTTGAGCAATTTTCTTTTAACTTTCTTTTCTTTTTTTAAAATTCTTTTTTCTTCTTTTACAGATTTATTTATTGTCCTTTTTACTTTATTCTTTGGTTTTTTCTTTTCTTTTATTTCCTTGGTAGTTATCTTCGGTCTTATCAATTTTATTACTTCAGGTTCTTTTTTCTCTTGAACCTCACCTTCACTTCCTTTCTTAGGTTCTATTTTTACTTTCTCTTGTGGTTTTTCCTTAATTTTAATCTCTTTAATCTCTCTTTTTTTATTTATATGCTTAAGAAATCTCTTAAAAATTATAAATATAAAAATAAGTATAACTATCATTAAAATTATACCAAAGATTAAAAGGATTAGAAACAGGGAAGGAGCCTCTCGTTCAACTACCTCAAAAGTTTCTGTTGATGATGCACTTATATTCAAGTATGAAGCTTTAAAATAAAAAACATAATCCCCGACAGGAGTTCCTTGAGGAACTTTTAAAGTTCTTGTTACTTTAAGTTCTTCATTAATTGCAATACTTTCTTCTTTAAAAGCAAGAATGTTTTCATCAAAATCTTGGATAGAATAATATATTTTAATGTCTATATTTCTTAAATCTCCAAGATTTAAGACTTTTAATTTTGCCTTTACATCTTTTCCTGCTAAAACTTCTTTAGAGAGAACATCAATTATTACGTCAAATAAAGGCTTTCTTTCTTTTACTTCTATAATAACATTAATTATTTTTTTTATGTTATTTCCTGTTATTATTATTCTTCCTGTATATGCTTCAGGAATTTCTTCTTCTTTTGCAAAAATATCAACGAAAATGCTCTTAGTTTCTTGTGATGATAAAGAAAAAGATTTTTCACTTACTGCCATGAATTTTTCAATGCCTTCTAAATTTAAACTTATGTTTAAAATGCTGCTTCCTGTATTTTTTATTTCTATAATTTCTCTTTTACTTTCACCTTGTTTTATTGTAATATGAATTAAATCTTTGCTGAGAGTAAAATTAGGTCCTGTTATTACTTCTGCTGCAGCTCCTCCGCCTGCTGATGGAGCAGTGACTGCTTCAGCCACACAATTTCCTGAAGTACAAACATATCCTGAAGGACATGTTCCACAATTTAAAGTTCCTCCACAACCATCATCCCAAGTTCCGCATTCATATCCTAAATCAGAGCAAGTGTAAGGAATACAAGAGAAAAATCCGAGGGATTGTGCATAGGAAGAAGAACTTGTATTTCCTGTTATTGTGCCTGAAATAATATCTGTTTTATAATTACTGGAACTAATACCTCCACCGCCAGTGGAAACTTCAATATCCATTCCATAAGCAGAGCTATTTGTTTGTGAGGCACTTACAGAGACAAACAATAACAATATAACCAAAGATACAATTAAGAAAAAGAATTTAAAAACCTCAAAGCATCTGAATTTTCCTCTTTTGAGCATTTTTCATCTTATCATTTCTATTTACACCACGAATATGTTTTATCTT
>JAFCEY010000036.1 GCA_017608945.1 Candidatus Pacearchaeota archaeon | reverse complement strand
CGTTGTTAATCGCAAATACAATTTTGAAGATGGAATAAAAATGGGTTCTACAAATGAAAAAATTCATTATACAGATTGGCAAACAGATAGAAACTTTTATATAAAATGTAAAGATGTGTATGAAAATATGCCTCATCCTGATAAATGTAGCATAATTGTAAGGCCACAAGCTTAATTTTAAATAAAAATAAATTATGAAATAAGTAGGAGGTATTCTTGGTGGATTAAATTATTACACATTTACAAAAATGCTTTCTCTTAAAGAGATCATAAAAAATTTAAGTTATTTTCCTAAATATAATTAAAAAATTGCAATTTAAATGATAACAAACACACGAAAAATTCAAGAGATTTTGAATAAATTTAATCTCTCAATAAATATTAAAGAATTTCCAAATTCAACAAAAACTTCTTCTGACGCTGCTAAAGTTATTGGGTGTAATATCAGCCAAATTGCAAAATCAATAATTTTCAGGGGTGTAAAAACAAACAACCCTTATTTAGTTATTGCATCTGGTTCTAAAAGAATAAATGAAAAGAAAATAGAAGAAATTGTTAAGGAAAAAATTGAAAAGGCAAATGCTGAATTTGTGAAAAAAGAAACTGGATTTGGCATTGGTGGAGTAGCTCCTTTTGGACATATTAAAAAAATACAAACTTTTATTGATAAAGATTTGTTCAAATACAAGGAAATTTGGGCAGCTGCAGGAACATCAAATTCTGTTTTTAAAATAAATCCTAAAAAATTATTAAAGATTACTGAAGGAAAAATAGTTGACATTTCTTAAAGATTTGAAAAAAGTTTATAAGTATGAATTTTTTATTTAAATAATGAATAAAAAAGGAATGCATAATAAAAGAGGAGCTCATAAAACTCGCGCTTGCACTCGTGATTATTTAAAAAATTTTGCCCCGTGCAAACGCTCGCAAATGCAATTATCTTTTGGAATGATTTTCTCAATTTTTTTGATAATAATTTTCCTTGTAGTTTCATTTTATGCTATTAGAAAATTTCTTTCTTTTCAGGAAACAATAAAAATTGAAAAATTTTTTAATGACTTGCAATCAGATGTTGATAAAATTTGGAAAAGTGCTCAAGCTTCACAAAAAGAAGAATATTTCTTGCCAAAAAAAATAGAAGCAGTTTGTTTTACTGATAGAGAAGATGAGGAAGAAGGAGGGTATAATCTTTATTTCAGATCTGAGAGAATTATAAGAGAAGAAAAAATTGAAAATATTGACATTAATGAAATAATTAAAGATGAAAACCCTTTTTGTATAAAAAACGAAAATGGAAAAATAAAAATGAGGCTCGTGAAAAATTTTGGAGAGTCACTTGTTACAATAAAGAAAATAGAATAATTTAATGTGAAAAAAAATAAAAAAATTTTGGAAAACAGAGCTTCTCAGATAGAAATTAAAAATTTCACTACTGAAATAAATACCTAAAAAAGATGAAAAAAAGAGGTTTGGAAATATCCTTTGGATGGTTATTTGCTATTATCGTCGGAATTTTTATTTTATTCCTTGCTATATATGGTTCAACAAAAACTATTCGACTAGGACAATATAAAACAAGCACAGAAACAGGAAAAGAAATTGAAGCATTATTGAATCCTCTTGAAATAGGATTTGAAACAGGAAAGGTTGTAACATTTACTTTACCTACAGAAACAAGAATCTATAATATTTGTGAAAATGAAAGCTTTTTTGGAGAACAAAAAATCAAGATATCAGAAAAAAGTTTTGGTAAATGGTCAGATACAACAAAAGAATCCTCATATGAGAATAAATATATTTTTTCAGGAAGCATTGAAGAAGGAAAAAAATTTTATATTTTTTCCAAGCCTTTTGAGTTTCCTTTTAAAGTGGCTGACTTAATTTTCTTAATTCCTGAATCAAAGAGATATTGTTTTGTTGATGCTCCTCCTAAAGTTCAAGAAGAATTATCAGAATTAAATCAGGAAAATCTTTTAACTAATGATTCAATTGAAAATTGTCCTAAAGAAAGCATAAAAGTTTGTTTCAGTGATATTGGTTGTGACATAAAAGTGGGTCCGAATTATGTTAAAAAAGATGGAAAAGAGGTGAGGTTTGAAGGAGATGCGTTAATGTATGCTGCGATTTTTTCTGATAAAGATATTTATGAATGCCAATTAAAGAGGCTTATGAACAGAGGAAAAG
>JAFCEY010000017.1 GCA_017608945.1 Candidatus Pacearchaeota archaeon | reverse complement strand
CAACTTCTCCTTGTGTAGGGCCGATTAAATATCTGCCACTCTCTTTTTCTAATCTTTTTGCCTTCCTTTCTAAACTCTCAGCTTTTTTTAGGTTGCTAGCCATTAATTAAACAAGAAAAGGAAATTTATAAATTTTCACTAACAAATCAATATCCTCCTTCAAATCTTTTTCTTCTTAAATTTCTATAAATATAATAAACTAAATAAGCCACTCCTCCAATAATTAATCCAATTACAATATAAAATGAAAAAGTTCCTTTTTCATCCTCTTTTTCATAATAATTTTAAGAATAATATGTTTAAATAAATTATTTTTTTTCATCCTCTTTTTCATAATAATTTTAAGAATAATATGTTTAAATAAATTATTTAAATCCTAACTAAAATTTTCTTTTTTTAACTTCTTGATTAAGCCATTTCTGCCATTCAGGAAAAACTCTTTCACTTAAAGGCAAACCAATTTCTTCTCTTATTTTATCAGAGATTTTATGAAATATATGATTAGAAAGAATGTTGAATTCTGACTCAAGAATTTGTCTTTTTCCTGTTTTTTTTGCAAGCTCGACAACCTCTTTTTTCATTTTTGCTCTTAAGAGAATATTATCATAAATAGCATCCCAATTTCCTGCCCAACCTTTAACATTTGCTGCAACATTCTTAATAATTTCTGAATCCCCATTAATTAAATCATCACTTGGCTCAAGTTCATCTTTCTCAACATTATATCTTAAAAGGTCAACAAATCCTTTTTCTTCTAAAGGATCAAGTTTCCAATGTTTTCTGATTTCAGAAACCTGAACAACTCGTTTCCAAGAATGTAAACCATCAGGAGTTTTTATTGGATTACAAACAGCAATTACATCTGTTGCTTTAAAACTTGTGGCAGGCACCTCAAGGTCATTAACAACTCTATCAAAAACCCCGTAAGGAGAGGCGCCATGAATTGTCCCTGCAACCACGTTGGCAAGAGCACCAACTCTCATAGCCTCATATAATGCTTTAGCTTCAACACTTCTTACTTCTCCAATTATAAGACAAGAATCACCAAGTCTTAAACTTGTTCTTATTCCGTCGTCTGCAGAAACTTCTGTTGTTGTTTTTAACAAAGCTGAGCGAACTTTCATTCTCAAAATATCATAACCTAATTTCTTCATTGATTCAACAGGTAATTCCAAAGAATCTTCAATAACAATAATCCTAAATTTTGGGATAATCTCAAGCATTAAAGCTCCAAGGAGAGAAGTTTTTCCACTTGACCTTGTTCCTGCTACAAGTAAAGTTCTTGCTCCATCAATTAAAAAACTTAACAAACCTGCAGCAAAAGGATTTAGCATTTTATTATCGACAAATAAAGGAAGAGTCCAAGGATCTTCTCTATGTCTTCTTATAGCATAAGACAATCCATCAGGAGATAAGGGTTGTTGAATTATAGAAATTCTTGAACGAATTTTTCCAATTTCTAGTTGTGTATCGAGTATAGGGTTTGCTTCATCTAATGGCCTACCTGAAATCATTCTAAATTTCGCAGCCCATGAATCTGCATCTGCTTGACTTGGTAAAATGTTAGTTACACATTCATCATAATCTTGATGTCTAACAAAGATTTTAGTTGAAGAAATTGGAGCATTTAAAACAATATCTTGTAGCTTTTTATCTTGTAACAAAATCTCAATAAGACCAAATCCAATTGTATGCCTCACAAGGATTATGGCTAATTTATTTATTTCAGAATAATTTAAACTAATTCCCTTAGCTTGAGACAAGTCTTGCAGCAAGTCTCTTGAGATATTAAAAAAAACCTGCCTTGTCCTTTCCACATTAGTAAACTCTTCTGCTCTTGGCTGGTGTTCAATTAAAACGCCTCTAGCCAGATTTAAAAGCATATTATGTTCTTCACTTAAAGAATTTTCAGGTGGCTCTAAATGATAAATTAACTTTGCATCATCCTTTTTTTTGAGGATAAAAACTGGGGATTTATCTTCTTTTTCTCCAATAGTGTATTGGTCAATTATTTCACAATCTTCAGGCAAATCAAAAACAAGCCTAGTAAATGTAAAATTAGGAATTATGTCTGGCTTAAACAATCTATCATAAATCTCTCTATCTCCTTTTTTATAATAATCAAAAAAATTAGATGCTTTCCTTATAAGCTTTGTATTTGACAAAAGTTTAAATATTTTCTCAAGAAGATTTATATAATCTAATTGATCTGTCCGTTGCTTTGCAGAAATTTTATCAAGAAAAATTCTTGCTTCTATAATAAATTTCTTTAGTTCATGATATGCTGAAATAGGGTCTCTTTTTAAGAGAAATAAAAATGAAAGAAGGTCATTATAACGTTTTGGAAAAGAGCTTTCATCTAAAGTAATGAGTTTTTTTCTTGAGAGAATATTTTCCTGCCTCGCAAGATACACATACAATTGGGCAATTTCAAGTAACATTGAAGTCTCTTCAAAATCAAAATTGTAATTTTTTTGTTGAGAAAGAACAATTCTTGAAACATTTGGATTTTCTATTAAAAGATTTATCACCATTTCCATAATTTCTTCAGATTCTACTAAACTAGGAACAAAAGGAGTCTTAGTAAAATCCACATAAAGAACATCCTCTCCTCCTTCCCTTCTTATTTCATAAGGTTTTCTTTCAGTTTTTTCAAGAGGCATTTTATATAGTGTTTAAAGAGCGATAGTTTAAAATCTTTTGTATAAATTCAGGATTTTAAAATGTTTATTGTCTTTAATCTTCAAATAGCAACAAATTTAAAGGACATTAACTTAAATTTATTATGGCAGATCAATATAATTATAACCCGGGCCAAGAGATGATATTTAAAATAAAAGACTTAGAAGAAAAACAGAAAGTATTAAAAGATAGACTCCTTTTAATAAGTGAAAATTTAATAGAAATTAAAGAGGATATTGATGAAAAAATTCTTGAAATTAAAAAGAATCTAGAGGTGTTTAGAGAAAATATTGAGAGATTGCTGTCTTTTATTGAAACAGCTTCAAGTGAATTTTCAAAATTTGCAAAAAAAGAAGATGTGGAGATTCTTTCAAAAGAAATCAAAATGTTTCAACCATTAAAATATCTTAAAAAAGATTAAAATGGGGATTTTAGAACAAGTAACAGAAATGAAAGAAAAAGGAACACCTGATGAAGAAATTGTAACTACTTTAAGACAGCAAGGCTATTCTCCAAAAGAGGTTAAAGATGCCCTTAACCAATCTCAAATAAAAGAAGCTATTTACAATCCTGCTCCAGAAGAAGCTCCAGAACAAACACAACCTTCACAATATCAACAATATTCATATCCAAATCCGGAATCAAGTGTAGCAGGAGGCCCAAGTCCACCAAGTCCAGGAGGTCTTTACACTCCTCAAACAAGAGAAGTATCTGAATACCCTGAAGAATTTTACAGTCCTGAAGAACAAGTGTATGGATATGAGGCAGGAGTAAGTACTGAAACAGTAATTGAAATTTCTGAACAAGTATTTTCAGAAAAAATAAAGAAATTACAAAAAAGATTAAATGAATTAAGTGAATATAAAACCCTCTCTCAAACAAAAATAGAAAACTTACTTGATAGAGTTAAAAGAATTGAGTCGATAATTGATAAATTACAAACAGCAATACTTGAAAAAATTGGTTCTTATGGAGGAACTTTAGAGGGAATAAAAAAAGAAATGTCAATGATGCAAGATTCATTCGGAAAAATTCTCCCGCGTTTTGCTGAGAAACAAAAAGAAACTAAAAAAACTAAGAAGGCTTAATAAAAAATCCCTTTTCTTCTTTCTTTGATTTAGGTTTTCCAGAAGAAACAATAATCCAAAGAAGTGCAATAACAACACAAATAGCTAAAATCAATCCTAAATGATCTCTTAACCACCATAAAAATGAAAAGCTTAAGGTTCCTGCAGACTGAATTAAAATAACCAAAATAATAATTCCACTAATTCCAAAAAGAGCGCCTTTGACAAGCTTATTTTCAAAATTTGCAAAAAGGCCTATTAAAATTAAAATCACTAATAAAATTATTAAACCAACACTTACTTTTGGAAGAATTAAGGAAAAAAACTGGGTTACTGAAGAATATTGTAGAGTTATTAAAGAAACAGTCAAAGCAATAATAACATTAATTCCTTTATTATCAAAAAGATTCATCTTTGAAAGAATTCCAAAAACTAAAGCAAAAATCAACAAAAAAGGGAGAGCATATGAAAAAACCCCAATTCTTTCCCATGAAGCAAACAACTCGCCAAATCCACCATAAAAAACTAATAGCAAAGTATTTAACATAAAAAATTTTAGCTAAATATCTTTAAATATGTTTCGTTAAAATCAGAAACTCTTTATGTTTTTAAGATTCTAAGCCAGAAATTTCCACATTAAAATTATTTCTTTTTTTTGCTTAGGATAATAACCAAACTAACGACCACTATTAAAATAAAAAGAAAATTTGTCCAGAAAGTTCCACTCCACTTTTGTTTAAATAATATATCCACTATTTTTCCTAACATTCCTGTAGCCCATAAAATACCAAATGCAAATGCAACACCAACAATTGCTCCGAGAGTAATTTTCATTCCTTTTTCTAACTCAAATCCTTCTTTTTTTCCAAATATAAATCCCCAAAGTAAAAGAATAACAAAAAGCATTATTATCGCAATTGATAAAAACAAAATCATATTTTGTATAATTAAAGTTGGAGAAACAAAACTAACAAAAAGTAATCCTATAGAAAAAGCTATTATAGCATTAAGTTGATGTTTATCTTCTCCAAGAAGTTTTGTTTTTTCTAAGACAGCATAAATTATAGAAACAATTATTGCAAATGGAAGAATAAATCTTGTAAAAATTGGATTTTGAAAGATAGTTTCTGCTTCTGCCATTTTAGATTAAATCTTCTGATAGAACCTCTCCCTCTTCTTCGGCACTTGGAAGTGTTGTTTTGCTGATTATAAATATATCTCCTATAGCTTTAACAAATTGATGAGGAATTATCACTCCTTTTGCTCCACCTATTAAAGAAATCACACTTCCTTTAACCTTAATCCTCCAACCATCAACTTTATTTTCAGAGAGATTAGCCTCTTTCACCTCACCAAAAAATTCTCCTGTGTCTGTATAAACTTTTGTTCCAATAACCTCACTTATTTTTTTAATATTCATACAGGATTTAAATTAAACTTATTTAAATATTTTTCCGTTTAAAAAGCTATATTTAAAATAGTATAATAAAAACAAAAGTTTATAAAAATTTAAACACATTCTTTGTTATGTTAAATAAAAAAGAAATAATTTCCATTATAATAATAACAATAATCATAGCTATTTCTATAAGCTTACTTGACACAAGAAAATTTATTATAACCTCCCTCTCAATTTTTGTAGTTTTAATGATTAATATCCTTGCAAAAAAAATAATGAGTTTTTACCTTGATTCTGAAATAGAAATTAAAATTTGGGAAATTGAAAGATTCGGATTTAAACCTCACCACCATTTTAAAAAACCTCTTCCTGCTGGGGCACTCTTCCCAATTCTTTCAAAAATTTTTCTTTTTCCTATAAAAAACTTTGTCTGGATGGCTTCCCTAGTTTTTGATGTTAAACCTAAAGTCTACAGAACAGCAAAAAGACACGGCTTATATAGCTTTTCAGAAATGACTGAAGAGCATATAGGCTACATAGCTGCTGCAGGAATTGCTGCAAATTTATTTTTTTCAATTATAGGTTACCTTTTAGGCTTCCCTACATTTGCAAGATTAAATATTTATTATTCCTTTTTTAATATAATTCCAATTTCAGATTTAGACGGAAATAAAATTTTCTTTGGGAATAAAGTGGTTTGGTTTTTCTTAACAACAGTTATCTTTTTTGGACTACTCCTTATCATATTTACTATATAAGATGGAATTTCTTGTTGGTATAGAGCCCAGAGAATATCAAAAAAAAATTTTTGAGACATGTATGGAAAAAAATTGCTTAGTTATTCTTCCGACAGGATTAGGAAAAACACTCATAGCTTTAATGCTGACAATAGATAGGCTAACAAAATTCCCTAATGAAAAGGTTGTCTTCCTTGCTCCAACAAAACCTTTAACGGAACAACATTTTTCTTTTTTTAAAAAACACCTTACAGAACTTTTTGCTTCTATGACTCTATTTACTGGGGAAGTAAAAGCAGAAAAAAGAAGAAAGTTATGGCAAAATTCAGATATAATTTTTTCAACGCCACAGTGCATTGCAAATGACTTAAAAAACAAACTCTATAATTTAGAAAATGTTTCTTTACTTATCGAAGATGAAGCTCATAGGTGTGTGAAAAATTATGATTATACTTACATTGCAAAATGTTATAAAACCCAAGCTAAACATCAAAGAATTTTAGGATTAACTGCTTCTCCTGGAAGCGAATATGAAAAAATTAAAGAAATCTGTAAAAATCTTTCAATAGAGGAAGTTGAAATTAGAATACGAGAAAGCACTGATGTAAAGCCTTATCTTCAGGAATTAAAGGTTGAAAAGGAAATAATAGAATTCCCTGAAGAATTTAAAGAAATAAGAAATGCTTTATTAAAAATTTTCAGTGAAAATATAGAAGAATTAAAAAATAGAAATCTTCTTTTCGTTCGTCCAACAAAAACCAATCTTATAAAATTACAAAAAAATATTTTTTCAGCTTTATCAAAAAATAAGAAAAACTTTAATTATTTATTAGGAGCAAGTGCTTGTTCAACAGCAATTAAAATACATCATGCACTTGAGCTCCTTGAAACCCAAACTCTTTCAAATTTTAATAATTATCTAAAAAATCTTTTTAAGCAAGCTTCAGAAAAAAAGAATAAAGGAGTTAGAAAGCTAGTTTCCAAACCAGAATTTAATTTCGTTTTTTTGAAAACAAATGAATTAATTATCAAAAATTTCGAACATCCTAAATTAAAAAGGCTTAAAGAAATTGTCATAAAAGAAAAAGACAAAAATAAAAATATAAAAATTCTCATCTTTACACAATTTAGAGAGACTGCAAAAATAATAGTTGAAGAATTGAATAAGATTAAAGGAATAAAAACAAAAATATTTGTTGGTCAAGTAAAAAAAGAAATTGGCGGAGAAGTCACAGGACTAAACCAAAAAGAACAAAAAAAGATAATTGAAGAATTTTCCCAAGGAAAAATAAATGTTTTATGTGCTACTTCAATAGGAGAAGAAGGGCTAGACATTCCTGAAGTAAATATTGTTATTTTCTATGAGACTATTCCATCGGCAATAAGAAAAATCCAAAGGTCTGGAAGAACGGCACGATTAATAAAGGGCAAGTTAATAATTTTAGTAACAAAAAAGACAAGAGATGAAACTAACTATTATGTTTCAAAAGCCAAAGAAAAGAAAATGAATTTTTTAATTGAGAACATGAAAAAGAAATTATCTAATGAAATAAAACAAAAAACAATCAAAGATTATTTAAATGAAAAATAATAAAGAAAATAAAAAAATTATTATTGATTACAGGGAAAAGAACTCATTAGTAATTTCAGAACTTATGAGTCTTGGTTGTAAAATAGAAATAAAAAATCTTCCTGTAGCTGATTTTTTAATTAATGATGTTGCAATTGAAAGAAAAACAGTCAGCGATTTAATCTCTTCAATGATAAATAAAAGGCTTTTAAAACAGCTTGAAGAGCTTCAGCAATATAAAAAGAGATTATTAATTATAGAAGGTTTCGATGAAAGAGAGCTTTACAGTGATAGTAATGATAAGAATAGGGGAATGAATGCCAATGCTGTAAGAGGCCTACTATTATCTATTTTGCTTAAATATGAGATTCCAATTCTATTTACAAAAAATTATGAAGATACTGCAAAATTTATTTTAGTATTATCCAAGAAAAAAGAAAAAGAAACTTCTCTAAGAGTGAATAAAAAAACATTAAACAAAAAAGAAAGATTGCAATTCATTTTAGAAAGCTTTCCAGGCATAGGCCCAAAAACAGCAAAAAAGCTTTTATCTCATTTCAAAACACTTAAAAATATTTTTAATGCTTCTGAAGAAGAACTTAAAGAGATGGTTGGAAAAAAAGCAGAAATTTTTAAACTTGTTGAAGAGCAATTCTAATTCTCCTTTTTAATTCATCTTCATCAACAAGAGACCAACTATAAAAACCCTTATTCTCCTCTATGTAAGAAAAAACTTCTTTCTCGCAAATCTTAATTAGACTAGAAACTTCTTTAAAACTATAACTCTCATTTATAAACTTACTAATTAATGATTTTTCTATACTCTCCCTAGAAAGATACAATGAATATGAGCCACCTTTATTACAGATGTTTGCACACTGTGCCAAATATTCTTTAACTATCTCTTCAAAGTTCATTAAAATATTATAAATTTTAGAATATTTTTAAACAAAATTATAATAAAAAAAATATTTTGCAAAACAAAAACTGTATAAAACAAAAAATTCTTTTTTATTTATATTTTTAATTTTTTATCATTTGGGCTTTGTGTATAAAGTCTGAATAATGGTTTACTTTTTACACAGAATTTATATATTCTTAAATTTACTTGCTTTAGGAGTTAATTGTCTAATTTCTTTATTTTTATTTATCAAGAAAAAATTTAATTTTAATCTCTCCCTTACAATCTTAGGCAGTTCTAAAGCCTTTTTTTCATAAAATTCGAAATCTGGAAAAGCCACACCATATTTTCCATTTTTTTGTCTCATTCTCTTAATTATTTGTCCCAAAGAAGCAACAAACCATTCTTGTTTTTGAGCATTCATACTTGGTTTTTTCCTTGGATAGCCTTTAACTTCTATAAACCAATATCTTCTGCTTTTATTATTCCACGCTTCAATATCTACTCCACTCCTTTTGTAAGTTTCTGGCATAATCTTGAAACCTTTTAATTTAATCCAATCAATCATAATTTTCTCAACATTTTTCTCATCATACCAATATTTCTCATACATTTTAGTCCTCCTTATCCTTCTTTGTTAAATAAGTTTTATTTTAGTCTATTTTTTAATTTTTTATCATTTATTCAACTTATATTCTTCTAAAATTTTATATATTGGACCTTTTTCTGTCAATGTGGATTTTTTTAACATAAAACTATGAACAGGAAAATTTATTTTTGGTATTTCAATCTTTTTTATCTGTTCAATAAAAGCTTTTTTATCCTTAACATTTTTAACTCTTGCAATTGTTAAATGACTCATAAATCTTTTTTCTTTTTCAAATAACTTTTCAAGCTTTTCATCAATTTCTTTTTGCAGATCATCACAGTTTTTTATATGCAACCAAACAATTCTTACAAAATTTTCAGAAAAAACTCCAATAGAATCAATTTCTGCTTCAAATTTTTTGAATTTTATTTCTCTTAATTTTCTCTTAATCTCTTCTATTTTATTTTCATTAACTTCTCCTAAAAACTTAAGAGTTAAATGCAAATTTTCTGGCTCGGTTTTCTTACCTCTAAAATCTGGCAGTTTCTCTTGAATTTCTCTAATTGCTCCTTTCACATTTTCAGGTATTCATCTTTATCGGGGTTTATTTCAACAATATCAATTGCTTTCAAATTTTTAATTTTATTTATTCTTTGTATAAGGTAAAGAAATTGCCTTGATGTTAATCCACCAGGTTCTCTGTAACCTGTAGCAGGAGCGACAGATGGATCAAGAAAATCAATATCAACAGAAACATACAGCTCAGAATTTTTTTTGTTTGCAAATTCCATAATTGTATCACAAATATCCTCTATATTCAATAACAATCTATTAATATCAATAACTCGAATATTATTTTTTTTCAAAAAATTTATTTCTTCAACATCTGAATTTCTGACTCCAACAATCAAAATATTTTCTGAAGGAAACCCTTGCTCTATTAAGCCTCTAAGCCATTCCTCATGAGTCGGTTCTTTCATAACAGGCATTAAGTCTGGATGAGCATCAAAAACAATTAAATAAGGCTTTTTTTCAGAAATTTTACAATACTCAAAAAAGGCTTTCCCTAAAGAATAGGTGATTGAATGATCTCCTCCAAGAAAAATTACCTTTGATTTTGTCTCGAAAAACTCCAAAGAATTTTTATAGATTAAATTATTACTAAGTTTAATGTTTTCATTATCAAGGTGAATTTCTTCTAAATCTAACAAAGAAACATCAATTGGAATTCCTTGTTCATTTGAATGAATTTCTTTTAAAGATTCTAAAATGGCATTCCCTGCTTTCTCGCAGCCATTCGTTTTTCCTAAACCATTTATTCCGGGAACCTTTACAATAAATGCCATAAAGAAAAAATAAAAAAAGAGTTTTTAAGATTTGCTAGATTACTCAGGTACTAAAACAAAAAGACTAAATTTATTTTTTGCGTGCTTTGCAAGACTTTTTACATCTTTAAGTTTAACAGCTTTGATGTTTTTCTCAAAATCATAAAATTCTTTTGCATCTCCAAAAATTTCATGAGAAAGCAAATTAATCATCTGAATCTGTGAATCCTCCATAGAAATATAATAATTTCCTATTAACTGTCCCTTAACTTGTTCAAGTTCTTTTTCAGTTAAACCCCTTGCCACTTTTTTAAATTCTTCCAAGATTATTTTTTTAACTTTTTCAACATTTTTCTTGTCAGCTCCAACATAAATATAATTATATGCAAAACTTTTGTTTATATTACATTCTCCTTTAACAGCATAAGCTAAATTTCTTTTTTCGCGAATTTCAGAAAAAAGCCGAGAAGACATTCCCTCTGCCATTAAAGCACTTAAAATTTGTGCAGCATAATTTTTTTTGTTTTTAGCTAAAGGGACATGGTATGCAAATACTAAATGCGCTTGGTCAATTCCTTTTCTCTTTTCAATTCCTGATTTATTTTTAAGATTAATTTTAAAATTCGGAATTTCTCCTTTTTTCATTTCAAAATTCTTTTCTACAAATTTAATGATTTCTTCAAACTCTGCATCTCCAACAACGACAAGAATTAAATTATTTGGTACATAAATATTCTTGAATCTCTTAACAATTTTCTTTCTATCAATCAAATTCATTGTTTTATAAGTTCCTGTTAAAGGAATTTCAAGATTTCCCTTATACAAAAAACTTTGAATCTTATCCAGAACATAAATTATAGGATTATCTTTTCTCATTTTTATCTCTTCAAAAATGACCTTTCTCTCTTTTTCAAGTTCTTTTTCATCAAATAAAGGGTTTTTAATCATATCACTTAAAACACTCAGGGCAGTTGGTAAATGCTTACTTGGCATTTTACACCAAAAAGCAGTAACTTCCTCATCTGTAAATCCATTTAAAATTCCTCCTTTTTTTTCAATTTCTTCAGCAATTTTTTTGGCATTTCTTTTTGCTGTGCCTTTATAAATCATATGTTCTATAAAATGAGAAATCCCTCTCTCCCCTAAAAACTCATTAATCCCTCCGCTTCTAACAGCAAATGCCACACTCACGACTGGAATTTTTCTTTTTTCAAATATAATTGTTAATCCATTTTTCAAAACTTTTCTATAAAATTCTTGTTTCATTTCTATGAAAAAAATCTTAAATATATAAATTTACTTAAAAACGCTGAAAACTATGAATCTCTCTCCATGAAATTCAAAATCATCAATTACAATAAAATTATCTCTAACAAAATTTAAAATCCAGTTTCTTTTAACTTTAAATTTCTTTCTTTTTATCATGCTTTCTGTTGCAAAACTTATTACAATTCTATCTACCAAAGGAGCAATTTGCAACAAAAGTTTCTTCGAATAATCTCTCTCTAACATTTCTAAAGAATCTAAAACCTTAAAAAGAAAAATAATCCTTGGCCTTTTTAAGCCAGAAACTATTTTTTTGATTTTTCCAATTTCAAATAAGCTTAAATGAATTGCCCCTGCATTTTTCAGATTTTCTTTTTTAAAATAATAATTCATTAATTCTACAAGTTGTCCAATTGCTTCTATTGCAGTATAATTTATTGGATTCTTTTCATTTTTAATAGAAATTATTTTGTGGGGGGAGGTTGGGGTTTGGTGGAGGGATGAAAAAGATTTAATCATTTTTTTATAAGAAAATCCATTAATCCCTGCTCCCAAATCTATAATATTCAATTTTTTATTCTCAAAACTTTTTAAAATTCTTTTATAAATTTCTTCATAATAAGGAAGCCTTTCTCTTGTTGAAAGATGTTTTCTTAAAATCCATTCTTCACTTTTATTTTTTAAAGATAAAATTTTTTTGCTTGTAAAAGCTGAATAAACCTTTCTTAACAAATTTCTTGTTAATTTAATCTTCTCTTCATCACTGTAAAAAGGCTTATCAAACTTCTCAAAAGCTAAAAGAATATCTTTTTTTGGCAACTGAGAAAATTCTTTTTTTGAAATTATTTTTTTGAAAAGTTCTTTGTTCATTTTATCCTTTTACTAACAAATTTATTATTTTTTATATAAAATCTTAGCTTTTCTGGTAAGTCTTTTTTTATACCAATTCTAAAATTTTCAATAATTTCTATATTCTTATATTTTTGATTATCATCTATCCAAAAATCTTCTGTTTCAAAGATATTTTTCTTATGAAAATTCTTGTCTATTTTCAGGGCTTTTGTCAATAAACCTGGCCCATTACATTTTTCATTAAAATTCAAGGGCTCTAAAGCACGAATTAAAACAGCTTCTGGCTTTCCTTCAATGCTTGTAACAAAATTCAAAAGCCAATTGTTATGCACTCCATAAACCAAAATTGTCCCTGCATTCATAGCCATTGTATCTCTTAAGTCTCCATTTTGCCTTGCTCTTGAAGCAGGATCTTTTTCATCAAAATAAGCTTCAGTCTCAACAATCCTTGCCCTCAATT
>JAFCEY010000016.1 GCA_017608945.1 Candidatus Pacearchaeota archaeon | reverse complement strand
CAAAAGAACGTTGGAAACACATAACTCTTAAACATCCAAATATGTCTAATAAATTAGAAGATGTAAAACGGGCTTTGATAAATCCTTTATTAATAATCCCACATAAATTTGATGATACTATGAGAAATTATTATATTTATTATAAACTTGAAAAACACTACTTGCTAGTCTCAGTTAAATATTTAAATGAGATGGCTATGTTGCTACAGCATTTATCACAAGAAAAATTATCAAAAGATGAATCAAAAAAATTTAGAGATATATTATGATGAAGAAGCAGATATTCTGGAAATTTTTATAGGTCAACCGACAGCATGTTATTTTGATGAAATAGATGATGACCTTTTTGAGGGAAGAGATGAAAAAACAAATGAGCTTAAAGGCTTTAAAATATTTAACTTTAGGAAAAGAGGAGGAATGAAAGATATAAAAATTTCTCTTCCAGCAAATATAAAAATAGAAGCTATTGATTAATATTTTCAATTCTAAATCAACTCACTTTAAGTCACAACTCTGTCTTTATCAAAGGTATTTGTGTTAAGAAACTTTAAAAACAACATCTTCTTAATTCATTTATGAAAAAATTTAGTGTTACTCCTTGGAGTGTTTCTGGAAATGTTGATTATGATAAGTTAATAAAAGAATTTGGAATAGAAGCTATTAATGAAAAACTTCTTGAAAGAATAAAAAAACAAACTAGGGATTTACATTTTATGTTGAGAAGGAAGGTTTTTTTTGCTCATAGAGATTTGCCACGGATTTTGGATGAATATGAAAAAGGAAACAAGTTTTTTCTTTACACAGGAAGAGCTCCTTCTGGAAAAGTTCATTTAGGTCATTTACTTCCATGGATTTTTACAAAATGGTTACAAGATAAATTTGGTGCTGAGTTATGGTTTCAATTCCCAGATGAGGAAAAATTTCTTTTTAAGAAAAATTTAAGTTTTAAAGAAATAGAAAATTTTTTGAATGACAACATGCTCGATGTAATTGCTCTTGGCTTTAATCCAAAAAAAACTTTTTTTATTGTTGACACTATTCACGCGAATTTAATGTATAAAGAAGCATGTAAAGTTGCTAAAAAAATAACTTTTTCAATGGTTAAATCTTCTTTTGGTTTTAATGAAACAACAAATATTGGAGCCATTTTTTATACAAGTATGCAGGCTGTTCCTGCTTTTCTTCCTTCTATTTTAAAAAAAAGAAATATCCCTTGTTTGATTCCTCATGCTGTAGACCAAGACCCTCATTTCAGGCTTACCCGCGACATCCTGCCAAAACTTGGCTACTATAAGCCAGCATCAATTCAATGCTCTTTTCTTCCACCGCTTTCAGGAACTCAGGGAAAAATGTCCTCTTCAAAACTTGAGCAAGAAACTGTTTTCACAATAGATTCTCCTGAAGAAGTTGAGATGAAAATAAAAAAATATGCTTTTTCTGGAGGAAGAGCGACAATAAAAGAACATAGGGAAAAGGGAGGAATTCCAGAAAAAGACATTTCTTTCCAGTATTTAAGAATGTTTTTTGAACCAGATGATGAAAAACTTAAAGCAATTTATGAAAATTATAAATCAGGAAAATTATTAACAAATGAATTAAAAGAAATTTTAATTGAAAAAATAAATTCTTTTTTAAAGGAACATCAGAGAAAAAGAGAGCTTGCTAAAAAACAAATTGGTAAATTTTTATTCAAAAGTTTTTAAAGTTCTCTCTATTTTTTTAACATACTCTCTTGTTTCTTTTGGCATTTTATTAATATTCCATTTATACCTAAAAAGTCTTTTCAAACCGCCATTATAAGCTGCAACTGTAATTTTTCTTTTTTCTTCTTCTGTAAGATTAAACCAATTTGAATGCGATCTTTGAAGATTTTCATCAATCCATAGAAGATATTTTATTCCAACATAAATATTATTTTGAGGATTATAAACTTCTTTTTTAAAATCTAAGTTTTTTTCAACTTCTTTCCATGCTTGATATGTCAATTGCATCAATCCTCTGGCATTTTTTCTACTTTTTGCATTGTAAATATCTTCTGATTCTACTTTTATTAATGCCCTCACAAATTCTTTTGTTATATAATCAGGAACATTAATTTTAGAGTAAACATCTGAAATATATTTATAAATAATATCTCTCTCATAGAGCTCTTTTTCTTTTAATAGCTGATTAAATTCCTTTTCATGATAAGTTCCTTTTGAAAAAAGTTCAATATCTCTTCTTGAAAAAAATTCCATTTTTGGGAGATTTACTTGGTAAATAGCATCTTTCAATTTCTTTTCCAATGTCTTTTCCAATGTTGGAGCATCAGCTTTTGAAGCTGAAATTCCTAATAGTGGTAAAATTGCTAATATCTTGAAAATATTTTTCATTTTATTAAAATATCAAGAAGTAGAAATGAAACTTAAAGATGGTTTTTAAAACTTTCCTTAAAATTTAATTAATTTTAAAAACTCTTTTCTCTTAATTTGTTTTATGAAGGCCTTATTTTTACATTGTGATTATATAAAATTTAAGCCACTAAAAAAAGCATTAAAAAACATAAAAGATATTTCTGAAGAAGAGAGGAAAGAGAAAAAAATAGAAGAAGCTTTGGCTGTTTTTCTCGCAATTGAAAAAAATGATGGAAATAAGAATGTTATTAAAGAACTTGTAAAAAATGTTGAGGAGGTTTCAAAACAAATTAAACTTGGCGTTAAAGCCAAAGGAAATGTAGTTTTATATCCGTATGCTCATCTTTCATCAAATCTAGCTTCTCCTGAACTTGCAGTAAATACTTTATTGGAAGCTGAAAAAGCCTTGAAGAATAAATTTAATGTTATAAGAGCACCTTTTGGTTATTATAAAGAATTTGAAATTAAAGTTAAAGGGCATCCTCTTTCAGAATTAAGTAGAGAGATAAAGGTTGAGAAAGAAAAAGAAGAGAGTTATGATACAAAGCAATTACTTTGTGAGGTTTCAAAAACAAAACTTGATAAAACAAAATTGAAAGAAAATGACCATAGAATTTTAGGGATGAAAATGGATTTATTTTCTTTTTCTGAGGTTGCTCCTGGAATGGTCTTTTGGCATAATAATGGTTTAGTTATTAGGAATGAATTAATTAATTTTTGGCGGGAGATTCACAAAAAGGAAGGTTATGAAGAAGTTTTAACACCTCAAATTTTAGATAAAAAACTTTGGCAAATTTCAGGGCACTGGGAAAAATATAAGGAGAATATTTTTTTAACAGAATATGAAAAAAGGATTTTTGCAGTTAAACCAATGAATTGTCCTGGAGGAATTTTAATTTTTAAGAACAAACCGAAGAGTTATAAAGATTTGCCTTTGAGGATGGGGGAACTTGGAATTGTTCATAGACAAGAACTTTCAGGAGTTTTAGGAGGGCTTTTTAGAGTAATTCAATTTACTCAAGATGATGCTCATATTTTTTGTACTGAAGAGCAAATGACTGAAGAACTTGTAAAAATTGTTGAAATGGCTCATTTTTTTTATAAAAAATTTAATCTTGAAGTGGATCATGTTGAATTATCAACTCGTCCAAAAAAAAGAATAGGAACTGATAATCAGTGGGATATTGCCGAATTAACACTTGAAAAAGTATTAAAGAAATTAAAAGTTAATTATAAAATCAATAAAGGTGAAGGGGCTTTTTATGGACCAAAAATTGATTTTCATGTAAAGGATTCTTTAGGAAGAACATGGCAATGTGCCACAGTGCAGTTAGATTTTTCAATGCCTGAAAGATTTGAACTTGAGTATACTGATAAAGATAATAAGAAAAAGACACCTGTAATGATTCATAGGACAATTTATGGAAGTTTAGAGAGATTTATTGCAATTCTTCTTGAGCATACAAATGGTCGGCTTCCTACTTGGCTTTCTCCTATTCAAGTTAGAGTTTTGTCATTTACAGATAGAAATATTAGTTATGCTAAAAAAATTACCAAAAAACTTGAAAAAGAAATTCCTAATTTAAGAATTGATTTAGATTTTAGTCAGACAAGTTTGTCTTTAAAAGTTAGAGAAGCTGAAATTATGAGAATTCCTTATATAATTGTTGTTGGCGATAAAGAAGAGAAAGATAAGAAACTTGCAGTTAGAATTAAAGGAAGTAATAAAATAAAAAAAATGAGTTTTGAGAAATTTACAAAAGAGCTTAAAAAAGAAATTGCAGAAAGAAAATGAAACTTTCACATTATATATCAAAAGTTAAGAAATCAGGAGATTTCAAGAAATTTATCAAAGAGGACCCTAAAGCTTATCTCTGCTCTGTTTTTTTTATTAGAGACTTTTCAGGAAAACATAACGAAACATCTGTTGATTTTTATTCTCCAAAAATAAAAAAAATTGTAAGTTTTAAAGTTGATGGAAAGATTCAAAAAATTCCTATTTATAAAAAAGCAGAAACTATCAAACATAAAAAATTTATCCCAAAAAAATTAGGAAAGATAAAACTTGATGTGGATACATTAAAATTAATAATCCTTGATGAAATGCACAATAGAAATTTCACTGATGAAATAAAAAAAATTTTAATTGTATTACAAAATCAAGATGATAGAGATGTTTGGAATTGCACTTGTTTTTTGAGTGGTTTAGCATTGCTTTATTGTCACGTTGAGGATTCAAGCGGAAGTGTTTTGTTTATGGAAAGACAAAGTTTTTTAGATATGATGAAGATTTTCAGAAAAAATAAATAATTGCCTTTTTATTAAAACTTTTTATTAAAAAATTGCAATTCTTCCCAACATCTTCTCAATTTCTGAAACAGCTTCTTTTGACTTTCTTCCAAGTTTAGAAAGTTCATTCAGCTCTTCTTTAAATGCAATCGGCAAAAGATACAATCTTCCTGGGAAGCTATAAACTATTTCAATAAATCTTCTTCTTTTTTCAATGGGAATCTCTAAAAAAATCATTTTATAATAAGTTTCTTCAATTTTTTTATTTATTTTCATTTTACCTTTGATTAAAAGCAATTTTCAATTTTTTTCCTTTTTAATTTTTTTAACAGTGAAATCAATGTTTATCTTATGCGGGGATTTTTCTTTAATTATAAAACCTTGTTTTTTAAAAAGATTGTAAATTTCCTGTTCATCAAACAAATAATAATATCTCTTTCCTTTGTCTCGCCAGGCAACAAATTTTTCCTTTTCTGCATTTTTAAAACGCTTTGAATTTTTATTCCATACAGCAATTTTTGCCTCTGAATTAGATTTTAAAACTCTAAAAATCTCTTTAATTGCTTTTTCATGATTTTCTGGTTTAAGGCAATGTAAAGAAGCAATTGCAATAATAGCATCAAAAAAATTATCAGGAAAAGGCAAATCAAATAAATTTGCTTGAATGAATTTTGCTTTAATTCCAAGTTTTTTTGCCTTTTTTTCTGCAAATTTTAACATTTCTTTAGAAAAATCAACAAGATACCATTCAGTTGTTTTATCTTTTAATTTTATAAGATTTCTTCCTGCACCGCTTCCTAAATCTAAAATCTTGCCTTTTTTATTTTTTAAAAATTCTATAACTTCTTTTGATGGTTTTTCTTTAAATCTAAACCATTCTTCTGCAATATTGTCCCAAACCTTTTGTTGATTCATACTAAATATTAAGAATAAAAGTCTTTTAATTTTAATCTTTAAAATATTTAATTCTACTATTTTCTTTAAATTCATGTCCAAAAAATCTTCCTACATCAAAATAAAGGCATTTTAATATAAAAGGAATGCCTTCATCAAATCTCCTTGGAGAAATAAAAACTCTCTCATTTAAAATCTCAAATTTTCCTATTTTTTTTGCTCTTTTTCCATATTCTTCATATTCCCCAAAAACAAGTGTTTCATCAAATCCACCAATTTTTTCATGAATATCTTTCTTTACAAACATACAAGCTTGTATGCAGGGTTTTTTAGTGTTTTCCATTATTTTCATCCAGTTATTAACAACACTGTAGATTATTTTATGTTTCAAATCTTTTAGTTTTTTATTTGTTGGAATAGGATATTGCAAGGTAGTAGCTATATCTAAATTTTTGTCATTAAATTCTTTTAATGCTTTTTCTAAAAAGCCATTTGGGAGAATGACGTCAGAATCAATAAAAGCTAGAAACTCTCCTTGACTGTATTTTGCTCCGTTATTTCTTGCTTTTGCAGGCAGGCCTCCATCCACTATTTTACATCCATAATTTTTTGCTATGCTCCGAGTACCATTTTTAGAATATGCATCAGCAACAATAATCTCCAAATCTGAAAAATTTTGATGTTTTATAGATTCTAGCAATAAAGGCAAATAATTTTCTTCATTTTTTGTAGGTATTATAATGCTGAGCATCTTTTCGATAAAGGAAAATAATTTAAAAGCATTATTTAAATCTAAAAGATATGTTAAGGAAAATGAGAAAACCAACTAAAACTATTTCTGGAGTGGCGCCTATAGCTGTAATGTTGCCTCCGAGAAAATGTAAACATGGAACTTGCATTTACTGTCCTTCATTAAATGTTCCTCAAAGCTACACTCCTAAGAGTCCAGCAGTTATAAGGGCCTTAAAATTAAATTATAATGCTTATAAACAAGTTAAAGCAAGATTAAAAGCTTTTAAAGCAATGGGTCATCCAACAGATAAAATTGAGTTGATAATAATGGGTGGAACTTTTTTATCTTATCCAAAAAAATTTCAATATAATTTCATTAAAGAATGTTATGATGCTTTAAATAATAAAAAATCAAAAAATTTAGAGGAGGCTAAGAAACTTAATGAAAAAGCAAGACATAGATGTATAGCTTTGTGTATTGAAACAAGGCCTGATATTTGTTGTAAATACATAAAAAGACTTTTGGAGTTTGGTTGCACAAGAGTTGAGCTTGGGGTCCAGATGCCAGATGATAAAATTTATAAAAAAATTAATAGAAAACATAAGGTTAAAGATGTTGTTGAAGCTACTCGAGCTTTGCGGAATGCTGGTTTTAAAATTGGCTATCACATAATGCCTGGTTTGCCTGGGAGTAGCTTTAAAAAAGATTTAAATTTATTTAAAAAACTTTTTTCAGATAAAAGATTTAATCCAGACCAGTTAAAGATTTATCCATGTCAAGTAATTTCTGGCTCTCAACTTGAAAAAGAATATTGGCAAGGAAAATATAAACCTCTCACAAAAGAGCAAACAGAAAAAATCCTTATTAAAATGCTTAAAGCAGTTCCAAGGTATTGTAGAGTGATGAGAATTATGAGAGAAATTCCTCCAGATTATTTAATAGCTGGAACTTTGAAGATCGATTTAAGAAAAGAAATAGAAGAAAAGCTTAGAAGGAGAAAGATAAGTTTAAGAGAAATAAGGTTTAGAGAAGTAGGATTTACAAAAAAAGAAAAAATTGACATGAATTTAAAACTTAAAATTAAAAGATATGAAGCTTCAGATGGCAGGGAATTTTTTCTTGAAATTGTAAATAAAGATGATATTCTCTTTGGATTATTGAGGTTGAGAATTTTTGGAGAGAAATTCAAAAAAGCAATTATAAGAGAATTGCATGTTTATGGAAGAGCTTTGAGATTAGGAGAAAAAAACCTTAAAGCACCTGAAGCAATACAACATAAAGGTTTAGGAAAATTTTTAATGGAACAAGCAGAAAAAATAACAAGAAAATATGGGATTAAAAAATTAAAGGTCATAAGCGGTGTCGGAGTTAGGGAATATTATAGACAACTTGGCTATAAGCTAGAAGGAAGCTATATGGTTAAGTTTTTCTAGAGTATTATAATCCTCAAATAACATGCACACATTTTCAACTTGATTCATATATCTTTTTTTAAAATTGTTAATGTCATATCTTTCTTTTTCATAATAGTCAATTATTGATTCTAAAAACTTCAAATCCTCTTTAGTTTCAGTATGTTCTAAGATAAATTCTAAAATTTTATTCGCAATTTCTTGTTTTTCTTCCATCAGTTAATTTTTTATTTTTTGTCTTTAATAATTTTTTTGTTTTTTAGTATATGCCCTGGCCGAGATTCGAACTCGGGTCGCAGCCTTTCTTTATTCCCCTATTTCAAAAAGGAGATGTCGTAAGAAGAACCTTGGTTCTTTTTACTTTGAAAGGGCTGAATCCTTGGCCTCTAGACTACCAGGGCAATCAGAAAAAATATGAAAAAAAGTTTTTAAAGATAACTGTATGAGATTAGAACTTCTTTTTTTGTATTTAACAAGAATGAGCCACTATTCTTTATGAGCCTGCTCGGATTTGAACCGAGGACCCCTACCTGTCTGAGCGAGAAATTTATGTTCTCTTTTCTTAACTTCCCTTTTAAGGAATTATCAGAGTAGTGCTCTAACCAGGCTGAGCTACAGGCTCATTTTTGCAAAGAAAATTTTATTTATAAGTTTTTTTATGAGAATTAGTTAATTTTATAATATCTTTATTCTTTTTATCTAAATGAAAAAAGATTACTTTATCTTTGTGATTTCATTTTTAATTTTAATCCCGGTTATATCAGCTGATTTAATTTCTTTAAATTCTGGAGGAGATGAAGGAATAATAATAACCCCTGGAGGATTTATAGAAAGATTTTTTTTCTGCACTCCTTATACATGCGAGGAGCTTGGGTATACTTGTGGAAGTTGGACAGATGGGTGTGGTGGAATAATAAATTGTGGTTCATGTCCTTCAGGATATGTTTGTAGTAATGGAACTTGTGTTGTTTCTCCTGAAGAAGAAGTTGAAGAAGAAGTTGAAGAAGAAATAGTGATTCCTCCTCCATTAAATATTAGCGTAACTCCAACAGAAATTTCACTTACAGATATGATTGTTAAAGAAGCAGAGGAGGTTATAATAAAAGTAACAAATTATGAATCTACAACTCAAAATTTATCAGTAAGTCAGGTTTCTTTAGACGATGTGGTTGTTCTCAATGTAAATTCTATAACTCTTGCTCCAGGAGAAACAAAAGAAATTAAAGTTGTATTTGTTTCGTTAAAATCTGGTTCTTTTGTTGGAAAAATTTTAATAGGGACTAAGGAAATTTTAGTTTCGCTTATTGTAAGAGAAAGAAGACTTTTATTTGATTCAAATATAGTTATTTTAAACAGGAATTATAAGGTTGAAAGAGGAGATAAGCTAATGACAGAAGTAACTTTAATTCCATTTGGGGATACAACAAGATTAGATGTACTTTTAAAATATACAATTAAAGATTATAGTGGAAAAGTATATCTACGACATTCAGAATCTATTTTAGTTGAAAAGAAAATTAATTTCAGAAGAAATTTTGATACTGGAGGATTGCCTTTAGGAGATTATGTTATTTCTTTGGAACTTGTTTATCCTGGAGGAGTTGCTCCTTCAAGCTCCAATTTTGAAGTTGTTGGTAGCACTCCAGAAAAATTTATGGGAAGAGTTATTCTTTATTTAACAGCAATGATATTTTTTGTAGCAATAGTTATTATAGGTTTATTAATAAAAAGAAAAATAAGACCATAATTTAATATCTATAAGAGCATTCTTTTTAAACACTTTTTTCGTTATTTTTTTATGAAAAATCAAAAAAT
>JAFCEY010000015.1:18065-24880 GCA_017608945.1 Candidatus Pacearchaeota archaeon | reverse complement strand
AGAGATAAAACTTTTACATATGTGTTGTTCTTTTCAACATCAAAATAGTCAGTCACTTTTTCAACATCTTCTTTGTCACCTTCAATCTCAGCTTTTACTCTAATGTTTGATGCAGTCTCAGTAACATTTGGGTCAGTACCAACTGGAGTAAAAATAACTTTTACAGTTATTGTTTCACCAGCTATTACTGCTGGAACATTACCTGTAGATGTCCCATTATCTATTACTTTAACTCCATCAATTGTCACTCCATCAAATTCATTAATAGTGAAATCTATAGTAGTGCTACAAAAGAAACCAAAAGTTTCTTTATGTCCATTTTTTCCATTTTAATTTATTTATAAAAACTCAAAAGAGTTTTTTATTTTGTTAAAACAGACTATTAGAATTACTTTATAAACTTTATGGTAATAACACTCAAATGTAATTTTATAGTACTAAATGTTAATGACAATTAGTGAAATAGCATTGCTCTGTTAATTCAATTACACCGGCTCTAATCCTGCTCGTTTCACTCGCAACAATCAATAAATAAGTTAATAAGAAAAGGAAAATAACGATAATATTTAGATTCCTCTTTCAATTGTCCCAAATTAATTCTGAACGAAGTGAAGACAATTTAGCGAGGCGAAGCTGAGCATTTGTATGAGGCAAATATAATTCAATTAATAGCGAGAGCAAATACGAGTAGAGCGATTACCTTTTATACAATCTTAATCCTAAGACAGAATCCTCAACTGGAGAAGGTGATTCATTGATTATAATTATATTTTTATTTTTTGGCAGGCTTGAAAGAAGTTTTTTCATTTCTCTTTCAGGAGTTTTTTTATGATTTTTTTCCCCTTTTTCTCCATATTCTATACCTGAAAAATGAACATGCCATTCTTTATATTTTCCAAAACTCTTCTCAGCTTCATTAAACATATAATCTTTGTACCTTGCTAAAATGTGCGCAAAATCTAAACAAAAACTACATTTGGTTTGCTTTGTAAGTTTAGCAATTTCATCAATACTACCAAAAACATTAATTTTTCCAGTTGTTTCAGGAGCTAATTTTGGAGTGAAATGTTGCTTTTTTGCCTCTTTTTGTATGTCAAGAATTGCTTTTTTTATGTTGTTAAAAGTTTCTTCTTTACTCATTTTTCCATAATATCCAGGATGAAACACAATTCTTTTAGCTCCTAAGTAAGTTCCAATTTCACAACATTTCAAAATTCTTTCTTTGCTTTTTTCAATTTTTCCCTTTTCTGAAGAATTTAAATTAATCCAATAGGGAGCATGAATGCTTAGTTCAATTCTAAGTTTCTTTGCTTCTCTTCCTATTTTTAAAGCATCTTCTTTGTTTTTTATGTAAATTCCATAAGTAAATTCAACTTCGCAAGCTCTTAATCCTAACTTATGATACTCTTGTAAATTAGAAATTGCCTCTTTTATGCCTCCTAATCCTGAAGGACCGAAGATTATCATAAATCTTGTAATGTAAAGAGCTTTTTATTATTTTTTATTTTTATTTTAAATTAAGAAAAAGAAATCTTGGTAATAAGTCCGTTACAGTATCAGTCAAAATCTCTTAACTCAAAAACTCACCAACTTTATTTTTGTGTCAGTTGTTGCAAAATTTTTTGCAGCTATAACTCGGCAATCAATTTTTTCTGCATTTTTTATTATTGTAGGAGTTGCAGTTCCATCAATAACAATTGCAAAAGCTGTTTTTATTTTTTTTAATGTGGCTGCAAGGCTTCTTACTGAAACTTTTTTAATTAATTCAAAAGAGTGATTTAATATGAGAGCTTTTCCTGTTCCTTTATTTTCTTCTGATATTTTTTTTAAAATTTCTATTTCATTAGAAAAATGGGGAGATTCTCTTAAATTCTCCCCTTTAAAAAATTCTTCAACAGGAATTTTTTTTCTTAAACATTGTAAGATCTCTTTATCACTAAGCTCTTCTACTTCCCTTCCTCTAGGAGCTATTGCAACATGTTTAACTTTTGCATTTTGAACAACATTTTTTGCTATTAATTTTCCTCCCCTATCACCATCAATAAATAAAGTTAAGTTCTTCTCTTTTCCAAGTTCTTTTATTGCATCTGGAAATTTCATTCCATTCATGCCTATAACATTTTTTATTCCATTTCTCATTAAATTTAAAACATCAGCTCTTCCCTCAACTACAATTATCTCTTTATCTGTTAAATCCCCACAAGGGAGTTTTTCTTTTCCGTATTCTTTGAGTTCTACTTTTGAAGCATTTTTTATTTCTTCAAGAAGTTTTCTTGAATGAGTAGTTTGAAGATCTTTCATTAATTCTTTTGCTCTTCCAACTATATACTCTCTTTTATTTCCTCTTACATCTTCAATTTTATCTATAGTTATTTGAGCATCGCTCGGTCCGATTCTTTCTATTGTTTCAACTGCTGCTGCAATGAGTGTCGTTTCGCTTTGGTCTAATGCTGTAGGAATTTTTATTATTCCTATTGTTTTTTTCCCTTGTCTTTCAAGTTCAACTTCAATTCTTCCTATTTTTCCTTCTTTCTGCAAATCTCTCATTTCTAATTCATTTCCAAGTAAACCCTCTGTCTGGCCAAATATAGCCCCTATAACATCAGGCTTTTCAAGACTTCCTTCTGCAATAAAGCTTGCGTGAATCATGTATTTTATTGACACTGGACTTATTTTTCCCATTTTTAATTTAAATGTTTACTTTTATTTAATTTGAAATCATAAGATTTCAATTAGAAAAATACCTTTTGTAGAATTACTGCATTTATTGCATTTACTTCCAAAAACACAAAATAAAAATGAATGTGAATGTATGAATGCAATAACAGTGAATGTTAAGGTATTTTTCTGGAATAAAGAACAAAATTTAGTTTTTAAGATTTTCTATATCTTTTCTAATGCAGAAATTCTTTTGAATATCTCGCAAGATAATATATTATTCCTATTCTATTTATTCCCTCACTTTCAAAAATTTTAATATTTTCATTAATAACTTCAATAGGCTTTTCTTTATTTACAAATATCCTTTCATACATTTCCTTAAATTCATTATTATATTTTTCTAACATTTTAAAATCAAATCTTATATTTAAAATTAGAGATTCTATAATTTAAGCAATAGATTTATAATTAAAGACTTCTTAGAAGTCTACTTTTTTTACTCCTTTTTTTTCACAATCTCAACACACATGCCGGCAGCAACTGTCTGACCAGCATCCCTTACAGCAAATCTTGACATAAATGGATTGTCTTTTTGTGTTTCTAAGCAAAGTCTTCCTTGTGGTTTTATTCTTACTTTTGCCACATCCCCATTTTTTAAGAAATCTGGATTTTTCTTTACAACTTCTCCAGTTCTTGGATCAATTTGTTCTATAAGTTCAGTAAATTGGCAAGGCACTTGTGCAGTATGAACATGAAAAACTGGAGTATAGCCTTTAGCTAAAACTGTTGGATGATTTATAACTGCAATTTGAGCTATAAATTCATCTACAACTGAAATTGGTTTATCTGCATCACATATTACATCTCCTCTTGCTATGTCTTTTTTTCCAACTCCTCTTATATTTATTCCAATATTATCTCCTGCTACAGCTTCTTTTAAAGATTCATGATGCATCTCAATGCTTTTTATTTCTCCTTCAACTCCCTTGCCAGTTCTTCCTGGAAGAATTTTAACTTTTTGTCCAACTTTCATCACTCCTGTTTCAATTTTCCCTACTGGTACTGTACCTATTCCAGTAATTTCATAAACATCTTGAACAGGCATTCTTAATGGCAAATTAGTAGGAAGTTCAGGTCTTGGAAATAAATCAAATTGTTCCATTATTGTTGGTCCTTTATACCAAGGCATGTTTTCTGATTTCTTTAAAACATTATCTCCTTTTAATCCTGAGCATGCAATAAAATTAATTTTTTCAGGCTTATAGCCAACTGTTTTTAATAATGCAGTAACATCTTCTTTAATTTTATTGAACTTAGATTCATCGTAATTTATAGCATCCATTTTATTAACAGCAACACACAAATTTTGAACACCCATGGTTCTTATTAACCATAAATGCTCTTTTGTTTGTGGTTCTATTCCTGTAGTTCCAGCAACAACTAAGAAAGCAGCATCTGCCTGAGAAGCTCCAGTAATCATATTTTTAACAAAGTCTCTATGTCCCGGAGCATCAATAATTGTTATTTGCCATTTTTGTGTCAAAATTTTCTTATAAGCTAAATCAATTGTTACTCCCCTTTCTCTTTCTTCCTTAATTTTATCCATGATATATGCAAATTCAAAACCAACTTTTCCATGTTTTTCAGCTTCTGCTTTAAGTTTAGCCATCTCTTGTTCTGAAACAGCTCCAGAATCAAACAAAAGTCTTCCAACTATTGTTGATTTTCCTGCATCTACATGGCCGATAAAGACCACATTCATATTTGGTTTTTCTTTAGCCATTTTTTAAGAAATTTTTAGAATGATTAATTAAAAAAATTTGGGTTTAAAAAGATTTTGGTTTTAAATTGTTATGATATTAAAATCTTATTGATTCTCAGTCAAACCTTTTCTATCTCTAATTCTTTTTATAACTTCAGCTTGAAGAGATTGAGGGACTTCTTCAAAAAGCTGGTCAACTAAAGAACTTACACCTCTTCCTTCTGTGGCACTTCTTAGATCATTACTCCACCCAATCATTTCTGCTACAGGAAGTTTAGCTTTTATTTCAGCTATTGATCCTTCTTGTTTTATTTCAATTAATTGCCCTCTTTTGCTTCCAACTAGTTTTGTTATTTCTCCTAAAAATTGATTTGGAACTTCAATGAGATGTATCTGTATTGGCTCAAAAAGAGAGGCATTTGCTTTTTTCATTGATTCGTTGATGGCTGCTCTTACAGCAGGATAAACCTGTGCTGGACCACGATGAATTGCATCTTCGTGAAGTCTTACGTCAATTAAAGATACTTTCATTTTCATGCACGGCTCTCTTGCTAAAGGACCAGAATCAGCCACCATTTCAAAAGCATCTAAAACCATTTCAATAACTTCACCAATATGAACTTCTCCTCTTGTTTCATCGAGAAAAATATTTCCTTTGTAAATATCCTTAACATTCCTTATTGTATCTCCGTCCCATCCAAGCTCAGACAACTTATCAAAAACAACTTGATTTTTTTTCTTAATTCTTCCTTCTGGCAATTCTCCACTTTTTATTGCTTCATAAATATTATCTTCCAAAGGTTCAACTTTAATATAAAAGCTATTATGTTTATTTGGACTTCTTCCTTCTATGATAGGAGATTCTTTTTTTATCCCTTCCCTGTATACGATTATCGGAGGAGAAGTTTTAACTCCCAGTCCTTTCTCAGTTATAATTCTATTTTCAATAATTTCTAAATGCAATTCACCCATCCCTGAAATTAAATTCTCTCCAGTTTGTTCATTAATTTCAACTTTTATTGAAGGATCTTCTTTTGATACTTGTCTCAAAACCTCAACAAGCTTTGGTAAGTCTATTGGTTTAAGTGGCTCGATTGATTTTGTGACAACAGGCTCAAAAATATGTCTGATTGCTTCAAAAGGCTGCTCTACTTGTTTTTCTGTTATAGTTTCTCCTGCAAAAATATCTTTAATTCCGACGATTCCTAAAACATTCCCTGCTGGAACTTCCTCAAATTGTTCTGGTTTTATGCCATTGTAAACTATGACCTGTTGAATCCTTCCTGTTCTTTTTGCTCCATTAAGATAAACTTCCATTCCATTTTTTATTGTTCCTGAAAATAATCTTCCCACACACACTTCTTTTCCAGAACGAGGATCAATAATAATCCTTGTTGAAATAAAGGCAAGTTCTCCATTTTTATTACAACTCAATAAATCTTTTCCAAATTTACTTTCCAAATCTCCAAACCAAATTTTTGGTATTCTATATTTTTGAGCTTCAATAGGATTTGGCAGATGTTTAACAGCCATGTCCAAAACAACTTCATATAAAGGAGCATTTTCCCATACCCATTTTTTCCTTTCTTCTTCACTCATTTCATAAAGTTTGTAAATATCTTTGAAAGAAATTGCTTTTTTTTCCATAAATGGTATTGATAAAGCCCAATTATCTACAGCAGAACCAAAAGCAACGCTCCCGTCTTTGACATTAACCTTCCACTTTTCTTTATATTCTTTTTCAGCAATCTGTTCTATTAAAAGATTAAATTCCTGAATTATTTTTTTGAATCTTTCCTGCATTGCTTCTGGTGTTAATTTTAATTCTTTGATGAGCCTGTCAACTTTATTAATAAACAACACAGGTTTGACTCTTTCTCTAAGAGCTTGTCTTAAAACAGTTTCTGTTTGGGGCATTATTCCTTCAACTGCGCATACTAAAACAAAAGTTCCATCAATAGCTCTCATAGCCCTTGTTACATTCCCGGAAAAATCCACATGACCTGGAGTGTCAATTAAATTGATAAGATATTCTTTTCCTCTATACTCATGAACCATAGAAACATTTGCTGCATCAACTGTTAAAAGTCTTTCCTGTTCATCTGCATGTTGCCAGGTTGCCATGCCCTCTTCTAAACTTCCTGCAATTTTTTCAGACATTAACCCAGCAGCAGCTAAAAGATTGTCAGTGAAGGCTGTTTTTCCGTGATGTATATGCGCACTTGTAGCTATATTTCTTATATTTTCTTGTTTTGAAATAAGTCTTTTTATTTTATCTGAACTTGTTTCTTTTGCCATTTTAAATTATTATTAAGAGAATAATATAAAATTGTGAAATTGCTTTTTTAAAGTTTTGTAAAAATAGTTTATAAATTTTTGTTAGAGATTACAT
>JAFCEY010000015.1:0-18035 GCA_017608945.1 Candidatus Pacearchaeota archaeon | reverse complement strand
CTTAATTTTTCTAAAAAATTCATTGTTGAATCATCCCAAATAAATTTATCCTTTTCTTTTAATTCTATTTCAATAGGATAAGCATATGTTCTTTCATCTCCCTGAACTCCCACAGTTTTAATATTGTAAATTCTTACATTGACATTATATTTTATACCTTTTTTAATTAATTCTTCTCTAAGGATTCTATGAGCTTGTTTGGTTATGTTTACTAATCTATTTAGATTTTTCATTTTATCTTAAATGTTTTTAGAATAAATTTTAGAATAAATTTCCTTTAATCTACAATATTCTTTTTCAAGCTCACAGGTTCTGCTATAATTAATTATAATTTTTTTAAATTTAATCAACACTGTCCCTTCAGAATTTTTTTATTTTTATACAAGAAAATTTCCAAATTTTCCATTTGAGGCTTTTTTTATCTTGCAGAATCAGCTTGTTTTTCTGATTCAATTTTCTTTTTTATTGCAAAACTCTCACCATTATTTTCTGAGGCAAGCATTATTTCTTCAGCTAGTCCTTGAGCAAATGTCTTTTTTTTGTTAAAAGCTCTGTCAGATGCTCCTTGAGCTAACCATCTCAAAGACAAATTAAGTCTTCTTAAAGGAGAAACATCAACAGCTTGAGGATATCTCGTTCCCCCATATTCAATAGTTGTTACTTCATCTTTTGAAGATGAATTTTCAATTGCTCTAACTAAAATTTCAACAGGGTTTTTTCCTGTTTTTTGCTCAATTATCTTAAAAGCATCAAGGACTATTTTTAAATTTTTAGAATATTTTCCAGAAGAACTTCCCTTTTCAATTCTGTGTTTCTTGCCACGATGCCCACAAACAGAAATCTTATTAACAAGCCTTTCAACAATATTTATTTTTGTCTGCCCAAATTTTTGAACATTTCTCCCTTGAGTTTTAAGAATTAACTTTGGTTGTAAATTAATTATATTTCTTAATCCAAGATCTTTTATCTCCACTTCTGTGTCATATAAATCAAAAATTTTAAATTGAACATTATTTAGTTTTTTTAATTTTTGTTCTATCATTTTTCCAGACATTTTTTTATTCCATCATTTATTTCTTGAGTACATTTTTCTAAAGATATTTCTATTTTATTAGGATTTACTTTTTTTATTTTCACAAGCCCAGGATTTATGATATAATCAACTTCTGATACCCAATTTTCTTTCATTTCTTCTGCAATTTCAGGTCTGCCCAGATACTTTGTAATTTCATTAAACTTATCAATTGTTGTGTAAAAAATTTCACTCTTCATTTTATCTTCTACCTTTTTCAATCTTGCCTTTTGCAAGTAAATTCAAAGGTTGATCATTTACTTTAATTATCTCAAATCTTACTCCTGGAATATCTCCTTTACTCCTTCCTTGTTTCCCCCCGATTCTTTGAATTAGAACTTCATCATGTTCATTAATAAACTTCTGAGCTAAGTTTCCAGGGATAAATGCAGTAACTTGCTTGCCATTTTTAATAAGCTGCACTCTGCAACATTTTCTCATTGCAGAATTTGGCTGTTTTGCTTCTTTTTGAATTTTTGATAAAACTATTCCCTTTGCCTGATTATCTCCTTCGAGGGGGTCGTGTTTAGCATATAGGTTTAGAGTTTTCACTTTGTATTTCCTATCTTTCCATCTAAACTTCCTTCTTCTTTTCATTAATTTTTTTGCATTTTTTAATCCCATAGAATATTTTTGATAAAAATAGTTTATAAATATTTTTAATTAAAATAATTTTAGCATCAAATAATTTTCAATTCCTTTCTAAAAAGAACTTCAATGATTCTCTGCAATTCAAAAAGTCTTTTTTTATTTCTGCCAATGAGCATTGCTTTATTCGGCGTGTTAGCTGAAATAACTACTTCCTTATCTCCTACTTTTATTTCTCTGAAATTTATTGGTCTTGTTAATAATTCAACAAAATTTTTTATATCCTCAGCTTTTCTTGGGAATGCAATAATCTTTATTTTTTTCTTAAGGATTTCGTTAATTTTTTTAATATTTTCCCTATTTTTCCCCATTGCTTTTTGTAATAATCTTTCTGGGACAATAAAAACAATATACTCATTATACCTGAAACAAAGTTTTGTATTAACTTTTGTAATTTTCCCAAATAAATTCAGATACCGAATGTCTTGCATGCTGATTATATTAACCATCTTGTTATCTTTTTTAGAAGCATTATTTTATAAAGTTATTGAATTATATAATTATGTTAATGGTAAATTTAGTAATTGAATGTTTGTGTCATTATATCCTTGAAGCCTTTTGAAAATATTAAATTATCAAAACTTTCTGATGCCTTTTTTAAATAATGTTCATCAACTTCATATACCATTGCTGACTCTATTCTTCTTTTTGTAACATCCTTTTTAACTCTTTCTATAAATTTCTTCTGTATCCAAAAACTCACGTTAATCAAAATTTTAGGTTATATAAATTTATTGATAAAATAGCAAGAAGTTTTTATATTTTTTATATTAATTCATTTTGTTTTTTTGCTAAAGTTCCTATTACTTTTACAAGCAACCCTGGCAAGCCTGTTCCAACTGGAACTGGTTGATTTAATATTATATTTTCAATAACACTTGTTAATTTATCTTCATTTCCTTTTAATGTTGCATTAACAAATTGTCTCCCAGGAGTTTCAAATGTTGCTCTTGCAAGAATTGATGATTTCTGACTTATTATTCCCATTCTTGTAACTCCTTTAATCTCCCCGCTGTGAGTCATTGCATCTGCAACAAGTTCTAAATGCTTTTCATTAATATCTAATCCTTGCGTGTTAAGTACTTCTTTAATCTCTTCAATTATTAATTGTCTCGCAGCTTCAATACCAAAAACCTCTGCCATTTCATAAGGGTCATTTGTAAGTATTTTATTTTCATCAACTTCCTTAAACTTCATTATTTTCTCTAAATTTGTTCCAAGAGTTATTACAACAAAATTTCTATCTCTCTTAACAACTAAAACTTGTTTTATTCCTTTAACCCCTGAAATTATTGTTTTCTTTAATTTTTCTTTAAATTTGTAGATGTCTTTAAGGTCTTTTTTTGATACATCTATCACAATAAAATCTTTTTCCTCTTTTGTTCTGTTTCCTAATTCATTTAATTTTTCAACAACTTTTTTGATTGTAATATGTTTATTTCTTAAACTTTCTTTATCTAATTTAATTTCTATTTTTTTATTACTAAAATCTAAATTGATTTCCGAAGCTAATTCTTTTAATGTGATTTCTTTTATTTTTTCAGCAAGATCTCTTGCATCTTTTTCATTATTATATTCTTTTTTCAAAAATATTTCCATCTTTGGAGAAGAAGGTTTCTTCCTTGCATCAAAAATTTCTATTAGTCTAGGTAAACCCTGAGTAATTTGCATTTCTTGAATACCAGCAAAATGGAAAACATTTAAAGCCATCTGTGTGCTCGGCTGTCCAAAGGATTGCGCTGTTACAATTCCAATTGCTTCCCCTGGACTGATTTTTTCTTTTTTATGTAACTTTGCAACATCTATTCCATCATCCCCATACGTAAATTGAATAATTTCATTATTGCTGTCTCTTACTGTTCCATCATACTCAACTCTTAAATCTTGAAGAGCATTTGCAAGTCTTCTATATAAATAGCCAGATTTTGGTGTTCTTAATGCAGTATCCATTAGACTATCTCTTCCTGTAATTGCTCCAAAGAAGAATTCTGTAGGATTAAGCCCTTTAATAAAAGAACTCTTTATAAATCCTCTCGCGTTAGGAGATAAATCTCCTTTTTTGAAAAAAGATAATGTTCTTTTATTATATCCGATGTCTATTCTTTTGCCCCATAAAGATTGCTGTCCAACACAACAAGCCATTTGTGTGATGTAAATTATATTCCCTCCTCCTCCAGAAGCAATCATATGATTAACAGGATTATTTTTAGGGAATTTTTCTTTAACTATTCCTCCTATTTTTGTTCTTACTTCATTTAACACTTGGAGAATTTTTATTTCTCTTGATTCCTCTTCTGTTTTTCCTGGAATTCTTTCAAGAGTTCCCTCCTTAAAAGCTTTTATAATCTCTTCAACTTTCTTTTCTGCCTTTTTTATTATTTCTTCTCCCTCATTTATTACTTTTTCATCTAAATTGAAATCTTCTAAGGAAATAGTTATCCCCCTATCAGAAAGATAATTTACTCCTAAACTAAAAGCTTTTCTTATTATTTTAAAAGTTTCCTCTTCTCCACAAGTTTTATCTAATTCTTTAACAAGTTCTCCATCTTCTGGCGCAAATAAGCTTTTGTCTATTTTTCCTTTTATTATTTTTCCATCTTTAATTTCAATTGAACTGTTTTTGAAATTAATTTTTGGAAAAATTTTTGAAAAAATTTCTAATCCAGAAACATTTTTTTTGGTTAGAGAATTTTCAATTCCAGATTTAAAAAGAAGATGATTTGCATAATCTGAAGAAAAATTTCCTAAACTAAGAAGATAACATCCAGTTATGGCATCTCCAATACAACCAATCAAATTTGTATTATTTTTTGGAGAAATTAAATTTCTTTTAACATCTAAGAGGATTTTTGCTTCTGCTCTCGCCTCTTCTGTCTGTGGAGAATGGATATTCATTTCATCTCCATCATAATCAGCATTATATGGGAAAGCTGCAGAAGGATGTAATCTAAAGGTTCTTCCGGGAAGAACTTTCACATAATGGGCCATCAAACTTCCACGATGTAGAGATGGATGTCTATTAAAAAGAACAACATCTCCATCTTGCAAATGTCTCTCAACTTTATATCCCGGAGCTAATTCAGCCATAATCTCTTCTTTAAGTTCAGGTGTTATTTTTTTTCTTTTTCCGTCTGGTCTTATGATATAATTTGCTCCAGGATATCCTTCTCTTTTAATTAATTCTTTAAGTCTTTCAATATTAATTTCATTTACTGTTTCTGCTATTGTAACAACTTTAGCAATTTCATAAGGAACTCCTATCTCATTAATGTCTATGTAAGGGTCAGGGGAGATAACAGTTCTTGCTGAATAATTAACTCTTTTTCCTGCGAGGTTTTTCCTAATTCTTCCTTCCTTGCCTTTAATTCTTTCCATTATTGTTTTTAACGGCTGTCCACTTCTATGCCTTGCAGGAGGAATTCTCGCCACAGTATTGTCAAAAAATGTTGTTACATGATATTGTAATAAATCCCAAAGATCTTCAATTATTACCTCAGGAGCACCTGCATTTAAATTTTCCCAGAGTCTTTGATTTGCTCTTATAATATCTGAAAGCTTGTGAGATATATCGTCCTCACTTTTCTCTCCTGTTTCAAGGATAATACTTGGTCTAACTGTTACAGGAGGAACTAAAAGTGTAGTAAGAACAGCCCATTCAGGTCTGCAGGTTTCAGGATTAATTCCAATTTTTCTTAACTCTTTATCAGGAATTTTAACAAGAATGTCCCTAATCTCTGTAGGGAAAATTCTTTTTTTACCAATGTAAAAACTTGTTGGTTTGTCAAGTTTTATTTTTTCATTTACAGCTCCACAATAAGGACATTTTTTTGCATTTTTAGCTTTTTTAGCTCTTTCACTTGGTGAATATTTTTCTAATTCTTTATCTGAAACCATAAGTTTCCCACACTCTTTACAAAAACACCTTAATCCTATTTCTATTAAAGGAACATATTTAAGATGAATTACTGGCCTTGCTAGATCAATACTTCCTGAATGTCCTAAACATTCTTTAAGCCTTCCTCCACAAGTTCTACACCTCACTCCAGGATCAATTGCTCCGAGCCTTAAATCCATTAAGCCTCCATCAACTGGATAGCCGTCAATATTGTAAAGTTCAGGTGTTACAATTTTTGCCACTGAAATCTTTTTGATTTGCTCTGGACTAAGTAATGAAAAACTTATGCTATCAATTTTTTTTCTTATTGGTTCCATTTTTTAAATTATGTTTTTTAAACTTCATATTTTTCTAAAAATTCTAATTCACTCATCTTACTCATATTTATTTTTTAATTTAAATTTTGTGAGGATGTGGAGGCTTTGAAGTTCTTCTAAAAGTAATTTAAATGCATATGAAATTTCCACAAATTCTGTTTTTGATTCATTACATAATAGGCATGTGACTTTGTTTCTGATTACATCATGAACACCTATAGATCCACATTTTGCGCAAATTGGGATAACTACTTTGTCTGAATCATATCTTTCTTTTAATAACAAAGAAGCCCCATGAGCAACTAAAGCTTCTTGTTCCATTTCTCCAAGTCTTAAAGCTCCTCCTCTTGCTCTTCCTTCTACAGGTTGTCTTGTAAGCAAAGCAATCTTCCCAGAAGCTCTTCCATGAATTTTGTTTCCTACCATATATTTTAATTTTAGATAATAAATATTCCCTATAAATATTTTCACAGAAATTTTTTCGCCAGTGATTCCGTGGTACATTGTTTCTTTTCCATCATACCTAAATCCTAGCTCTTCAAGTTGTTGTTCTAAATTTTTATTGTCTATTCCAGAGAAAGGAGTTCCGTCTATTGTTTCGCCTTTTAAACATCCTACTTTCCCAGCTAATAGTTCAAGGAGATATCCAACAGTCATTCTGCTTGGGAGTCCATGAGGATTAAATATTACATCTGGTTTAATGCCACTGGAAGTAAAAGGAATATCTTCTTCTGGGATTATAGCACCTATAACTCCTTTCTGTCCATGGGAAGTTGCAAATTTATCTCCTAATTCAGGAATTCTATGGTCACGCGTTTTTACATGAACAATTTTGTCACCTTCTTTGTCTTCTGTTATAAAAACTCCGTCAACAACTCCTTTTTCCTCTTGTCTCATAGTGATGCTTGATTCTTTTTGGGCTCTTATTGAAATTTCTCTTGCTTCAGATAAAAACTTTGGTGGAGAAATTTTACCTATTAAAACATCTTCTTCATTAACATCAGCTTCAGGATAAACTATACCATCATCTTCTAAAAGTCTATAAGAAGATTCTGTTTTATATCCGGAAGTATCTTTTTCAGGTATAGTAATTTCGTCTTTTAAGCCTCCAGGATAATGCATTTCTACAGCAGTATAAGGACGAAAATAAAAACTTCTTCCTACTCCCCTGTCTAAAGAGCCTTTATTGAATATTAAAGCATCTTCCATGTTATATCCTTCACAAGTCATTACAGCTACTATCAAATTTTGTCCGGCAGGATAAATGTTTAATGTGTCATAAACAAAACTTCTTACAATTGGTTTTTGAGGATATTGAAGGATTGAAACATCAGTGTCAGTTCTACAAAGATAGTTTGATGCATATAATCCAAGAGCTTGTTTTTGAGTCTTACTTCCACGATTTAATCTTGAACTTTGATCATGATTTCCATAAGGAACTAACGAAGTTACTGCTCCTAAAAGGCTAATTGCATCAATTTCAAGATGCGTGTGTTCAGGAGTAATATCTTCTTCACACAGAGCAATTAAAGCATTTTCCTCCTCTGCTGCATCAAGGTATTCAATTACTCCTTGTCTTACTAAATCATTCCATTTTATTTCTCTTTGTTCAAGTTGAATCAAATGTTCATTTTTTAGTTTTGAGGAGCCGTTTTCAACAACAATTAATGGTCTTAAAACTCTTCCTGTTTCTGTAGAAATTGTTATTATTTTAAAATCCTCGTCATTTCTTATGTTTAATTGAGACGGAAAAAAGGATGCTCTTCTTTTTTCCTTTACCTTTTGAATAAAATCTTTATCATTTAAAACTGAACCTATAAAAATTCCATTGAAAAAAACATCACTTCCTTTTTTTCCTTCTTTGTTTAATCCTATAGTTTCAAGTTCTTTTATGAATTTCTCTTCATTCATCTCCACTCTTGTTGACACTCTTGCTAAAATACTCAGGTTTTTTCTTAATCCAATTTCTGTCCCTTCAGGAGTTTCAATAGGACAAAATCTTCCATAATGAGTTGGATGTAAAGCACGAGCAGGAAAATTTTCTTGGTCACTTGGGAGCATACTTGAAACTCTCTGCAACTGACTTATTATTGCAAGATAATTTGTTTTATCCATATTTTGTGTAATGCCTGAACGTTCACCTACCCAACTTCCTGTTGCAATCGCACTTTCCACTCTGTCAGAAAATAAAGTGGATTTTGCTATTATCCTTATAGAAAAAAATTTCCTTCTTCTTGCTGACTTTTGTAAAGAATATTGTATATCTCTAATAAGAACTCCTAAATTTACTCTGAATAGTGTAGCAAGCAAATCTCCTGACAGCCTGACTCTTTTATTTGAATAATGGTCTTTATCTGTTCTTATCTCAGGATTTTCCTTGGCCATTAAAAATTGTTTTGTTAACTTACAAAGGGTTATTGCTTTTTTAATCCTGTCTTCTTTTTTCTGTCCAACATGTGGCAGAAAATAAGAGTCAATTCTTCTTTTTATTCTGTCAAAAATTTCTTTTTTCGTGCCTTGTAAATTTGTTTTTTCGGCAAGATACATCATTGCATCTTCTTTGCTGTTTATATTTACGAATTCATATAAATTAATTGCTAAAGAGTCTGTTTCTTTTCCAATATAACTTGCAATATCAGATTCTTTTGTTAAGCCAAGAGCTTTAAGAACTACTATTACAGGAAGTTCTCTAAATCTACTAAATGAAATTTCAATAATTCCATCTTTATTTTCAGAGATTGTTGTAGGTATTCTGTATGTTCCTTTTGATGAAAATAATCTTAATGTTAATTTTCCCTTGCTATCTGTTTCAATAAATGGTTGATTTTCAGCAAGGTCTTCTGCCATAATCATTATCCTTTCATTTCCCTTAATTATAAAATAACCTCCAGGGTCTAAAGGGTCAGAATAATTTTGTATTAATTCCTCTTTTGACATGCCATAAGTATTACATAACTTGCTCCCAACCATTACAGGTATCTTTCCAATTTCAACAGTTTCAGAATCTACTTGTTCTCCTCTTTTTACACTAATCTCCAAATATATCGGAGCAGAGTAAGTTAAATTTCTTAATCTTGCTTCATATGGCATTACTAATGATGAGCTGCCATCAGCCTCGATAATTTTTGGTTTTTCAACGCTTATTTTTCCAAGTTTAATTTCAAAATCTTCATTTTCTATATTTGCAGAAATCTCATCAACAATTTCTTGCAATCGATGTTCAATAAATTCATTATAAGAAGTAATGTTAGATTCCACTAATGAGTGGTCTTGCAGATATTTTTTTATAACTAAATGGTCATTTATCATTTTATATCACAACTCTGTAAAACACGACGGTTTTATCACCTTTTTTTCTTTCTATTTTGATTATGTCTCCTACTTCACAGCCTTCTGGCAAACAAGAATCATTAAAAAGAATTTTTGGTAATTGAGCTTTTGAGATATTCAATTTAGCGAGAAGTTCTTCAGCTTCCTTTTGGCTTAATTTGGTATGTTTAGATTGAAGAATGTGCATATGAAAATATTCTTTCTTTTTAATGGCAAGATTTTAATTTACGAGGAATTTTTAAATTTTTTGGTTGAGGTTCGTGACCATAAAAGGATAAAGGTCTTTACTTTGAAAGCTCTCCAACATTAAAACAAGAGTTGTTTTACTTTAATAACTTTGTAATAATAAAAGAAACTGAAATTTTATTTAAAAATGTTTTGGTTGTGAGGGCTTTGCACAAAAAGTTAAAGTTGCACAAAAATAAAGTGGCCCCGAGGGGATTTGAACCCCTGACACCTGGCTTAAAAGGCCAGTGCTCTACCAGGCTGAGCTACGGAGCCATTAAACAAAGCAAATTTATTTCAAAATTTATTTCAAATAAGCTGTGTAAATAAATAAAGCTGGATTTAAAAATCTTTATTGATTTGATAAAAGATAAGTTAAATATGAAGAATTATAGTAATGCATAACTCTTTAAAATTTTTTCAAGTTCTTCCAAAGGCATTACTCCAATAATCTGCTCAACTTTTTTTCCATCTTTAAACAAAATTATATTTGGAATTGAAATAATATTAAATTTATGCGCTAAAAGACAAGGCATGCACCACTCTGCAAAAAAATCAATAAAAACAAGTCCTTTTTTTGTAAAATCTTCAAATTCTCTATTTGTTAGTTCAGGAACTTTATCATTGTTTGTCATTTTTGTTTTATTTTGTATTAATTTTAAATTCATTGTTTTTATAGAAAAAGGATAATTTATAAAAGTTTTTAATTAATCCTATTTTCCTCTTCTCTTTAATTTTTTAAGCATTTCAATTCTTTTTTAGCTAGTTCTTCAAATCTCTTAGCTTCTTCAAGCCAATAATCGTGAGTTGTATCTTTATTGTCTTTTAATATCTGTGCTTTTATTTTGTGTTTTTCGCTTGTTTTAATAAACTTTCTTCCTGCTTTTTCAGTCTTCTTTCCCTTTTAACCATTTTTCTATTTCTCTAATTTTCGCGTTGATATATTTCATTAATTTTTCAGCCTCTTCTATTTTTAATTTATAACCTAAAGTATTTTTATTTTTACTTGAAAGATATCTTTCATAAACATTTAAACTTCCAGAAATTTTTTTTATTAAACTTAAAAATATCCTTTTTGAAATAATAATACTTATAAATGAATTTTTTTTTAAGTTGATTATGGAAAAAAGAGGAAATCATCTACTGCCTTCAATTTTAATTGAAGCTGAAACTTTAGCAGAAGGCTGGCATAAAGCCATGATTGCTTGTTATGAAAAAGGAGTTAGAGCTACAGATCCTCAATATCAGAAAAAAATAGCATTTGCTTATGACGCTGATGTTACTATAAATATCAAAAACCCTCTAGAAGAACCTATCAGGCATAAGTTTGCTCTTTATGATGATGATAGAGGTTTAATGCAATACATCCTTGAAGTAACTCATGGAATTCATAATCACTGGAAAAAAAATCCAGATAATCCAAATGATACGCGATGGGGTTATACTTATAATGAAAGATTTTCTGGACAGATTCCATTTATTTTAGCAAGAATAAAAAAAGATTGGAAAGAGAAAAAAGATCTTTCCAGCAGAAAATACACTTTTGGAATTTGGAGGCCAAAAGAAGATTCTATTCTTGAGCAAGGAGATCCTCCTTGTTGGCAGAGAGGGCATTTAAGATTTTTAAAAGATGACAAAGGAGAATGGTGGCTTAATTATATTACTGAATGGAGAAGTAGAGATGAAGCAAAAGCTTGGCTTGAAAATGCTCTTGGACAAACTACAAAATATGGCTTACATAAATTATTTGCTGATAAAATTTCAAACATGTTAGAAATACCAATTCATGTTGGAGCCTATATTGATAGAAGTTCATCTCTTCATATTTATGGAAGGTATTTTGAAGAAGGTCTTGAAGGAATGCTTGAAAAAATGAAAGAAATGGAAAAAGAAAAAGATTTTAAAGAGATTATTAGAACGTCTTTATTTTTTGAAGATGAAAAATACTTAAAAAAATTAATTGCAGCACAAAATGATGCTGAAAGTAAGGGTTATGGAAAAAATCTTTCAGAGCAAGCTTTAAGAAAATTAGGTTATGATATTGAAAATTTTTCTTATCCTTCTGATTGGGATTCTTGGCCAAAAGAATGGGATGAAGAGCCAGATAAAAGTTTGTTGAAATAACTTTTTATTTTATCCACAATCTGAATATCCGCAAGCTGGATTTGTGCAAGCTCCTCCAAGACATCCTTCTTTAATTACTACAGGACTCCCACATATCGGACATGCTCCTCCGGTATTTGAAAGATCATTTTTTATTTTTTCATTTATTTTATTATATTCTTCAACTGAATTTTGATTGAAATTTCTTAAAGGGACATTTAAAAATTCCAACATTGTTTTTCCAACGGCATCTGAGCACGATAATATTTGATTATTTCCAATACCTACAGGCTTATTGCATTTTATTCCGATTAATTGAGAAGCAACATCTATTGGGTCAGCATTTAATCTTGAAAGATAAGACACTAATCTTGCTATTCCTTCATTCTGTGCAGTAGCACACCCTCCTGATTTTCCAATATTCAAGAAAACTTCAAAAATTTCCTTTTTCCCTTTATTTTCCTCGTAATTTATTGTTATATAAACATTTCCACATCCAGTTCTTTTTCTGTAAGTTTCTCCTTTAAGTACATCAGGCCTATTTTTTGCCTTAACATAAAAAGTTTTATTCTCTAATTTCCCTTCTAAATTTTCTTTTTTGTTTAATACCTGCTCTTCTCTGCTTCCATCTCTATAAACAGTTATTCCTTTGCATCCAAGTTCATATGCTAACAAATAAGCTTTTTTGACATCTTCTACAGAAGCTGAATTTGGAAGATTTATTGTTTTACTTACAGCATTGTCTGTATATTTTTGAAATGCTGCTTGCATTCTAACATGATAGTCAACAGAAATGTCTTCAGTGGTAACATAGATTTTTTTTATTTCTTCTGGGATAAAATCCATTTCTTGCATTTTTTTATCTGAATGTAAAATTTCATCTAAACTTATTCCTGTTTCTTTTAAGTCTTTGATTAGATTTTCATTTTTAAATTCTCTTTTTTGGCCATCTGCATCTTTGTGTGTGTAAAAAAATTCAAAAAAAGGTTCTATTCCTGAAGAGGCTTCAGAAATAATGCTTATTGTTCCAGTGGGAGCTATTGTTGTTATTGTTGCATTTCTCCTCGGTTTTTCATTTTTATAGATACTTCTATAAAAATTTGGAAACGGCTCTCTTTCTTCTGCTAATCTTTGTGTTTCTTCAATACCTTTTTCCTTGATAAATTTCATAATATTTTCTGCTAATTCAATTGCCTTCTCTGAATTATAAGGAATTCTTAATTTAACCAACATATCTGCCCAGCCCATAATCCCCAGTCCTATTTTTCTGTTCTTGTGCACCATCTTTGTTATCTGAGGTAGAGGATATTTACTCATGTCAATAACATTATCTAAAAAATGAACAGAATCTTTTACTATTTTTTCTAATTTTTCATAATCAATTTTCCTATTTTTGACCATTAATCCAAGGTTGATGCTGCCTAAGTTGCAAGCTTCATAAGGCAATAAAGGTTGTTCCCCACACGGGTTTGTTGATTCAATCTCCCCTATTTCAGGAGTGGGATTATATTTATTTATAAAATCAATAAAAGCAATTCCAGGTTCTCCGTTTTTCCATGCCATTTGTGCAATTTCATCAAAAACTATCTTCGCATCCAAAGTAATTCTTCCTTGTTCATCAACTTTTCCAACTTTTTTCTTTTCAACTTCTAAAATTCTGTTTCTTACATCTTTTTTAATTGGATTTTGGTAAATAACGTCATTGTTTTCAACAACCAGTACTCTTTCATTTTCACTTATTATTTTTTGTTTTACACTTTTTTCATCTCTTCTTATATCTTCTATTTTTAAATCATAAATTTTCCCTTTTCTTGGAGCTTTCAAAACATAATATTCTCCTTTTTTGAGAGCGTTCATAAATTCGTCTGTGACCATTACAGAAAAATTAAAATTCCCATATTTTTTATCTTTCTCATTTTCTTTTGCGTGTATAAATTCTAATATGTCGGGATGATCAATTCTTAACATTCCCATATTTGCACCTCTCCTAAATCCTCCTTGATTTACTGAATTAGTCATTGCATCATAAGCTTCAATAAAACTCACAGGCCCTGAAGATTTCCCGTAAGTAGTAGAAACATAATCATTTTTTCTTCTCAATCTACTAAAAGAGAATCCTGTTCCTCCACCAGATTTGTGTATCATTCCTGTATCTTTAATTCCTTGTAAAATACTTTCCATATTATCTTCCAGAGGTATCACAAAACAAGCAGCCAGTTGTTGCTCAGTCCTACCTGCGTTCATTAAAGTTGGAGAATTAGGCATAAATTCTTTGTTAATCATCATTTTATAAAATTTCTCTGCAGTTTGATATGCTACCTCTTCATTTCCATTACTATAGAAATAATCAGGATAAGCTATATTTGCAGCAACTCTAATAAATAATCCTTCAGTATTTTCTCGAGGGATTCCGTCTTCATTTTTTTCAAAGTATCTTTTTTTTAAAATAGACAGCGCATTATCACTAAATTTCGGTTTTAAATTTAAAGAATATAACCTTTCTTCAAGATTTTTTGTGATTTTTCTATCATAATTTTCATACAATCTATTTTCTTTGTTCATTTTAGCTCTTTTAATTCTTTTTTAAAATCATTTACATCTTGAAAATTTCTATAAACTGATGCAAATCTTATATAGGCAACATTATCGAGTTTCTTTATTTTTTTCATTACAAGTTCGCCAATTGAAGAACTTTTAATTTCTTTTTTTCCTTTTTGCCTAAGTTTTTCTTCAATTTCATTTATCATTTTATCAATTTTTTCTTTTGGCACAGGTCTTTTTTCAAATGCCTTTTCAATTCCTTTTTCAAGCTTTTTTCTTTCAAATCTCTCCCTTCTTCCATCTTTTTTAATTACAAACAAACCCCCTCTCTCTATTTTTTCATAAGTTGTAAATCTTTTTTTGCATTTTAAGCACTCTCTTCGCCTCCTTATTCCCTCAGGAGAGCTTCTCTTGTCAGTAACTTTTGTTTCAGGGTTTGAACAATATGGACATTTCATCTTTTAATGGGAAGATTAAACAAACCTATACTGGAAGTTTATGCTGGAAAGTTTAGTATCTTCAAAATACAATATATTGTATGTCTATATTTTTTTATTACAATTAATTGTATTAGCAAAGAATAAAAATATAAAAGATATTTAAAGATTTATTTGCACTGAATCATAATAACATCACATTAAGTATAAATTGAATATTAGAATTAAGATTTTCAAAACTATAAATTTTTAAAGTAAATTTCTTTAGTTATTATATGAATTACTTATCATTAATAGCAGGGGAAGTTGGAATTTCAGTTTGGCTTTTTGCTTTTATTATTTTTTGGGAATTAGTTTGGAAATTAATTGCTATGTGGAAAAGTGCAAGAAAAGGCTCTGTTCTATGGTTTGTTATCTTAGCATTATTTAATACAATTGGAATTTTGCCAATATTTTCTAAAATTAAATGTGAAACTTTGAGAGTAAGAAAAAAGCCAGGAAGAATAAATAAAAAATCTAAAAGAAAAAGAAAATAATTTTTTAAAACTCTTCGTCTTTTCTACTTAAAAGATGGTAGATAATATTTGGATAATTCTAGTAGTAATTTTTGCATATTTTCTAGGGAGTATAAATCCTGCATATTTTTTTGGCAAACTTAGAGGAATTGACATTAGAAAAAAAGGAGAAAAAAATGCTGGTGCAAGAAATGCATGGAAGGTTTTAGGACCGGGCTATGGAATCTTTACAGGGGTTTTTGATATTTTTAAAGGTTTTATTGTTATTTTTATTGTTTATAATTTTGGATTTCCATTATGGACATATTTTGCAATTTTTTTATCTACTTTGCTGGGTCATCAATTACCTTTTTATTTAGGATTTAAAGGGGGTCTCGGGGTTGCTACAACTTGGGGAACTCTCTTTGCCTTTACATACATTTTTAGAAGTGATATTCAGAGATTAATCATCCTTGCGGTAGGAATTTTTACAGTCTATTTTGTAATTAGCAGATTTATTATTTTTCCCATGAGAAAAAAATTAAAAAGAATAGAAGAATTAAAATTTTGGAGAAAGATTTTGAGATTTTTTACTCTTGTTTTCCCAATTTTCTATATTCTTTTTAACAAACAGGTTGTTTTGTATATACTAATTCCATTTATATTGATTTTTATTTTTATTGATATTTTTAGATTAAAAAATAAAAAAATATTAAAAGCAATAATGAAAACAAAAGAAAAAAGAATTTCTGGAATCACCCTTTTATTAATCTCTTTTTTGATTTGTGTTATTATTTTTCAAAAAGAAATTGCTATCCTTGCCTTAACTTTTACAATTATTGGAGATAATTTTGCTTCATTTATTGGGTCCAAGTACAGTCAAATTCAGATTAGATTATTTAAAAAAAGTTTCGAATCTCTGTTTTTATTTTTTGCTACTTCATTTTTCTCTGGATTAATTTTAATAACTTTTAATTGGATACAGGTGTCTTTCTGGTTAGTGTTGTTGGGTTCTATAAGTGCAGCAATTATCGAGATTATTTCAACAAAAATTATTGACGATAATTTAAGTGTACCAGTTCTTTCAGGAGTAATAATGACTCTTTTAAGTATGATTTAAATATTCATTAATTCACATCTCTATGCTCGCTTAAATTTGTCTCGCTTCGCTCGAAATATCTTTTATAATTAACTGAAAATTAGTGTATTAATTATTAAGCAAATTATTTGAGAGTTTATTAATTAAAGCTAGATATCACGAGCATAGCGACGCTGTTTTACTTAATCCTCATTAATTCACATCTCTTACATATTTCATTTCTTGCAGGTTCACCACAAATTTTACAATATTTTACATTAGCATCTGTCTCTTTTTTCATTTTCTCCATAAATCTCTCAAAGTTTTTCATGATATTTTCTTTTTCCCTATCTGATAAAGTATTTACAAATTCTCTAACCTGAATTCTATAAGAATCTAAAGCACAAGGACATTTTTCATAAACAACAGGAAGTTTTTTTGATTTTGAGAATTTTCTTATTTCATTTTCAGGAACAAAAAATAATGGTTTTATTCTTGGAACAAACTTTTTATCATTATCTTTGACATTTCTGCTTATTGGTCCTGCATTTGCACTTAGTTCAGGCGAGCCTTTGAAAATATTAATCAGGAAAGTTTGAGCTTCATCATCAAGACTATGCCCTGTTGCTAATTTACTTGCTTTCAACTCACGAGCTTTTTTATTTAAAATCCATTTTTTTATTACTCCGCATATAGCACAATTTTTTAGTCTTTTTCCTGTGTTGTGAGAAGATAGAATTGAAGTTCTTAAATAACACATGCTTGCTCCAAGTTCTTTTTTTATATCATAAAGATGTAATTTTATTCCTAAATTTTTACAAAGACCCATGTGTAAATTAATATGAATTCCTTCAATCTTGTAACCTAGTTTTTTTAATAAATATGCACAAACACTTGAATCTTTGCCCCCAGACAAAGCTACAAGGATTTTTTCTTTCTTAGATAATTTAATTTTTGCAAGAGTTTGTTTGACTTTTCTTTCAATGTCCATAATTAAAAGATAAAAAAAGAGTTTAAATTATTTATAGTTACAAAATCTAATTACTATTCCCAGAAAGATTAAAATTCTTAATTATTTTTTTCTTCTTTTTATAATCCTCAATTGCTTTTTTTAATGCTTCAGATGCAAGATTTGAACAATGCATTTTTATTGGAGGCAATCCTTTTAATGAATCAGCGATATCATTCCTTGTAACCTTTTTTGCCTGTTCGAGAGTTTTCCCTTTTGCAAGTTGTGTTATCATGCTTGAAGTAGCAATTGCAGCAGCGCATCCAAATGTTTTAAATTTTATATCTTTGATTATTTCTTTTCCTTTTTTCTTTCCAACCTTAATGTAAAGCCACATAACATCCCCACAAATCGGATTTCCAATCTTTCCGATTCCATCAGGATTTTTTATTTCTCCAAGGTTTTTTGGATGAAGAAAATTCTCTATAACTTTTTTTGAATATCTAAATGTCATTTTATTATATTTCCTCAATTTCTCTTAATTCTTCTTCAGTTTCAGGAACTTTTTTCCATTTAATTTTCTTTTTAATATTACATTTATGCGGAGTTCCATCATTATTTTTTACATCTTCAGATACATAGATACCTGCTTCTATACATGCTTCACAATCTGTGGTTATTATCTTCCCACATTTAGGACATTTAGCATAAGCTTTCATTTTCTATTTATTCAGCTTCTTTATCAATTCTTCAATTTCTTTATCATTTAAGCCATGCGCCTTGCAACCTTGTTCTAAAGTTTCTTGAATTGCCATAGGACATCCTATGCAAGTAAGTCCTTCTTTAAAAAGCAACTCAGCTGCTTTTTCATTTCTTACTAGTTCACTTAGTTTAGTTTTCTTTGTAATCTTTTTTGATTTTTTTATTTTCTTCATCATCTAACAAA
>JAFCEY010000014.1 GCA_017608945.1 Candidatus Pacearchaeota archaeon | reverse complement strand
TAAATATTTTTTAAGAAGATTATCATGATATGTCAAAAGTTCATTTACTTTTGATTCTCCGAGGGCTTTTTGATATTTTTCTGAGTAAACCTTAATAGTTGTTTTTATTCCTTCTTCAGAAGCTAATGCTCCTTTAATGAAACCCTCTCCTAAATTCTCAATCCCTAAATCATATGCAAGTTGTTCTAATGCGCCTCCACTGTATATTCTTCCTTCTTCAGATTTATATAAACGATTAGCTATTAAATTCTCTGATACTAAATTTTCTAATCCCATATTTTTTCTTATCTTTTAAGATTTATAAATCTTTCTTTTTGTTATCACTTAGAAGTTACCTTAAAGGGAAGATTTAAATATATTTTTTCTCTAAAAAATAAGAATGAAATTAGAAAAAATTTTGAGAAAAGCAAGAAATACTTTAATAGGAGTTGGATTAACAGGAAGTGTATTTAAAAATAAATTTAAAGATAATGAAAAGATAATCTTGGTCTCATATGATGAAAAAAGTAAAAAGGGGCAATTAGCAAAATATGAAATATATAATCCTTTCGGTGAACTAATTCACACACACCAAGAAATCTGTTAATATGATGGTAATGTTCTGTGTATTGGGGAAGATTTTGATATGATAAGATGGTTAATCCAAAATGGAGGTTATGGAAATTACAAATATGTTTACTATCTTGATGAAAAATATGTTGGTTCAACTGAATTTGAAATTGTGCCATCAAAATAAAAAACTAAGATAACCTTTTTTGTAATTCTTTATACAGAGGATTTTTTGATTTTTTGATTGCTGAAATTGTTTGCTCAGCAAATTTTGGTTGATTTTCATTCCAACCAAACCAGCCACCATGAGAAAGATAATACACCATCATGCCGAAATGAGTATCTTCGACATCGTATTCTCCTATTTTTATTGAAGTTTTATTATCATTTATTTTTACTGGAATATTTATTATCTCATTCATTAAATAAATTTTGTCTTCTAAAGACATATTTTGATTTTTACTAAGAAAATTATCTATTGTTTTATTTGCAGAATATTTATTAGTATTTTTAAGTGACTTTTGAAATGAATTCATATATTTATTTTCCATTTCCCAAAATTTTTCTAAAGGCAAACATGAAATTTGTAATTCTTTTATCTTTGGATTTTTTGCTAAATACTGAGCTAAGTCACATAAGTCTTTAGGTTCAAAAGCATATTTTCCTAATCTAAAAAGTTTTGTAAATGCTGAATAAAAACCAGCATCTATATTCCCATGTGATTTTGTTTTTAATATTAATGTCATCTTTTAATTTCCTCATAAACAACTTTTGTCTTGCATGGCAATTTTGATTTTACATCTTTGAATAAATTTCTAGAAAAGCTCACTGCCTTTGGGTTAGCAACTGCAACAAAAAATATTTTTGTTCCAGGATTTACAAGTGCTGCTCTAACTAAAGTTTTTCCAAAAGACAATTGCATTCCTGTTTGCATTCTATCTGCTCCTGCTCCAGTTAACATTTTATTTTCTCTTTGTATGTGGTGAGGAAAAACAAGGACCTTAAACAGATATTGTCCAGAAAACTCTTTCTCTAATTTCTTATTTAGATATTGTCTACAAGCTTCCAGAGAATTGTCTCTAATCTGAGCTTTTTCTTCTGCAATAAGAGTTAACTTATGCGGGAGTTTCCCTTCTATGAAAAGAGTCTCATTACCCATGACAAACTTAACAACCTTTTTTTGTGGTACTGTTTTTATAAAAGACTTTCCTTTTACCTTACTTACTCTCGTATAAGGAACAACTTTCTTCTTTGAATATGCAGCTGCTTTTCTAAGTGCCATTTTAAATTATTCCCAAGTTTCTTTTATTTTCATTAAATTTTTCTATATCTAATTTTCTATTATTTAATTTTGTAATGAAATATTTTTTATCATACCCATGCATCTCAATTATTGTTTCTATTTCTTCTTTAGATTTAGGTTGAGAGAAAGTATATGAAAAATTTTTGTCGCTAAATCTCACTTTGTATCTTCCTTTGGGAAGCTTACTAAGTAAAATTTTCTCTCCTTTATCTTTATGAATATCATTTAACAAAATAACATATAATTTCTTCATACTCATTTTTCTTTTACCCCTACTTCTGTTGTTATTGCTTGTCCTGGCAAACCTTTCTCAAAAATTGCGCGGACAAGCCCTTTATTCCCATGTGGTGATGCAATCCGGCCTTTAATTACCTTTCCACTTGGAGATTTCCAAACAACTTCTTTTCCAACAAATTTTTCAGCTTCTTCTCTATTTTTTGCATTGACATCTATTAAAAAATGCCTTTCACGAATTGTATGTCTGCCTCTTCTAAACTGAACAACTTTTCCTTTCATCGTGTCTCCTGCGCTCGACAAAATAATCTTTGCGAAGCAAAAATAAGCTTTGCCGAAATATAATTTCAATATAATTTAAATAAAAAATTGGTTTTTAAATTTTTGTTAATATAGACAATAACCCAAAAAAATTTATTTTCTATGCTGTTTTCTTCATTATTTAATATATTTATTTGCTACTTTTTTCTTCTTTCTTTGCACTCAAAAATTCACATCTTTGATTATATTCAATGAGGTCATTAATTAAAATTGAAGCATTTTTTCTTGCTTCGTCAATTCTATGTGAAGTTGATTTCCCTTTTTTAAATTCATTTCTTGCAGTAATAATGTCCTTTAAAATTCTCAAAGATTGAGGAGAAAGTTTTCCTTTTTTTATAAGTTGTTTATCAAATTCTTCAATAATCTTTTGCTGGGATTTATTTCCAAACATTGTTTTTAAAAGATTAAATGTATCATTATATATTTGTTCAATTGTTTTCTCAGAAGCTCTTTTTTCAATTTGCTCTCTTAATTCTTTAAGCCTTTTCAAATAATCCTCAGTATCTTCCAAAATTTTGTCTATTTCTGTTCCTTTAATCTCCTTTATTTTTTCATGTTCATAATCTTTGTAGATATTGACAATTTTTTCGAGAATATTGATGTATCTTTTCTCTAACATTTTTTCCTTTTCTACAAATACTTTTCTCATTTCATTTACAATTTGTTTTGGAGTAGGAGGAGGTAAACCATAAAGCATCAATAAAGCTTGACTCGGCGTGGTGACACCCCAATAAACCTCATGAACAACTATATCAAGTAAAGCCGTCTTTGCTCTCTTGACAGTTTTATCTCCCATTGACATAAACAAATCTATAGCCTCAGGACTTGGTTTGAGTTTTCCCATTTTAAGTAAAGCTTTCCAGGGCATAAAAGTTCCTCTATCATAAAGAGGAATCCCATCTCTAATGAAAGTAAAAATAACAGGATGCGCATCCTTGACAGATTCCCAAAAATCAGTTAAAAGATAAACCTGAGGTGAAAGTTTATTTTTAACGCCAGCAAGAACAGAAGCTTCTTCAACATACTGATAAATTATCGCTCTAAGCCTTTCTTTTAATTCCAAACGAGGCATTCTCTTGACATCAGTGTCATTAATGACTACAAAAACATCAACATCAGATGTTTTTGTTGCATCTCCTCTTACTAAACTCCCAGCAATAACATAACTAACTACATATCTCTCAAATTTTTGAAGAACAAGAGATTTATGAATTTCCGCTACTCTTAGTGCTCCAAGAATTCCTTTATCATAAAGAGGAAAAGACATTGCAATTCCTGTAATCAATTCAAATTTACTGTCAAGACAAATTTCCCAAACATCGCCGGTTGTTTTTACATATATCCAAAAATTCTGCTTTATTTTTTCAATCTCTTTTATAACCTCTTTTTTTATTTTGGGAATTTCTTTTAATTTGTCATCTGGAACAATAATATATATATGAATTTTCTTCATCAGTTTTTCAAATTGTTCTTTAGGGAGCTCTTCACTAATTTCTTCTTCAATAAAATTTTTTATAATTTTTGTTGGCAGAATTCCAATAGCCTGAACAAAGGGGTATTTCTTAATAATAAAAGATTTTAATTTTTCAAGTTCTTTTTTTATTTTATCAAGGTTCTGATTTTTTTCGGGGGTTTCAGGAATTATCTTTTTTTCAGAATATTTATTGTCAAGATTCATTTCCGAAATCTCCCTTAAATTCTTTTGCTCTTCATTTTTTTTCTCAGTCATGTTTAAAAAAACTAAAATGTATATATAAAGGTTACCTTCATCTTTAATAGGCAAAGTTTAAATATTATTATGGTTTTTATTTTATGTTTAGGTCCTGTAGTCTAATGGTAGAACAAGTCGTTTACACCGACTAGGCGGAGGTTCGATTCCTCCCAGGACCATTTTTATATCTATAATTTACAATTAATCTTAAAAACTATTTTTTCTTTAACTGAGAATGCGTAAGTAGTTTAGTGGTAGAACGTAAGATTGCCAACGAGGGGCACTAAAGTTCCCCTTACGCTAACCCCTCTTTAAAACAAAATAAAAAGAAGGGAAGATTAAGCGAAGGAAACCGTAGGTGTCCTCGCAGAGCAAAAATCTTAAAACCCGGGTTCGATTCCCGGCTTACGCATAATTTCTTATAAAATTTTTACAAAGAAAAATTTTTAATATTCTGGCATTTCAGGAACTTTTCCTTTACTTTTGGATTCTCCTGAAGAAGCAATTACATCATCTATTCTTAAAATCATGATTGCAACTTCAGTTGCAGAACTTATTGCCTGGCTTTTAATTTTCCAGGGTTCTATAATTTTTGCTTCAAAGACATCCTCAATTTTATTCTTGAATAAGTTCAAGCCAGCATTTCTTTCTCCTGCATCATGTCGAGATTTTAATTCAGTTAAAATATCAATAGGATCAAGTCCAGCATTTTCTGCTAATGTAGCAGGAATAAATTCTAAAGCAGAGGCGAACTCTTCAACTGCCAACTGCTCTCTTCCACTTAATCCTTGAGAAAATTCTCTTAATCTTTTTGCAAGTTCAATTTCAATAGCTCCGCCTCCAGGAACGACTAAGCCTGATTTTAATGCTGAAGCAACATCTCCTAAACCATCTTTAATTGCTCTTTCAATCTCATCTACAACATGTTCTGTACCACCATGAATTAAAATTGTTAATGCTTTCGGATTTTGACATCCTTCAATATATGTGAAACTATCCTCTCCATGTTTAAACTCTCTTACAATGTCTGCACTCCCTAAATCAGAAGGGTCTAATTCATTTAAATTGCTGACTATCTTCCCTTCTGTAGCCTTTGCAATTTTTTCCATGTCACTTCTAGAAACACGTCTGCAAGCATAAATTCCTGATTTTGAAAGCAAATATTGAGCGAGGTCATCAATACCTTTTTGACAAAAGACAACATTAGCATTAGAAAGTTTTATTTTTTCAATCATTTTTCTTATTGTATTTTCTTCTTGCTCTAAAAAGTCTTGCAATTGCTGAGGAGTGGATATGGAAATTTTTGTGTCTATTTCTGGATTTTGTATTTCTAAAGGACAATCAATTAAAGCAATCTTTGCATTATGGACTAATGGTGGCATATCTACAGAAATCTTTTCCTTATCAAGTATAATTCCTGAAATTAATTTTGTATCCTGAATCCCATCCCCTTTTGATTTTTCTATTTTAATATTTGTTAAATCTACATCCTCGTTATTTTTTACCTGCAATACTGTATCAACAATAATTTCTGCAAATTTTTCTTTAAACTCTTCTGCACCCTTTCCAGTCATTGCAGTCATAGCAATTTGTTTTAACATCTCCTTATTATCAGAAGTGATTTTAAAGGATATTTCTTTTAAAATTTCTTGACATTTGTCAGCTGCTAAACGATATCCTTTTGTAATAACAGTTGGGTGTATTTTTTGATCTAAAAGTTTTTCAGCATTTTCTAAAAGTTTTCCAGCAAGCATTACTGAAGTTGTTGTACCATCTCCAACTTCGTTTTCTTGAGTTTTTGCAATATCCACCATCATTTTTGCGGCAGGATGCTCAACTTGCATTTCTTCTAAAATTGTAACTCCGTCATTAGTTATTGTTATATCATTTGTTGGAGAAACAAGCATTTTATCCACTCCTTTAGGCCCTAATGTGGTTTTAATCATCTCTGATATAGTCTTAGCTGCGAGAATATTATTCCTTTGCGCATCTTTACCCATAATTCTCTGAAAATCTTCAGGTAATATCACTATTGGTTTTTCTGCCATAAAATTTCTTCATTAAATGAATATTTAAATTTTTTTATACTAAAAAGAAATTAAAATCAATAATAAAAAAATAATAAATAGGAAAACTTATAAGTTTCAATACCCTCAAAATATTATGGAAAATATTACAGTGGCAGACATAATGACTAGAAATCCAATAATTATAAAACCTGAAACAAATCTTCTTGAATGTGCAAAAAAGATGGTTAAGAATAGAGTCGGAAGTTTGTTGATTACTGAAGGAAAAAAATTTCTTGGTATTATCAATCAAAAAGATATTTTATGGGCTCTTGTTAAAAAATCAAAAAAAGATTTATCAAAAATAAAAGCAATAGACATCTCTCCAAGAAAAACCGTAGTAATAAAACCTTCTTTAACAATATATGAAGCTGCGGAGAGAATGAAAAGGTCTAAGTCAGATAAACTGCCAGTAATTTATAATAATGAACTTGTAGGAGTGGTTACTGCAAAAGACATATTGAATTTCCATCCAGAATTCTATCCTGAATTGGAGGAGTTTGCAAAAATAAGAGAGGAAAAAAATAAGCTCAAAAGAATAAAGGCAAAAGAGAGAATTAAAGAAGGAATTTGTGAGAGATGTGGGAATCATGATTTCCTATACAAAATTGATGGCTTATTAATATGTGAATCTTGCAGAAAAAATTACATTTAAATTTTTAAGAAAGATATTTAAATAAATTTTTCATAATAAAGCAATGGTTGAAAAAGATGTTATATTTTCTAGCAAAGTAAAATACAATGGAATTTTTCCTTTTTCTGATTTTTACAATTTTTGTTATGATTGGCAAACTCAGGAAATGGGCTTGTCAATTTCAGAAAAAAAATATTCAGAAAAGCTAAAAGGGGAATCAAGAGATATAGAATTTGAATGGGGAGGAAGCAAAAAAGTTACAGATTATTTTAAATTTGAGGTAAGTACAAAATTCAAGATTATTGGATTAGTTGATGTTGAATTAACACAAGAAGGGAAAAAAATTAAAATGAATAAAGGGAATATTGAAATAAAAGCTGAAGGAACTTTAGTGAGAGATTATGAAGGGAAATTTGAGAGAAGCGCTTTTTTAAAATTCATTAGAGGGATTTATGAAAAATGGGTTATTCAATCAAGAATTAAAGAATACGAAGACAAACTTATTGGAGCTTGTGAAGAATTTTTAAATCAGGTTAAAGCTTATTTGGATTTAGAGGGAAAGAGATAAAAAGAGATGGAAATAAGTTACAGATGAATGGATTTCTCGTTTTTTCCAAGATAACACAAAATATTCTTTTCATTAACAAAACTTTTAAATACAATTTCTTTATATTCTGATTATGAAAAAGATATTATTTACATGTTTGCTCATTTTTTTAATTTTTCCTATAATTTCAGCTACAAATATAGAAGTAGAAAAAATAAGTTCAAATGAAGTTTTGATTCCAGAAGTAAATAGACCTGCTATCTTTGATTTAAGAATAACAAATCATGGCAGTGGAGAAAATTTTATATTTTATTCTTTTTTCGGCTCAGGTCTTGAACCAAAAGGAACAGTTTTTATAGGCCAAGGAGAAACAAAAGAAATTAAACTGAAAATTTATCCTAGAACAGACATAAAATACAGCGGGTTAGTTATATTTGACCTTTTTATAAAGTCTCCTTCAGGAGAAAAAAAAGAGTCTTTAACAGTTAATGTTATTGAATTAAAAGATGCTCTTGAAATTGGAACAGAAGAAATTGACCCAACAAAAGAAAAAATTAAAGTTTACATAAAAAATAAAGTTAATTTTGATTTCGGTGAAATTTCTGTTAAGCTATCTTCCCCATTTTTCGAAGAAGAGGAAAAATTTAATCTAAGCCCTAAGGAAATAAAGGAATTTGAATTTTCTTTAGATAAAGAGAGATTTAAAGGATTGACTGCTGGATTTTATACCCTTAAAGCAGAGATTTTCATAAATGGCCAAAAAAAAGAAATAGAGGGAAGAATAAAGTTTGAAGAGAAAGACATAATAACAACAACTGAAAAAGAATTTGGTTTTGGAATAACCACTTATATAATCAAAAAAACAAATGAGGGAAATATTATCTCAACTCCTCAAATATCTTTAGATAAAAATATTATTTCAAGATTATTTACAACATTTAGCATTAAACCAGATTTTGTTGAAAGAAAAGGAGCTAAAGTTTATTATTCTTGGGTTAGAGAAATAAAACCAGGAGAAACATTAGAAATAAAAATTAAAACAAATTGGTTTTATCCTTTTTTAGCAATTATCCTTATTGTAACAGTCATTTTTTTGGTAAGAAAGTTCTCAAAAGAGGATGTAATGTTAAGAAAAAAAATAACATTTGTCAAGTCTAAAGGTGGGGAATTTGCTTTGAAGGTTTCAATTTTTGTTAATGCTAAAAAGCATGTAGAAAGAGTTACAATCGTAGACAGAATTCCTCCACTAGTTAAAATTCACGAGAAGTTTGGTGTTGAACGCCCAAAAAAGATAGACGAGAAAAACAGGAAGATAGAATGGTATTTTGATAGATTAGAATCTGGAGAAAATAGGGTTATATCATATTTAGTATATTCAAAAATAGGAGTAGTTGGGAAATTTGCATTGCCTCCTGCAATTGCAATATATGAAAGAGATGGAGAAATTAAGGAAACTAAATCAAACAGAGCTTTTTTCTTAGCTGAACAAAAAGCAATAGATTAAAAACTTTTTCAATTGTTTTAAACATTCATATTTTTAATGACTTATAAAAATTCTTGCAATAAGTAATATATTAATTTAAAAACAAGAAAATCTTTAAAAGTAATTATCTCTTTAATATTTCAACCCCTCATAGCTTAGTGGTAGAGCAATCGGCTGTAGCCCGATGTGTCCCGGTTCGATTCCGGGTGGGGGGATTTTTAAAGACAAAATAGAAGAATTTAAAAACTTGGTTTTTCTTCAAAAAATTGAAAAATGAGGTGAAAAATGAGAAATGAGTTCAGTGAACTCGAGACTCTAGAGGATGATGAATTTTTAGATGAAGCTATTGATGATTTAGATCTTGATGATTAATTTTTTTCATTTTTTATTTTTAATGTTATTTTATTGTTTTCTTTTTCTAATTCTTCAAAATCAGAATTTATAATCAAAATTATCTGCTCTATCTTTAAAGAAGAAGTCCAAATATTTTCAAGTGTGATTATTTTTCCTTCTCCTATATTTACTGGCCCTAAATCCACTTTTTTTATAAGATTATCATTAGTGTAAATCTCAATCTCTGCTCTTTCAGAACTTTTTAAGCCAAGATTTTTAATTGTCATATTCAGGTTTAAATACCTCCCCTTAATATTTGCATGCGCTTCAGTAAAACTTAAATCAGAATAGGATGGGTATGAATAAAGATCATTTATTAATTTTGGGATATCTTCTCCTATTTTCTGATTGCAACTTGTTACATTATACATTACATTATGTTTATTTAAAGAATGAGCAAAACCAAGAGCGTGCAAAAGTTCATGAATTGCAATATTTGGCTTTTCGCATTGAGAATCTCTTATTAAAAGAATATCTCCCTTAAGGATTACATTAAATTTTTCTCCTCTAACTACTTTTGTCGGCCCACCCTCACCTGCAATAAAAATACCCCCTTCAACAATATCTCTTTCATTACAATTTACAGATATCTCTTCATTCACAAAAACTGGATAAAATTCCAAAACCGTTAAATTTTCAATAATATCAAATGCAAATTCCATGTCATTTTTCTTTTTTAATGTGCATTCATCACTTATTTTATAAGAAATTTCCTTTCCAGGATATCTCATGTTAGGATAGAATTGCATTTCTGAATTGTAAGTTGGAAGAGTGAAATTAAAGACTTCTTCCTCACTATAAAATTTTATTTCATTATATGGGAAGAAAAAGTAGAAAAAAAGTAAAGTACTAAGGATTAAAAAAGCAAATGAACTCCAAAATAATTTCCAATTCATATTAAAATACAACAACAGAGTTATATAAAATTTATCAATTTTACATTTCAAAAATTCCTGAAAAAAAGTCATATAAAAATTCTTCTGAAGACAAGTTAATTCCCAAAATAAATCTCGTAGCTAAAAAAATAAAAAATAAACTTCCGGTGCAATATAAATAGATCATTTTTCTTCTTAAAATTTGCAAGAGAATTTTTCCTAAATAAGTCTCATCAGCCTCTTTTTTCATCTCTTAAAGATTATTTGGAAATTTAAAAATTTAACTACGCCCACGCCAGGAATCGAACCTGGATGCCCAAAAGGCCTCGCCCTCCAAGCGAGTGCAATACCATTATGCGACGTGGGCTATTATTCAAAAGGAAATTAGATTCTCCTTTTAAATCACATTCTTTTAAAATTTTTTCTGATTTTCTCCAAGTGCTTTTCATGCATCCTCTTCAAAAATGCCTGTTTGTCTTCAATTTTTATTAAATCGCTGTAACCTTGCATTACTATGTTAAGGGCAAAAGGGCTTGGTAAAGAAACATCACGAACTTTTATCTTTAATTTTCCATCTTTAATCCAATTCACAACTTTTTTTGCATTTTTCACATCCATTAAATCCTCAAGAACTTCTCTTCTCGCTTCTCTTAAAATTGGAAACTCTGAAGTTATTTTTTTAACAGCTGACAATAAAAAATGAGATTTCATTTGCTGTCTTCCAACTGTTTTTGTTCTTCCTTTATAACTTCTTAAAATCATTAATGAGCGAGTAGCGCAATGTCTAAATCTCCTTGCTAAAACATCTGTTCTTTCAATTGCTTCCTTAAGAATTTCATCAAGAGGTTCTTTTTTTAAAATCTCAAGAGCTTTTTCTATATTTATTCTCTCCCCTGCCAAGTAAAAGTTGTTATCATTAACTCCTATTTCAATATCCCTTCCTCCAATTCTTCCAAGTAAAAAGCCAATTGCCCTTGAAAGTGCATCGTTCACCCTTCTTCCGAACATACTATGAAAAATTAAATAATTTTTTTCTGATTTGTATCTTTCATTCAAGATATTTATGCTGTTCATAAAAATAATCAAAAATTGAATTAGCAGTTTCTTGATTTACATATAAATGTTCTTGTATAAAATTTAAAATTTCAGATTTTGGCTTTTTAGCCTCAAACTTTTCTCTCATTAATCTTCTAAATCTAGCTATTTCTAGTGCAGAATCAAAACTTAGAGGCAACATTTCAGAAAACCAACTTGGTATAGTAGGAGGCCTGTCAATTGTTGCTTTGACATAAACATTCATTCCTCTTGTATACAAATAAATGTATTTCTTTCCTCCAAGTACAAAAACATCTCCTTTTCTCATTCTCTCTAAAAAAGCCTCATCAATAACTCCAATATGTTCATTGCTTGGAGTTAATTTTACACTAACAAAAGATTCTTCTGGAATTGTTCCAAGATTGGTTAAGTATAAAACTCTTGCTAATTTTCCTTTTTTTCCTATTTGCTTACTTTTAGGGTCATACCAAATTTTTCCATAAACATGGCTCTTCTCCAAAGCATATTCTCCTGCAAGATAACTTATCACATCCAAGAAATCTTTTCTTGACAATTCAGAAAAACAATAAGATTTTTTTATTAATGAAAAAAGTTCATTTTCATTCCAAACTTTGTAGATTGCCATGCCATAAATCTGTTGGCTTAGAACATCAAGACAATTTTTAGGAAAAGAAATTTTATTTATTTTCCTTTCTAACATTTCTTTTTGGATAACAGAACATTCAACTAAATCATCTCTATCTAAAACAATAAATCTTCCTTTTGAAGTGTCATGTAACCTATGTCCAGCTCTTCCTAATCTCTGTAAAGCGCGAGAACTTGATTTTGGACTTCCTAACATTATAACTAAATCAATATAACCAATATCAATTCCTAATTCTAAACTTGTAGAGCAAACAACAACTTTTAATTTTCCTTGTCTTAATTTATCTTCAATATCAAATCTGTGTTTTTTGGAAAGAGAAGAGTGATGAGCTGCAATATTATCATCTCCATATTCTGTTGGAAATTTTTCTTTAAGATGATTTACAACTCTTTCAGTTGCTGACCTTGTGTTAGTGAAGATCAAAGTTGTTTTATGTTGTTTTATTAGGTTATCAATAAGGTCATACATTCTTTGATTTAAATTTTCATCTTCAATTAAATTTTTGACAGGTGTGAGCACTTTAATGTCAATTTTTTTATTCATTGTAACATCTGCAATATAAACTTCCCGTTCATTATTTATTCCAACTAAAAACTTAGCCACTTCTTCTAAAGGAGAAATTGTTGCTGATAAGCCAATTTTTACTGGCCATATAATACTTGCTTCATTAAGCCTTTCTAAACTTAAACTAAGATAAGTTCCTCTTTTATTATCAAGAGCATGAATTTCATCAACAACGCAAAACTCAACTGCCTTAAGGTTTTCAACAAATTTTTTGCTTGTTAAAACAATAGCAAAAGTTTCAGGAGTTGTTATAAGGATATGAGGAGATTTTTTTGTCATTTTTGAACGTTCAGATGCAGGAGTGTCGCCTGTTCTAAGAGCAATTCTTATTTTTTGAAGTTTAATTTTCTTCTTCTCTGCAATTTCATAAATTTCTTCTAATGGCTCTATAAGATTTTTATGAATGTCATTGCTGAGAGCTTTTAAAGGAGAAATATAAACAGCATAAATCTTATCTTCAAGTTCATTTTTTTCACTAAGCATTATAAGATAATTTAATATTGAAAGAAATGCTGTAAGAGTTTTAGTGCCTCCTGTCGGCGCTGAAATCAAAATATTTTTCCTTTCCCAGACATTTAAAACCCCATATTTTTGTGGCAATGAAAAGGCCTTGAATTTTGAGAAAAACCATTCTTTCACAAGAGGATGCAGAATTCCAATTATATCTTTATCATTTCTTTGTTCAGCAAGAAAAACTTTTGTCATGATTATGAATAGAATTCTCTTATATTTATAGTTTAAGAAGGTTTTGGGGAGGGGAAAATATTTAACACTCGAAGATAGAAAAGATTAGAGAAATCTTCTTAATAAGAAGGCACTAATTATTTAGTTATCTTTCTCCGGCCGGAATTTTAGTCTTTTAACAGCCCAATCCCAATAAGAAGTAATAAGATACTTATTCCAATACAAAGCCAAGTTATAGGAGTTTGAAAAAGACATTGTGTAGTATAATTAATATCATAAAGCGTATCTTTTCCACGTTTTAGACACCTTATAAGACTCCCAATTAATGATAAGAAACCTACTAAAAAGAGAATAAATCCTATTGCTTGTATTCCTGTACCTTTTTTATTCATTTCATTGACATATACTTCTTTTTAATTTTATTTCTCCTTTCTTTAATAAGAAAGATAATTACCACCAATATAATTAAAATTATAAATATCCATAAATTTGAATTTTTCTTTTCCAATGTTTCAGAAATTTTCTCGGTAGAGTTTGCTACCCTTTCTAAAGCATTTGTCCCTTGTTTTGTCTGGAAATAAGTTAATATAGAGAATACCAATATTGCGATTGTTAATATTATTAGAAAAACTGAAAAAAAGAATTGCAGATTATATCTCTTTTTATTTAATTTTTTCATTTTTTCGCTTTATCTCCTTTTTGGACATTTCCAAGTATTTTTCATCAGTATATTTATCTTGGTATTTCATACTAATAAAAATCAAAGAAATTAAATATACAATAAACCCTTGCCACCACCAAGGACCATTTAAAATTTTTAGAAAGATTCCAAGACCTAAAATTATAAAAGGAATATACATTCCAGAAAAAATAGAAATTTGAGAATTTAACCATTTAAATATAATATATATTTTCATCTTATCTTCTTTTATTTATTGATATCACTATGGCTATTAGGATAAAAACCATCCCTAGAAATCCCTCAAAAAATCTATTCGCAGGCAATAATATCTTTAACCAAATAGCATCTATAAACATTAATAATCCTGCTATACCAAAAACTGCTTCAAGAGTCCATTGTCCTTTTTTATCTATTCTATTCTTTAGCATTTCTTTAAATATAAAAAAAGAAAGTTTATAAATTTTTCGGATTTTCCTGATTTTTGTCGGATAGTATTAGAAATATTTAAAAAGGATTTTTGCGTTAAATATTTATGAAAAAGAGGGTAATGATTACTACTATTTTCAGTTCTAGATCAGTAAAAATTGCTGCACACAAACTTAAACCAGATAAAATAATTTGTGTTGTTGAAAAAGATTATGATAAAATAAGAGATAAAAATTTAGAGTTAAAGAGAAATGCTATTAAAAATTTAATTGACTCTTTTGGAGATATTATCGAAATAAAAATTTTAAGAACCAAATCAATATATGATATATATGAAATAACTAAAGATGTAATTAAAAAAATAGATGAGTTGTCTGAGCACAGTGAGATCCTTTTAAATATAACAGAAGGTAGAAAAACATTATCTTTTGGATTAATATTTGCAGCTTATTCCAGAAAGGAAAAAATAGAAGGAATTTATTATGTTATTGAAGAAACAAATGAGATCATAAAGCTTCCTTTACTTGATCTTTCTGTGAATGAAACACAGAAGGAAATCTTAAATTATATAAAAGAAGGAGTAAAAAATATTGATAGTCTTATGAAAAAATTAAACAAATCCAAAAGTATCATATATCAATATGTGAAAGAACTTCAGAATGCTGGATATATTAATAATAAGACTGGAGAATTAAATATTACGGAATTAGGAAAAATTATGATTTTATAATAAAATGACAAAAACAACACACAGAATAATTTTAGGAGATGCATTGAAAGTTTTAGATACAATTCCAGATGAATCAATTGATTCAGTATTTGCAGATCCTCCTTATAATATTTCCAAAAAGAAAGGACTTGGTTGGAAATATAGCAAACATATAACAATGCAAGAAAAATGGGATATGTTTTCTAAAGATGAATTCTTTAAATTTAATAAAGAATGGATAGATAAATGCATCAAAAAACTAAAACATGGGGGCAGTCTCTGGGTATGTGGAAGTTTTCATAATATATATCAGTTAGGATTTATTTTGCAAGAATTCCATCCAGAGATCAAAATTAATAATAGTATAGTTTGGTTCAAGCCAAATGCTCAACCAAATATTACTTGCCGATTTTTTACAGAAAGCACAGAACATTTAATTTGGGCCACAAAAAATGGAAATGGAAAAAAATGGAAGTTTAATTATCAATGGACCAAAGATCATATAACAGATAAATTAAATCCAAAAGGAAAACAAACAAGAAATGTTTGGATAATTCCCTTAACTCCAAAAAAAGAAAAGTGGGCAGGAGAGCATCCAACCCAAAAACCATTTGAATTATTAAGAAGAGTTATATTATCTTGCACTAACGAGGGAGACACTATTCTTGATCCTTTTGCCGGAACCGGAACTACTAATGCTGTTGCTAAATATTATGGGAGAAATTCTATTGGCATAGAAATTAATAAAAAATATTTCAATATCATGAAAAAAAGATTAAAAAAAGAGCAGAGAACATTAAATGATATAAAAACAGAAATTATTTTTGAGGAATTCAAATAGGGAAGTCTCTCCAAAATTCTTGTTTAGGAGGGTGTCTTGTTGAACTCCAAAGAATCTTGTCTATATTTTGTTCTTGTTTTCTTATAAATCTTAAATAACCCATAAGAAAAGCTCTTGGAGGTTGAACTTTCCCATGTGTGTAATTAATATCTTGTTCTGCCATGAATAATTGTATTAAACATAAAGTTATTATTGAAGGATCTAACTCTTCTGATAACTTTAATTTTTTTAAAATCTCTTTAAATTTAAGTGGATCTTCTCCCGCATAAATTTCTTCAATCATCTTATAAAATTCCTCTCCCTTATCTTTATCACTCTTTATTTTGTGATTAAATTCAATTAAAACTCTTAGATGATTGGGTAAGAATTCTTTTTCGTTTGGCTTTTTAAGAATAATCTGAAAATTTCTTTTTATATCATAATTTTTATTTTTTAATGATTTTCCTAATTTTTCTGGCCTGAATATAATTATCTTATTTCCTTCTTCATTATAGATTTCTTTTCTTTCTCCAATTTTCAGATTTTTTATCTCTTCTAAAAGTTGTTGGTATTTCATTTAAAAGAAAAAAATTAAATATATTTAAATGGATCGTCCAATACCTAAACCTTTATAAACACATATGAAATATTATTCATATGAAATCAGGTTCATTAAAAATAGGCAAATTTAATCCTTATATTAATCATAATACTTATTGTATATTTTTTGAAAAACTTGCAAATCCTCTTAGAATGGGAATAGTACTTTGTTTAAGACAGAAAAAGAGGAATGTTTCAGAAATAACAAAAGAGCTTCAAGTAGAACAAAGCAAAATATCTCATGCCTTGAAAACATTAAAAAATTGTAACATTGTAAAAGTAAATAAAAAAGGAAAGCAAAGAATTTATTCTTTAAATAAAGATACAATCCTTCCAATATTAAAATTAATTGATTCTCACGCTAATAAATATTGTAGAGGTAAATGTTATCTCTGGGAAAAATGAGGCAAATTTATTTAGATAATGCTGCAACAACAAAAGTTGATGAACAAGTTTTGAGAGAAATGCTTCCTTATTTTGGCTCCAAGTATGGGAATGCATCTTCAATCCATTTTAAAGGACAAGAAGCAAAAAATGCTTTAGAAAAAGCAAGAAAAATTATTGCAAAAGCCATTAATGCAAAAACTCATGAAATAATTTTTACTTCAGGAGGAACAGAATCAAACAATTTAGCATTAAAAGGACTTTTCTTTGCTAATTATCCTAAA
>JAFCEY010000035.1 GCA_017608945.1 Candidatus Pacearchaeota archaeon | reverse complement strand
ATGAAAAAGAAATTGAGAAATTGAGGACAGAATTAAAGGAATTCTCTGAAGAGAAGTTTGGGGAAATTAATGAAAAGATAAGGAGAGCTACATACATCCTTCAGGGAGAAAAAATTTATAACTTTTCTGATAAAGAAAAAAAGGAAGCAGAAGAAACTCTTAAAAAATACAATAGAGTTTTTGGAATTATTCAATTATTAGAAAATGCTAAATTTGAAAATTTAAGACCAAATGCAGTTAATATGTATTTTAAAAAAACGTTCAAAGAATCAGTAAAACTCTAAAACACAAAGAGTTTTCTGATTATCCAACAATATTCTTGACAAGCTGACTCATAACTCTAACAAATTCTTCGGTTCTTTCTTGCCATGCATCTATTTCCACACCTTTTAAGTCATTAATTTCTCCATGAGTTATTTTTTTATGTAAAAGATGTAAGTCGCGATACCAAACAACATATTTCATTTTTAGTCTTCCACTATTAACAAAAACATCTCTCAAATCTATAGGAATATGTTCTGGAGAGGCAGGAGGGACATTTGCAGCAATTAAAGCTGCATGCGCTGAATCTACCATTGCCCAATATAATCCTTCTATTGAATTTATTTCAGAAGCTTTGCTTCTTGCTAAATGCATAGGAACTCTATCTAAACAATTGTAAATAGCTTCGGGAGTTGATCTTATTTTTCCTTTTACAAGGAGAAATTTAAGAGGCTCAAAAAATCCCGCGAGATCAATTATTGATTCACCATATCGCAAGATATTTACAACCACTGGATCACCTCTCATCAAATCTTCCCACCATGTTGTAAGCCTTATTGTGTTGACATGTAAAGTTTTTTGATAAGGATTCGCCCTTAAAATTTTATCAAGCTCTTCTCTATACCAAGTAATTAATTCTGGATCCCATTTTATTGAAGCATCATCAATAATAATTATAATATCAATATCAGAGCCTTTTGTTGATGACCCTTTAGTTGCAGAGCCAAAAAGTACAATGGATTTAATTATTTTATCAAATTTTTTATAAACTTTTGTTGCAAAATCTAAGGCAATATCAGAATCTTTTTTAAATTTTAATGTAGGAAAATTTTTTGCAAGTTTCTTAGCTTTATCTTTTTTTTTCTTTTTAGTTTTGTTCTTTGGCATCTTCACCTCTTTTATCCTTTAGAATATATTATTGAATATAGTTTTTAAATTTACTGAATTTTTAATATTTATTTGATGTTTTTAATTTTTTATTTTTATTCCATAGGTCTTCCACTAATTCTCGAACCTTGTGCTCCTGGACGTTGGCCTCCAAGTTCTAATGGAAGGGTTGAAAATCCTGCTCCAAAAGTTTCATAATTTATTTGAGGAAGTGTTGCTCCCATACCTCCATAGTAACCTTGTTGAAATCCTAATGCTTGGTTCCAATGTGGGCCGAGAAACATAGAATATAATGGAGAACCTAAAGCCTCCATAGTTTCTTTAACAGGAGGAGTTTTAAAATGCTGCCACCAGTTTGCAGCTTCAATAACTTTTTTTAAATCTTTCTCAGGGAGTTTTTCAAGAATTTCTTTAATAGGAACATTCCCCATTCCCATTGGAAGTTCAGTATGCTCAAACCCAAAATTATCTGATAAATGAACATGTTTTACAAGAGGTGCAACTTTTTCTGTTTCTTTAACTATATCCTTTTCACTATATCCATATCTTCTCAACATATTTATATGCCCAACATCCCATGTCACACCTATAATTTTTTTCGCAGTTTCCTCTGCTTTTTTCTTATCCATTTTTTCCTCATGAATAAGCCTTTCTATGAGTTTATTTCGTGAATCTTCAACAATTTTTTTAAGTTCTTCTCCTGTAGAAAAAGCTCCACCAGCAGGAGGGTTTTCTATTGAAATTATTGGTGCTTTATCCTTAAATTTTTTGAAAGAATTAAAAGCAACATCAGCAAAAGTTCTTGCTGTTTTTTCTTTTGCAAATTCATCTAATGGCCTAAGTATCTGTGGAGTAATTTCTTTAAGAGTATTAATTCCATTATCAATAATCTCCCTTTCTGTTCTTGTGTATTCATATTTATCTTTAACTTTTTCCAATTGTTCAACTTTTGAACTTATC
>JAFCEY010000013.1 GCA_017608945.1 Candidatus Pacearchaeota archaeon | reverse complement strand
TTAATTTTTTTAAACAAAATTTCTTCTTTTTTAATTTTCTTCATTTTTAATGGATTTTTAATTTCCTTCAAACCTTTTCCAATTTTAAATCCAAATTGCTTTGCAATTTTTTCACTTGTTTCTGGAATAAAAGGCCATAATAAAATCGCGATTGCTTTAATTGAATCAGCAAGTTCATAAATTTTTTTCTTATCATGAGTTTTCCATAATTCATTTTTTTGTACATATAAATTACATTCATCAATAAAATCGAAGATTAAATTCAAAACTTTATCTAACTCATAATTTTCAAATAATTTTTCAATATCTTTCAGCTTTAATTTTTTAATTAATTTATTCTCGCACCTTTGCATGCCATGTTTTTCAGCTAAAGCAACAACTCTTGAAACAAGATTTCCGAGCTTATTTGCCAACTCATTATTATGTCTTTCGATAAGAGATTTTTCAGAGAAGTTTCCGTCCTCGCCGAATGAGATGTTTCTTAACATAAAATATCTTAAACTATCTGTACCATACTTATTAACTAGGTATATCGGATTTATAACATTCCCCAGGGATTTTGACATTTTTTTTCCATTTATAGTGAAATAACCATGTACAAAAAGAGTCTTTGGCAGTTTATTCTCTGTTGCAAGCAATAAAGCAGGCCATATTGTAGCATGAACTCTTAAAATGTCATTTGCCATAAGCTGTACATTTGGTGGCCAAAATTTTTTGAAAACTTTTTTTTCTATTAGCCCGGTTAAGTAATTCCAAAAAGCATCCACCCATACATAACAAGTATGATTTTTATCAAATGGTAATTCAATGCCCCAATAAACTTTAGATTTCTCTCTTGATATAGAAATATCTTGAAGGCCTTCTTTTATAAAAGCTATTACTTCATTTCTTTTTTTTATTGGCAGGATACAATAATCTCCTTTTTCTATAAGTTTAAGTAACTTATCTTGGAATGCAGAAAGTCTAAACATATAGGATTCTTCTTTATGCAGTTCTGGTTTTTTGTTATGTAAAGGACATTTGTCATCAACTAAATCTTTCTTTGTTAAATATTGCTCACATTCGACACAATAATAAGCTTCATAAACCCCTTTGTAAATAAATTTCTTATTATATAAATCTTGTAAAGCTTTTTTAACCTCCTCTTCATGCTCTTTGTCAGTTGTCCTTATAAAATTATCATTAGAGATATTAAGTAATCTAAATGCTTCTTTAAATTTAATTACTATCTCATCGACAAAGTTTTTTGGTTTTTTATTTAATTTTTCTGCTGTCTCCTGAATTTTTTGTCCATGTTCATCTGTACCAGTTAAAAAGAAAACTTCTTCTCCAAGAAGTTTATGCCATCTAGCTAGGACATCTGCAGCTATTGTTGTATATGCTGAGCCAATATGTGGTTCTGCATTTGAGTAATAAATAGGTGTTGTAATGTAAAATTTCTTGTTCATTTTTCATGTCTCGCGATGTGTATGCGTAATCGCTTTGTCATAATTGATTTAGAAGAAGATAATATAAAAAATTAACTACTTAATAACTAATTTTACAAGCCCCTTTTTCTCTTCCATTCTTTGGATTTGAGGTTTAATTGTTCCATGATACATAACAGCAGCATCTTGTTCAGGAATTCTAAGAATATCAATTAAAATTTTAATGTAATATTCATCACTTAAATCTTTTCCTTTTTGAACACCATAAAGAACAGCAGTTTCAGTTTCATCATATTCTTCTTTAATTTTGGCTAATAGCGCCTCTGCCTCTTTTGGATATTTTTCAGCAAACCACTTAACAGCTTTTTCATAGCCATATTTTTTCTTTTTTTTATCTGTTGAAATTGATGCAGTAGTTGGAGTCTTTCTAGGCAATTCTTTTCCAGCTTTCAGCAATAAATAAATAAAATTAGCGTTTTGTTTTTCTCTTCCAGTGAGAGTTGCTCCATAGCTTGCAATTATTCTTCCAAGTCTGGAACAAGCAACAGCCTCTTCAAGAATAATTTTAAAATCTAATGCGTCCACATTAATCTCTTTTTTCTTTTTGGGCATATTAAAATAACAAAAATCAACTATATAAAAATTTATCAAATCAGAGATATATATTTTTAAAGGAAAATTAAGGGAAAGTTTGATAAAGAAAACCGTAGGTTGTCTTTATGCGTCATTAGTTTAATGGTAGAATACAAGCTTCCCAAGCGCAGGAAATTAAGGTTTCCTACTGCCCTACCTTTCTTTAAGATAGGGAAGGAAAAAGCTTGTGATGCGGGTTCGATTCCCGCATGGCGCATATTTTCTTTACAAAAAGTTATCTAACACACCTATATATCTAAAACCTATATAATTCATTTTACAATAATGTTTTCAGCGAAATATTTTTATACTTCTCTTTATTTTTTTACTTATGAATTTTGTAACTCCGATTATTGTTATTATTGGGTTAGTATTTTTGATTTGGCTATTTAGGAAATTAAAAGAGGTAAGGAGAAGATTTTTTACTTTTTTTATAATCTTTGTTATTTTATTTTTCTCACTAAGTGCTTTTTATGTTTTTAAAGGGAGAGAAGTAAATTTTGGTAGTATGGAAGGTATTTTAATGGCATTTAAAGTTTATTTTTCTTGGTTAAGGAGTTTTTTTTATAATTTAAAGACTATTACTGTAAATGTCATAAAAATGGATTGGTCAGGAAACATTACCTCAATAAAATGAGGTTTTTAGAGGTTTTTATTTTAATTATTTTTCTTTATACTTGGAGCGTTGTTGGTTGTTAGCAATTATGAACTTACACTTAATTCAAAAGAGAACCTTAAAAAGTTTTCATTAATTTATTTTGATTGGATAAAAAATCTTTTCTCTGTTTCTAATTTCAAAAATATAACTGGAAATATAATAAATTTAAAGTTTTAAAGCGGCTTCCTGAGTAAGATTTAAAAACTTCATTTTCCTTTGAGATTTATGAAAAAGATGAAAAAGAGGGAAAAAAAGAAAATAGATTCCAAACTTATTAGAAAAATTAATATATCCTTTAGAAATTTAATTCTCTTTTCTTTTTTGTCATTAGCTTCTTTTCTTTTATATAAATTTTTGAAAGATAACTATTTTATGGAAAATCTTTTTTTCTTCATGTTGTTAATTTTTTTAACTATTGCTGTTACCTTTTTGATAGTTTTTCTCGTTTTTTTTATTTTGAAGTTATTAAGAAAAAGGATGTAGTAAAGAAATCTTAACAAAACACTATTCTGCGAAATTTTTTAAATTTTTTAAAATATTATTTAATACTTTTTGATATAAAAAATGTGATATAAGAATGCCTCGGTGGCCTAAGGGTATGGCACCACCATGGTAAGGTGGAGATTGCGAGTTCAAGTCTCGCCCGAGGCTTTTGATTAGTTAATTTTATAAATTCTCGATTTTAAATTGAAAGATGACAAAAGAAAAAAAGAAGGAAAAAACCTTGCAAGAATTAAAAAAAGAATATGAAAAAATAGAAAAGAAATACTCTTTACCTCCTTTTAAGGAGCTTAACAAAGATTTTCAGATTGAGAAAATAGCTGAATATGAAACAGACTGCCTTTTAAGAGAAGTAAGGAAATTTATGGCAGATAAATTTCTTAATTATTTAAGGTTTGTTGAATCAGTTCTTCACCCAGTTAATGCTCCAATCTTTATTTTTTCCATTATTAAATCAATAGGCTCAGAAGAAAAGAGAAAATTTGAAGAAATTTACAAAAAACTTGCTGGAATTGAGATTAAGTTGATTGAAGTTGATATTGATTCTTCTGAAGAAAAAGAGGCAGAATTTATTAAAAAATCTTATGATATGTGGCAAGGAATAAAAAAAGAAATTCTTGAGATTATTGAATCAATAAAAAAGGCTGGAAAAGAATTTGGAATAAATATCAAGAGTTATCTTTGGTAATCTGCTAGCTCCTGCAAAATTTCTTCAAGAGAGATTTCAAATAAAGAAACAGGTGTTTTTATTTTCCAATTTTTTAAAATCTTAGGATGTATCTCTCCTAAAAATCCAATACTTTTTTCTTTACTTTCTTTTTTCATAGAATTTTGATTTAAAGTGATTTCTATTGTTCTTCCGTCAATAAAATGTTTCGGAATTTCTGATTCTGGCTCTTTAATTTTTATAGTGAGAGAAGTCATTCTAAAAAGATGTTCTAGGATTTGTCTTATTTCAGTGAAATTTCCAGTTATTGCTACTGCAAGACTTTCTCTTTCTGTTATTTTTTCATTTTTCAAAAAGAAGACCTTTCCAATTTCAAAGATATTTTGAGGGAATCCAACATCAATATTTTCTGATAAAACTTTCAACAGACAGAAAGTTAAATTTGGTCTTAATATTTTGTAATCTGTTTTTGAATCTTTAACCTCTATAAATTCTTTTTTATTCTTAATTTCCATTTTTGATATATCTTTTTCTGTTATTAGATGATAATTTGAAACTTCAATCATTTTCAGTCCATTTAAAATCTCAGAAATTTTTCTTTTTATTATCTCTTTTGGATTTTCTTGTCCAATTGTTGAAACTTTTGGGATTTCAGGGACAAAATTATCATAGCCATAAGCAATAGCAACATCTTCTATTAAGTCAACTTCATGTAATACATCAACTCTCCATGCCGGAACTTCTACAGTTCCTTTTTTATAATTATATCCCATTTTTTCTAGCAAATTTTTTAGGTTTTTTTCTTTGAGTTGCAAGCCTAAGAGTTTATTTACATTTTGTAAATTAATTTTCATTTTTTCAGGTGTTAAATCAGGCAAAATTCTTTTTTTGTCCCCATGAACTCTCATTTGTTGTATTTTTCCACCCATATCTGCGACGGCTGTTACAATTATGTTCAAACACTTATTTAGGATTAGGAAATCAAATCCAGAACATTCAATAAAAATGTCATGAGTATCAGGAGTAATTTCTCCTATTTTTTTGGAATTTATTATTGGGGGCATACTTAATATTTCTCCATTAGAATCTATGAAAATTGGAAATTTTTCTTTTCCAGCTAATAAATGTGCATATTCTTTCCCTATAGGATGTTTCTGTAAAATTTCCAAACCAGACATTTCTTTATTTGCTCCTAAAGGAATAAATTTTATTTTGTCTGGCTCAAGTGCTTTGAAAGTTATAGGAATTTTAATTTTATCTAAAGGATAAATTCCAATGGCAAATCTCTCTCTTTTTCTTCCAAAAGTTAAATGTAATTTTTCTTGCATTTCTATTATCTCATTTATTTTCTGTTCATTTAGATTAAGTCCTTTTACAATAGCACAAGCAGTATATGGTCTGATATTTTTAACAGACGAATCAACTTTGACAAGATAATCTTTTTTTGGTTTTTGTAATTTGTATTTTTTGATTCCTCTTTTTTTTCCTAAAAATCCCAAAAAGGCTCTTTTAAAACCTTGATAAGGAAGCATATCTGGACGGTTTGGAAAAATTTCTAACTGAACTTCATTTTCATCGATTTTTTCAATGGGAGTTCCAAATATAGCTATCTTGTCTTGTATATTTTCATCTAGTTTAGAAATTTCTTTTTCAAACAATTTTTTGTTTATTGATATTATTGCCATTTTAAATTATCTAACTAAAGCATAAATTCCTACTCCTATTAAGATAAAAATTATTATCCATATAACTATGTCTCCTATTTTCATTTTTTGATTGATGATTTAATTTCATTTAGCTCATTATGAATTTCTGAAAATTTACTATTTATGTTATTTTTAATCTTTTCAAAACCAATTGCTGTTTTTTTATCTATTTTAAACAGATTTTTCCATATTAATATTTCCGAAGCTGCTACAAAAACGGCTATTGCTATTAATGCATTTGTTTCTGGAGGAGAGCCACTAAGTAACCACAAGGCAATTGCTATTATTGCAATTATTAATAACCAAAATATTATATCTTCTAATTTTATTTTCATTTCATCCAAAATTTTACTTCTCTTAAAAAATTTAAATCGTTTTTGTAAAGTTCTCTAATATCATTTATTTTATAATAGTCCATTAATATTCTGTCAAATCCTGGACCCCACGCAAGTACTGGAATATTTTTTCCAAAAAGGGGAATTGTAACTTCTGGCCTGAAAATTCCTGCTCCTCCAATCTCTAGCCATTTTTTCTTTTCAGGGTGCCATGTGCTGATTTCGACACTCGGTTCAGTGTAAGGAAAATAAGCTGGAGAGAATCTTATTTTTTCAAATCCCATTTTTTTAAAAAATTGTTTTAAATAACCTAAAAGATGTCTAAAGTTTGCATTTTCATCAACAACTATTCCTTCTGTTTGATTGAATTCAAATCCATGACTCCAATCAAGAGTTTCATTTCTGAAACATTTTCCAATTGCAAAAAACTTTGCAGGGATTTCTTTTAATTTTGTAAGTGTCTGACTGGAAATACAAGTTGTATGGGTTCGTAAAATAAGTTTTTTTGATTTATCTTCATCCCACTTATACTGCCAGCCTTTACTACCTGCAACTCCTTTTTCATGGGCTTTTTGCACTGCTCTTATAATCTTCTTTTCAATTGGAGTGTCTCTTTTATCTAAAATAGGAATGAAAAAAGTATCTTGCATTTCTCTTGCAGGATGATCCTGAGGAGTGAAAAGAGCATCAAAATTCCAAAAACTTGACACAATTAAATCTCCAGTCATTTCCTTAAATCCCATCTCAAGCCAAATCTTTTTTGCATATTCTATTGCCTGATTTACAAAATGCTTTTTTCCACCATATATTTTAGGTACAGGTAAAGTTAAATTATATCTCCTAAATTTCTTTTTTTTCCAAAGCTCTTTTTTTATTATATCTGGAGTTATTTGCTCTATTAAATCCCCTGGTTTTAAATTTTGTTTTATTACTTCTTTTCCTAAATTAGTAATTTCTATTTTAATTATTTTTTTTGTCTTTATGTCAATTATTTCTTTTCTTTTTTTCAAATCCTTTAAAGTGGAAATTTGTTCTTGATTGAGAGAGTCGTAATCTAATGGTAATGCTTCAATGAAGGATTCTTCAGGCATTTTTCTATAAATCTCGCCTTTTTTCCCTTTTGAGATTATTTTATCTTTTTTTATTTCTATTAAATCTTTTCTTTTTAAAATACCAATTGATACTTTAAGTTCATCATCATTCAGGGATGCTTCTTTTTTTGCTTCCTGAAAATTGAGAATTCTTTTTTTATCCAAGATATCAAACAATCTTCTTTCTGGAAGCCCTTTTTTCCTATAAAATGCACCATTAACTCCAACATCAATTATTTTTTTTTCTTGTATAAACGATTTTATTATTTTTTTATTTTCGAGATATCTTAATGCTCTCAACACAGAGGTTTTATCTAAATTTGATTTTTTACAAATATTTTCTATTTTTTCATCTAAATAAGGAAGTATTTTTCTCTCATTTGGGCTTAAAGTTTCTAATATTTTTTTAATGTTCATTTTTATGAAAATTTATATTTCTTCAAGAGTTAATTTTTTGGTCATCCATGTTGGCATTCCTAACACTAAGCCTAAAGCTTTTAAATCATATATATCTCTTTTATTCTTTTTTGTTATTACAAAAACCATTTCAATTTTATTTTTATTACATAGTTTTATATTCTGAGAGACACGGGCAAAAATTTTTGCTCTTTTTTCTTTGGTTGAAAAGATTAATTCATCAAGATTTATTCCTATTTTTATATTTTTTTTCTTTGCTATTTTTGATAAAACCTGATTCAAACCGGAATTGCGTTGTTTTTGTTTGTCTTTTCTAAAATATTGGTCTAATAAAAGGACATCAATCTTTTCTTTTTCTAAAATTTTTCTATTTAATTCATCGTTTTTACTTACAAAAATAATTCTTTTATCTCTATTTTTTGATATTTCTCTTTTCGCCTGTTCAAAATTTTCTCCTTCTATTAATATTGTTTTCATCCTTTTATTGTTGTTCCAATAAATTTTTTATTATTTAGGAAATTGTCAAGTTGTTTTAGGTCTTTTCCAAGTATGAATGTCTTAATTTTATGCTTTAAAATCATTTTTGCTGCATTCTGGTCTAAAATAAAATGTTGGCCAGGGGAAAATTTTTTTTGTGTTGCCATTTTATAAAAGTCTTTCCATGAAATTTGAGGGATAAAGGTAGCATTTTTGTATTTCAAGGGATTTTTGTCATATAAACCAGGAACATTTGTTAAATTTATAAAATCACATTTAAAATGTTGTGCTGTTTCCACGGCAGTGGAATCAGAGGTTTGATTTGGCTTATACTCTAAAGCTCCACAAAAAACAACATTCTGCTTTCTTATATACTTTTCAAGTGTTTTTAATGTGTGGGGGACTCCCTGTTTCGGATTTATCTTAAAAAAGTAACTCATAAATCTAGCATTCATTCTTGTAGCAGAAATACCTGAATAACTTTGAAATTCTTCATTAATTCCTGCTTCTCTTAAAGCGTAAATATATTTTCTCGCTATTCCTCCTCCGCCACATACAACTATAAATTTGTATTTTTTTGTATTTTCTAAAATAACCTTTTTAAATTTTTTAAGAAAACTAATATCTATTTCCTCAGGGATAATTAGACTCCCTCCTAAACTTAATACAATAATTTTTTTCATGTTTTATAAAAGATAAAATTGTTTATAAAATTGTCTCTCTCATTATTTTCCAAACATATAATCAGTTAGGCTAATCTCATAAAAATGAGAAGCTATTTTATTGTAAATAATTTGTCATCATTTATATTGAAAATTCCAAGTCTTACTCCTGCATCAAGCCAACCATGAGCATAATTAATTGCTGCAAAAGCATTAACAAAGTCACCTTTTTTTTCAAAATATTCTGCATCTGAAAGATAATTTTCTGTCATAGAAATTATTTCTCTAGCATGTTTTTGTTTTCCTTTTGCAATGGATTTTTTTGCTATTTTTAATGATGTGTTTGTTATTTTTTTGTATTTTTTTATTTTTTCGGTTGTTATTTTGTTTTTCATAAATAAAAAAAGAAAAAGGAATTTTTATATTCTTTGTTTTAGAAATCTTTTTAAATGATATATTCTTTTTAAAAAAATGAAGGACAAAACAAAATTACTTGTTGTAGTTTTATTTGTGGTCATTGTGATTCTTTTAGGAATAATTCTTTATGCGCTTGTTTTAAAACCAGTAATTAGTGGTTATGTGATTAGAACACAAAATGAAGGATATCAATATGCAATTCTTCAGATTATGCAACAAGCAGCTCAGTGTCAACAAGTTCCATTAACTTTTGGGAATCAAACTATAAATTTGGTTGCTGTGGAATGTTTACAACAACCTCAACAATCTTAAGACAAATAAAAACAAAGAGTTTTTTGGGCTTTCTAAATATTTATAAATTTAAAAAAACTTTTCTTTAAATGAATAAAAGAGGAATCTCTAATATTCTTGTTGTAATTCTTTTAATAGCTTTAGTTTTAGTTGCAGTAAGTGTTTTTTGGTTTGTAATAAGAAGGCTTATTTCAGAAAGTACAAGTGGCTTAGATATAGGGCAATTAACAATAAGTTTGAGAATAACAGATGCTTATGTTTATGAAGGTTTATCAGATGTTTATGTAAAAGTTAGAAGAAATCCTGGAAAAGGAGATTTAGTTGCAATAAAATTTATTTTTTCTGATAAAATTGAGACAGAGGTAATTACAAGAGATGTGAGTTTAGAAGAATTAGATGAAAAAACTTATACTTTTTCTTTAGCAAAGCTTAATGCCTCTACTGTTGTATCTGTTTCAATTGCTCCTGTAGTTGAAACTTCTTCTGGAGAAAGAGTTACAGGAAACATTCTTGATACTTTTTACATAAAGACCTTGTCACAAGAAGCAGCTCCTTTTTGTGGAAACGGGAGAAGATGCAAGTAATTGTCCTGAAGATTGTGAAGAAGGAGGAAGTGTTTGTGGAAACGAAATTTGTGAAACTGGAGAAGATGCAAGTAATTGTCCTGAAGATTGTGAAGAAATTCCTTTTTGTGGAGATGGCGATTGTGATGAAGCAGGTGGAGAAACTTATGAAAATTGCCCAGGTGATTGTCCACTTCCATGTGATCCTCCATGTCAAGAAGGAGAATTTTGTGATAACGGTGTTTGTGTTTCTGACTTAATGTTATCTGGAACAATAGACTCTGTTTGGCCAATAGATGCTCCAAAATATTTTGATAGTGAGCAACTTCCAACAAATGGCTCTGAAGTTGACCTTATACTTAAATACATAAATTTCACAGGAGAGGAAACAGGATGTATACGAATTTTAGATGCTCAACATATTTACGATCCTCCGTATGACAAAACTCATTTACAACTTGAACGTGCTGCAAATATAAGTTCAGGAGATATCTTTACTATTTATCATTCTACAAATTGCGGGGCAGGTGCCTAAGAATTTAGGAATTGAACTTGGGTTAAAAAGGTGGTAGATTTTTGCTTGAAAGAACCATTTTTCTTATAATAAATTTGGAGCCAATTACATCAGAAATTATTGCAGATAAAATAAGTCTTCCAACAACTACTTTATATATTCCTTTAATTACAGGAATTTTTGTTGCTTTTGAGAATCTATTAATTATATCATCAATTTCTTCTTTACTAAGAATTATTCCAGTTGGTTTTCTTCCCATTGCACCATATACAAAAATATGCTCTCCTGGTCCAGGACATTCTATTATTTTTACTAAAGGGTCTTTTACAAAAGGATTTAATTTACTAAGATCTATTTCTTCAGTTCCAGGAGCAGGAGTTAGATATTGAAATTGTGGTGGTAAGGTTGGCTCAGGAATTCGCAATAATTTCATAGGACTCACTCGTCGGGGAAAAATATGCTTTCTTCTTAAAGGAGTCTTAAAAGGAATTTTTTTAGGAGGTTTCCTTAACTCTTCTAAATTTAATTTTCCTAAACTTAAAACACCTTTCTTTCTCACAAGTTCTTTTTTCTTTTCCTCTTTTTCTATTTCTTTCCTTACTTTTTCTTTTATTCCTTCTTTTTCTGGCTTTTTTTCTTCTTCAACTTTAGGTTCAAAAGGATAAATTTTAGAATAATTTCTAATTAATTCTTTTGTAAATTCTATAAGAAAAAATTCATTAAATATTTTCTTATCAAATTCCTGTTCCATTTATTTTGGTAAAGGTTTGAACTTTGGTTTTTTAAATTCTGGTTCTTCACTTTCTTCACCTAATTGAATAGATTTTTGATATCCTGTTAAATCTTCTGGCTCTTCTCGAGTTCTTTCAATTTCTTGTTTAGAGCTTGATGATAAGGGAATTCTTTCATGCATTAAAGCGAGCCCTTTAGCTAATGTTTTATTTTGTTCTAATAATCTATCCATTTTTTCACCTAATTCTTTATTTTCAAAAGGTTTTCTTTCTGCAAGAGTTCTGGCAGATATTTCAAATAATTCTAATAATTTAGAAATTCTATTAGAAAGGTCATTTAATTTTGAGGATAAATTTGCTATTACTCTCTGCAAAGCTATTGAATTTTCTATTAAAGCTTTTTCAAAAGAATCTTTTTTCTCAATCCTTTTTGGTTTTTTTTCTTTTTGTTCTTTTGGTTTTTTTTCTTTCTTCATGTTCTTATGAATTCTTCTATTTATAAAAACCTTTCTGATATAGAAATTTCTGACTCAGAAAATTTAAAAACACAGAGAATTTCTGATTAGCTCTTTTCTTTTTCAAGTTTTTCTTCATTTTCTTTTACATATTCTGCAATTTCTGAGGCAACATCTGCATTGACACTTATGCTATCTATGCCTTTTTCTACAAGGAATTTTGCCATTTCTTTTTTACTTCCTGCTTGTCCGCATATACTTGTCTCAACATTATTTTCTTTGCAGATTTTAATAACAGACTCTATTTGGTGTAAAATAGAAGGATGCATTTCATTGTAAAGATTTTGAACTTGTTCATTCCCTCTGTCTAAAGCTAATGTATATTGCGTTAAGTCATTTGTTCCAAAAGAAATGAAATCAATCCCTTCTTCGCATAATTCTTTTATTATTTGGACAGAAGCAGGAGTTTCTATCATCACACCAATTTTCACATCTTTAAAATTTATCTCCTCTAAAAATTCTTTAACTTTTTTTACTTCTTCAACACTTATAATCTGAGGGAGAAGTAATCCAATGCCCTTTCCTTTTTCTTTTATTTTTTTTAATGCTTTCAGTTCTGACTTTAAGATTTCAGGATATTTAAGCCCATATCTTATTCCATGCATTCCTAACATTGGGTTATTTTCTTTTTCAGGAGCGCCTTCAAGATTTTCAAATTCATCACTTCTTATGTCACTAGTTCTTACCCATAATTCCTCAAAATAATTTGATATTTTTTCAATTCCTTTAAAAATTATTTCTTGATATTCTTCAATTTTATTATTGTCTAAGAAGTACTTTGGATGTTTTCCTGATTCAGCAATTATCCCCTCTATTCTCAACAAGCCAACTTGTTTTATTCCTGTTTGTGATGCACGCTCAGCAAAACTTGGTAAATCAACAATAAGTTTAATTTTTGTTTTCATGTCTTTATTTAAAGCTACAGGCAGGATTTCTTTTTTTTCTATTTTGGATTTTCCCTTGTAAATTTTTCCTATGCTACCATTAACCGTTATTATTTCCCCTTCTTTAAGCTTAGTTGTGGCTATTCTTGTTCCAACAACAGCAGGAATTCCCATTTCTCTTGAAACTATTGCTGCATGCGCTGTAATCCCTCCCTCATCAGTTACTATTGCAGAACATTTTTGCATTGTAACAACCATATCAGGATTTGTCATCTCTGTAACAAGAACATCTCCTTTATGCACTTTTTCTAAGTCTTTTAAAGATTTTACAATTTTCACTTTCCCAGAACCAATTCCAGGGGAGGCTGCCAATCCTTCTAATATTGCTTCCCCTTTTATTTCTTCCTCTTCAACTTTTTTTTCAAGTGTTGTTATTGGCCTTGTTTGAACAATATAAATTTTATTTTTCTCAATTGCAAATTCTATGTCTTGAGGTTTTTGATAGTGCTTTTCTAATTTTATGGAAATTTCAGCAAGTTTTTTTATTTCCTCATCATTCAAAACTTGTTGATTTGATTTTTCTTTTTCTAATTTAACAGTTAATTCTTTTCCTGAATCATCTTTTGTTATTGCGATTTTCTTTTCAGAAATATTCTTTTCTAAAATTTCTAATTTTTCAGAAATAACATATCTATCAGGAGTTATCTTACCTGAAACAATTCCTTCACCTAAACCAAATACTGCTTCAATTATTATATTTTTATCTTTTAAGGAAGGATTTTTTGAAAACATCACTCCAGATTTATCTGAATTAACCATTTTCTGCACAATTACAGCTAAACTTGAATCTTCATGTTTGAAATTTTTTTTATGTCTATAATAAGTCGCCCTTGCTGTAAAAAGCGATGCAAAACATTTTTTAATACTCTCAATTAATTTCTCTTTTCCTTTGATATTAAGGAAAGTTTCTTGTTGTCCTGCAAAACTCGCTTCAGCAAGATCCTCTGTTGTGGCAGAACTTCTAACTGCTACAAAAATTTCCTCTTTTTTTAAGGAATCCAAATCTAAATTTTCATTTTCTAAATCTTCAGTATCTAGACAATAATAAGATTCAATAATTTCCTCTTCCATTTCTTTAGGAAAAAGGGAATTAATAATAAGTTCTCTAATTTTTTTTGTTGTTTCATCTAATTGTTTTGTATCCTCATAATCTATTTGTTGAAGAATGGTTTTTATTTTTTCTTTTAATTTAGCTTTTTCTATAAAATAATCATAAGCTTGAGCAGTAATAACAAATCCTGGAGGGACAGGAATCTTCAAATTATACATTTCAGCAAGGTTTGCACCTTTGCCACCTGCTATATTCCCAGAATTTTTGTTTAATTCAGAAAACCACTTAATAAATTCCACTTCATTTTCTTTTACCTCTTTTTGCCTTTCCATTTAAGAAAAAAATATAGAAGATTAATAAATGTTTTTGTTAACACAGAAATTTGTTAAAACTTTTTTGTTAAAGACTTTTGAAATTTCTTTTTGAAATTTCTGGCTTAGGAAGTTTGTTAAGCTTTTTCTTGTTTGCTTTTTCTTATTTGCTTATTGCCTTGACAGGGCAGGATTCAATTGCTTCTTTCACACACGGAAGATTTTTCTGGTTTTTTACATGAGCTTTTCCATCATCTCCCATTTCAAAAACCTCAGGACAAATTGAAGCACATGCACCACACCCAATACATTTTTTCTTATTTACTTTTATCATTTTTTAAAAAGAAAAAAGAAATTTATAAAATTATCCAAAAATTTATAAATCAAAAATCTTTTCAAGATACATGATCTTGTTAATAATTATTCTAGGTGTAGCTGCTTTAATTTTCTTCATATATTTTAATAGATTTGTAATTCTTGAAAATAGAATTGGTAATTCCCTAAGTCAAATAGATGTTCAGTTAAAAAGAAGGGCTGATTTAATTCCTAATTTAATTGAGACAGTTAAAGGTTATGCAAAACATGAAAAAGAAGCAATAAAGGCTGTAACTGATGCAAGAAAAGCACTTGTTGCTGCTAAAGGAATTGAGAAAAAAGTTAAAGCAGATGAAAAGCTTGAAAAAGCATTAAAGACAATTTTTGCGATTGCCGAGGGTTATCCAGATTTAAAAGCAAATCAAAATTTTCTTGAATTGCAAAGAGAATTATCAGCTACTGAAGACAAAATTGCATATGCGAGACAATATTATAATGATTCAATTTTAGTTTTTAACAACTTATGCAAAACTTTTCCAGGAGCTTTTTTTGCAAAACTTTATGGAAAAAAGCCAAAAGAATATTTAAAAATTGCAGAGACTGAAAAAAAACCTGTGAAAGTAAAATTTTAAATGTAGGAATTAACTGTTCTAATAGATTCAGAAAGATTTAAATGATAATTTAAATGATATTTTCTTATCATTATTCTCTTGAATCTTATCATTGCTTTCTTGAATATAATCCAGTTAGGACTGCTTGAGAAAGAACATGCTCTTTTATTGTTTTTTTAAAGGATTCTTTTTTAATATCAATAGGGACATCTAAAGAAGTGTCAAGAGCATAAACTTTAAACTGATATTTATGAGTTCTTGAAGAGGGAGGGCATGGTCCCATGTAATTTCTTTCACCAAAATCATTTGTTCCTTGTATTGCTTCAGAGGGAGAGTAATTTTCTTCAATTTTTGTTGTTTCAGGAGGAATATTCCACATAATCCAATGCACAAAAGTTCCTTCAGGGACATCAATATCTTCAACAATTAAAGCAAGAGTTTTTGTTCCTTCAGGAATATTGCTTATTTCCAGAGGAGGATTTATATTTAAACCATCACAAGTGTATTTTTCAGGAATTCTTTCTTCATTTTCAAAAACACTTTTGACATTTATCATTTTAATTTCCAAAACATTAAAACCTTTTTTATAAAAATAATAAAAAAGTCCTATTAGACCTATTGCTATTAGTATAATAGCAACAATCATCATCTTTTTCATTTAAACATTAAAAAGTTAAGATATTAATATTTTTCCTTAAAACTTAAAAACCTTTTTCTCTTTGGTTTTCTATGAAAAAAGGCAGGATATCTTTTCATGACCAAATTTTAAGAAACAAATTAAAGTCTTTTTTTCTTATGCTTGGGATTTTTGTTGTAATTGTTCTTCTTGGTTATGTAATCTCTAATGCTTTTGCTCCAGAATATTTTTTTACTATTATGATTTTTGCAATTATTTTTTCTTTGGCTTATATTCTAATATCTTATCACAATTCAGACAAAATTGCTTTGGCAAGTGTTGGGGCAAAAAAAGCTTCTAGAAGTGAACACAAACAATATTATGATGTTGTTGAGGGGCTTACTATAGCTAGTGGAATGCCAATGCCTAAGCTTTACATAATGCCTTTACAGCAAATAAATGCTTTTGCTTCTGGAAGAAATCCTGAAAATTCAGTTATCTGCGTTAGTGAAGGAGCTTTAAAAAAACTTGATAAAAATGAGCTTGAAGGAGTTGTTGCTCATGAACTTTCACACATAGGAAATTATGATATAAGATATATGACTTTAGTGACAGTGATGGTAGGAATGGTTGCAATAATATCTCAAGTTTTTTTAAGAAGCTTATGGTTCAGAAGAGGAGGTGGTAGAGGAAAGGAAATATTTATTTTACTTGGCATTATTCTTGCAATTCTTGCTCCGATTTTTGTTTATCTTGTTCAGATGACAATTTCAAGAAAAAGAGAATTTGTAGCAGATGCTTCTGCTGTTAAATTTACGAGATATCCTCCAGGATTAATTAAAGCATTAGAAAAAATTAAAGAAGAAAATTATCCTGAAAAGAGAGTTAATAAAGCTCTTGCACCTTTGTTTTTTGCAAATCCCTTTTCTTTTAGAAAATTATCTTCGACACACCCTCCAATAGAAAAGAGAATTAAAGTTTTGAAAAGAATGTAAATTTGAAAAGAATGTAAAATATTATAAATATTATATTTTATAAATCCTTTTTTCTTTTTTCTTTCATGGGATTTATAAGAGGCAGTTTAATTTTTTTGCTTGGCTTTTTACTTTTTTTAGCAATTTTTGCCACAGGAATTTTGTTAACTTTAAGTTCTTCTTTAAAATATGAAAATGTTCAGCCACAATTGCTTTCAATTTCAAAAAATCTCACAGAAAATCTAATTTCCAGAAATGCGTTTGAGATATCTTTTGACAAGGAAAAAGAAGTTATGGAAGAGTATTGTCAGGAAAATAATAATTATAATTTTAGTTATGATGGTTACAATTTTGTTTTTTCTTGCTCTATTTTAGATCAAAGTTCTGAGGAAATTGTTGATTATGGAGTTAATTATATTATCAAGGAAATTTATTATAAAGATTATGATTGTAAGTTTTGGGATTGTTTTGAAAAAAATCCAATGTTTTTAATTTCAGAAAAAGCTTATGAGTATTGGAAGGGAAAATTTTATCTTGCATTAATGCTCTCGATAATTTTAATTTTTCTTATCTTTTTTTTAATTGAAAAGAAATCAAATCTTTTGATTTTAATTGGAATTTTAATGATTATCCCTGCAATTTTGTTAATGAAGTTAGGAAATTTATCAATTTCATTGTTTAAGATTTTTTTAACTTTTCCAATTTTCTCTTTTTCAGATATTCTAAAGGTTTTTTTCAGCCAGTCGCATACAATTTCAATGAAAATGCTTTCAATGGGAATTTCTTTTTTAATTTTTGGAGTTATTTTAAGGGTTTTTGGAATTGGAATGAAAATAATGGATTTTTTTGAGAAAATTAAAAAAAGAAAAAATTCTGAAAAGAGCAAAGAGCAGAAGAATTTATTATAAAGACAAATAATTTTTATATGTTAATCTTTTTCTCTTTTTATGAAAAGGAAAGCAAAGAAATGCATTGTTTTATTTTCAGGAGGTTTGGATAGTAGATTAGCTATGAAATTAATGCAAAAACAAGGATTTGAAATAATAGCTGTTTTTTTTAAGCTTCCTTTTGGAGAAGGATGTTGTAATGAAAATTGCTCTTTTAATTTTTCACAAATACAAGGAGTTGAATTAAAAGTTTTTGATTGCACAAAAGGAAAACTTTTAAGGGAGTATTTGCAGATTATTAAAGAAGCCAAACATGGGAGGGGTGCAGGATTTAATCCTTGTATTGATTGTAGGATTTTCATGTTGAAGAAAGTGAAGAAGTTTGCAGATAAGCAAGGTATAGATTTAATTGTTACTGGAGAGGTTTTAGGTGAAAGACCTTTAAGTCAAAGAAAAAAAGCTTTGGAGGTGATTGAAAAAGAATCTGACTTGCAAGGAAGACTTTTAAGGCCTTTATCAGCGAAACTTCTTTCAGAAACAAATGCCGAAAAAAAAGGTTTTGTGAATAGAAATAAACTTTTAGATATAAAGGGAAGAAATAGAAAAAGACAAATTGCTCTTGCTAAAAAATTTAAAATTTCTTATCCTTCACCTGCTGGCGGTTGCTTGCTTTGTGAAAAGCAATTAAAAAAAAGATTTGAATATTTAATTGAATATTTAATAAAGAATGGAGATGAAAATGAGATTCCTTTAGTGAAAATAGGAAGACATTTTTTAATTCCAGAAAATCACAGATTTTCTGCCTTGAAAACTTCTAAAAAATCAGAACGAAAAGTTTTCAACAATAATTTTTGGGTAGTCATCGGAAGAAATGAACAAGAAAATAAAATCATTGAAAATATTGGGAGGAAAAAAGGCAGTTTAATAATCCCAAAATTTCCAGGGCCAAGTGCAATAATTTTAAATGATTCTGGCAAAGGGAATGAAAAAATTAGAAACAAAGTTAATGAATTAATTAAAGCTTATTCAAGAAAAGGTTCTTTAGAAGATAGAAAAAAATTTGAAAAATATAAGTTGTAAAGCAGGAAAATGTGTAAACAATGTCAAAAAAATCCAGTTTATGAATTTACGAATAAAAGAAGACTTTGCAAAAAGTGTTTTATTAAATATTTTCAGAAAAAAGCTTTATATACTTTAAGAAAATTTAAGATGATTAAAAAAGGAGATGTTATTTTTTGCGAGAATAAAAAAGATTTTAGGAATGTTGTTTTAAAAGATGTCTTGGAATTAATCGTAGATAAAATACCAGTGAAGTTAATTAAAAATAAAGTTAAGGGATGTAAAATTGCTATCCCATCAACAATAGATTCAGAAGCTGAGAAAATTGTTAGTGAAATTATTAGAGGGGATATTAAAAAATTAAAATATGCTGTTGAAGGGAAAATTATTAAGCCTTTGTATCTTTTTTTGGATGAAGAGGTTTTGCTTTATGCAAGATTAAGAAAATTAGATAAATATTTGAGAAAATTAAAGAAAGATGAAATTTCCTTTTTTCTTGACAATCTGGAAAAAGAGCATCCAGAAATTAAAAGAGCAATTGTTAATAGTTACCTAAAATTGCATGATAAAATCAAGAGTGAATGTAAAATTGATTAGCCTTTTCCTTCAATCCTTTTCAAGAAATTACTTATGAATTTTTTATTTTCTTCTGAGTCTTTTATTCTTTTTATTGCATAAAATACTAAACTATCTTTTGTTCTTTTTTCTGTTTTTGCATGTTCAAGAATTCTGGAATTCATTTTTTCACTCAATAATATTTCTTTTTCAGAAGCCATCGCTATTTTTTTTGCATTTGTCATTGAATCCATGGCACTAAATTTTAACTTTTTACTTCCAGGTTCTTGACTTACTATCATCTTTCCATAATCAATAGAAATTCCAAATTCTATTTTTACTCTAAATAACCTATTATGATTTGTTAGGATTTCTTTAATTTGTTGGGAAAGGTTTAATGCTGTTTTTTCATTCTTGAATGTTTTTGTTTTTATTGGTGCTAAAATAAAAAATAAAAAGTTTTGATTTTCGTAAATAGAAGCTTTATTCTCCTTTGCTACATCAAAAATTTTTTGCAATGTTTCTTTTACATCGCTTTTATTTTTAATATCCTTTAAGTTATCAATTCTTAAACAAATAAAACTCACTTCTTGTTTTTCTCCTTTAATTGAGAGAGAAAGTTCTGCTTCACTTAAATTCTCGTTTTTTTGTTTTTCTATTATGGGCTTTTTTTTCCTTGGGATAGAAGCAAAGAATTTTTTCTTTCTTATTCTTCTAAAAAATAAAAATGCTGAGATGCCAAGCAAAATAATTACAAAAAGCCATATTAGTGATTTTCTTAATACAACAACTTTAGCTTCTTCAATTTCTACTGCCTTTCCGCTTAAAATAACTTTTCCATTGAATATATTTCCTTTACTGCTTAAAACCTTTATAGGATATTCTCCTTCAGGAGCGCTTAAAATGTATTTTTTACTTTCATCTACACCTAAAATAACATTCATTTCTTTTGTTTCATTTCCAATTTTAACTAAAATAGTTTCATTATAAGGAACATTCCCGATATTTGTAATTATCATTGTTTTATTTATAGTTTCAACTTTAATTTCCTCTTTTTCTGTAATTTTAAATTCTGATTCAGAGTTTAGTCCATTAGAATTTGCAAGAACTTTAAATTCAGAAGGAGGTTCATTATAAGGTATAGGGAATTCAAAAACTTCGCCTGTTGGTTTTTCTATTTCCTGTAAAAGAATATCTTTATTGTTTTTTATTTTTAATGTAACATTAGAATTTATTGTCTCTCCTGTTTGGTCATAAAGAACTGCTTTAATTTTTGCACTTGTTCCTGGTTCTACTTCTTTATCAAGAATTATTTCAAGACTTGTTGGAACTTGCCTTATCAAGATGTTGAAATTTGTTGAGCCTTCATTTGTTTTTTTTCCTTTATATGTCTCATAAACATCAATTTTTGTTAAATATTGCTGTGCTTTTGTTTCTGCTGGTAAAGAAAAATTTACAAGAAAATATCCTCTTTTTACTGTTCCTGTTACATCTTTTATAGTTGAGTTATTTTCTATAACTTTTAATTCAATAATTCCATTTACTGTTTCTCTGTTTTTCTTTAATGCTTCTCCTTCTATTATAATGTCCTCTCCAGGGTTAAATTCTCTTTCTTTGGATAATATTTTTATATTTATTAAATTTGAAACTTCAAATTCTTTTGTAAGAGCATAATCATCATCAAGAACTGCTTTAATTTTGCATGTCCCAGATGTTCTTCCGACATATTCTTCTATTAAAGGAATTTTAATGTTGAATTCTTTTTGTTCTCCTTCTTTTAAACTTCCAATTGATGAATCTTTATAATGTTCACTTTCAACTCCATTACAAAGGAGTTTTACCAAAAAAAAGCTTTCCATATTAATGTTAGAAGGAACTATTACTGTAAAAGAGACATCCACAAAATCGCCTATGTTATAAAGATCTTTTTGGGGTTTGTTAATTACTATACTCCCCTCTGCAATTTCTGCAGTTGCTAAAGAGATAAAAAAAATTAAAAATAAAATTATTAGTATTTTCCTCATTTTTCTTTTTTTTAAAAAGGAAATATTATTTATAAATATTTGTGAGTTAATCTTTATTTGGAAATAAAACTTTTAACATCTTTCTCAAATTTTTATCAAGAAAACAGATATCTTCCCTTGCAATTTTTTCAATGAATTTTGTTAAAGCGCCTCTGCCATAAAATCCTGTTTCATTTGCTTTTTTAATCAACTCTTAGGATTAGTTGTTTAGGCCTGAAAATGCCTTATTCAGGTATAAAATATCCCTTAACTTTTATTTTTTCTCTTAAATTTAAATTTGAATGTCATCTACTGTATGGTATATTTCTTTTAATAAAAAATCTGTGAATTTGCAAAAATATCCTAAAAAATCTAACAAAAAATTAGAGAAAACTAAAAAAACCAGGAAAAAGAAAAATGAGAGATAAATTTATTTTGTTAATTAATTTAATCATGATTTTATCAGCAATTTCTTTTATTTCAGCTGCAACAGTAACAGATGACTTGCATTTAAATATTCAAGTTACTAACAG
>JAFCEY010000012.1 GCA_017608945.1 Candidatus Pacearchaeota archaeon | reverse complement strand
ATTAATAAACTATTTTTTCTTTTTCTCTGAATGAAAAAAAAGGGGCAATTCTACTTAATTGTTGGAATAATATTTATCATTCTTGTTATGGATTTTGTTAATATTTCAAATTATCTTAAAAAAGTTAATTATCAAGAATATAAGGACTTAAAAGAAGAGTTGAGAATTGAATCTGAAAAAGTTTTAGATTATGCGCTTTATAAAGGGTTAAGTGAAAATGAGAAAAAAGAATTAATAGTTAATTTTACAAATTTATATAAGGAAAAAGAAGGAAAGCAAAATTTGTATTTTATTTTTGGAAATCCCAACAAAACAGGACAAATAACTTTTGTAGGACATCAAGAATTAACTCAGGAAGATGTTTATGTAAATGAGCAATTAGTAATTTCAGATGGAAATCCTTATGATATAAATTCAGAAAACAATGCAACAGTTAAAATTATAAGTGATAATGAATATTCATATCCATTTGATTTAAAAAAAGGGGACAACTTTCATTTTATAATTATAGAGCAAATTGGAGGAAATAGATATATTGTTGTAGAATGAAAAACAAGAAAGGGATAAGTGTAATGATTGGATATGTCTTGCTAGTTACTATTGCAATAATTATTTCAGCTCTTGTTTATAACTGGCTTAGAGGTTATGTGCCAAAAGAAGCTCTCCAATGTCCCGAAGGAGTCTCTTTTTTTATTGAAGATTACAATTACAACTGCACAGAAAAAAATCTAACTTTGAAAATAAAAAATAATGGAAGATTTAGTATTAGTGGATATTATATTTATGCAACAAACTCTTCAGCTCAAGAATTAGCTGCAATAGATTTAACTCCTTATTTTATTGAAAGTTCAAGTCAGCAAGTTGTTGGTGGAGCAATTATGTTTTTAGGAGGAGAGAATCTTAAAAAACCCGGAGATTCATGGACAGATAAATTTGATTTATCAGGAGCTTCAACAGGCGCATCTCCTTTTCCAGGACAAGTTTATTCTATTGAAATAATCCCTGCAAGATCCCAACTTGAAAAAAGAAAAATGAGATTTGTAAGTTGCGGTAATGCTAAATTAAAACAAAAATTAAATTGCGCATTATAAGGTAATTATTTAAAAACCCTAAAATTTATTTTAAAATATGAAAAGAGGAATATCTCCAGTAATCGCAACAGTGATTCTTGTAGCAATTGTGATTGTTTCTGCAACAATTGTTTTTATGTGGATGAGAGGATTTGTTCAGGAAAAAGGAACAAAAGAAGGAAAAAATGTTGAGCTTGTTTGTGAAGATATATTATTTGATGCAGGTTATGCTGAAGGAACTTTAAGCATCGTTAATAGAGGTAATATTCCGATATATAGTTTAAAGATTAAAATTTTTGGGGAAGGAAGTTATGAAACAAAAGATATAAGAGATATTAGTGTTAATTGGCCAGCAACAGGACTTGGACAAGGGCAATCTTCTTTAGTAAATATTCAAAGTCTTGTTTCAGGAAAAGAAAAAATATTAATAACTCCTGTTTTGTTAGGAGCTTCTAGAAGAGGACAAAAAACTTACAATTGCGAGGATCAATATGGAAAAGAAATTATCTTATAATAAAAATCATTGGATTTTTAATTCCAGAAATATTAACAAAAATAAAAGAGGAGTTTCTGCTATTATTGTTACAGTAATTCTTGTGGCATTAGTTATGACTGCAGGAGCTGTTGTATGGGCGATGGTTAATAACTTAATTAAAGGTCAAACAGAAGGTGCAGAATCCTGTTTAAATGTACTTAACAAAGTTACAATAAATGGATTATATACTTGTTATGATAAGACAGGAAACAATGTTCATTTCTCAATAAATATTGGAGATGTAGATATTGATGAAGTTGTTGTTGTAATTTCGAGTGCAGGAGCAACAAAAAGTTACACCCTAACAAATTATGACCAAACAATTCCTGGATTAGGCCCTTACCCCTCTGGAAGCGGGTCAGTAAAACTTCCTGAAAAAAATGGAGGAAAAACTTATATTGCAAGCGGCTTTACAGAAGGACCAGATTCAATTAGAATTGCTCCAATAATCGCAGGAAAACAATGCGATACATCTGATGAAATGTTCCAAATTGAAAATTGTATATAAAATATTGTATATAAAAATCGCTGCAAGTTTTTGACTGGAGTCAGCTTCAGCATGAATAGTGAGAAAACATTATAAACTAATTTTTCTTTAAAAAAATATGAGAAAAAGAGGGTATTCAAACTTTAATAAACTAATTTTATCAAAGTCAAAACGTTCTCAGATATGGGTAGAAACAGTAATTTACACACTTATTGCTCTTGCTCTAATAGGCCTAGTTTTAACTTATTTAAAACCAAAGATAGAAGAAATTAAAGATAAATCAATAATAGAACAAACTTTATCAATAATGAAAGACCTTGATTCTATAATATTAGCAATGACTGAACCAGGGAATCAAAGAATAATTGAATTAAGAATAAGAAAGGGGGAAATGATTATTGATGGAATAAATGATTACATTATTTTTGAGATGGAAAGTGCCTATCCTTATACTGAGCCAGGAATTCCTGCAATATACGAAGGAAATATAGCAATAAGAACAATACAAAAAGGAAGTGCAAATTTTATAAATTTGACTCGTGATTTTAATAACATATATAACCTAACTTATTTAGGAAAAGATGAAACAAAGATAATAGCAAAATCCTCTTCACCATACAAAATGAAAATATCAAATAGAGGGAATTCAAATATAGATTTTGAAATAGGTTAAAATGGCTAAAACAAAAGTTGTTGGAATAGAAAATTATGAAAGAGTAAAAATAAATTTTAATCCTAAAATTCCCCCATTAAAAAAATTCAAAGATAAAACAAAAATTAATGTTAGATATCCTGTAATTTTCCCTTTTGCTTATGTGCATATTCATTGGGATTATAAAGAGCATGAATTAATTTATGAAGTTGAAGAGCCTATACTTGATGAAGATGAAAAAAAGTATTTAGAGCAGTTATCAGATGCAATGATGGACATGATAAATTTTTATACAGTTATAGAAAAAAGTACAGAAGCTCTTTTAGAATATATTGACAAAAGATTGAAAATTCTTGCAGCTGAGTTAAATATTGTTTTTTCCTATGAAACATATCAAAAAATATATTATTACTTATGTAGAGATTTTATTGGCTTTAATGAAATAGACCCTGTTTTGAGAGATTATTTTATTGAAGATATTGAATGCAATGGATTTGACTATCCAATTTATGTGGTTCATAGAGTTTATAGAAATATGAAAACAAATGTAAAATTTGAAAACTCAGAAAGACTTCAAAGTTTTGTGGAAAAACTTGCACAAAGATGTGGGAGGTATATTTCTTATGCTCAACCTATTTTAGATGGAAGCCTACCAGACGGGAGCAGGGTAAATGCAACTTATACTAAAGACATTACTTCAAGGGGACCTACATTCACTATCAGAAAATTCACAAAAGCTCCTTGGACGCCGACGCAATTACTTTCTTTTAAGACCCTAAGCCCAGAAATGTTAGCTTATTTATGGGTTTTGGTACAATATGGAATGAACATTTTAATTACAGGAGGAACTGCAGCAGGAAAAACTACCTTATTGAATGCTATTGCTTTTTTTATTCCTCCTGAAGCGAGAGTAGTTTCAATAGAAGACAGTGTTACAGGAGATTCTAAAATAATAATAAGAGAGAATGAAAAAATAAGAAATATAACAATTAAAGAATTTGTTGATAAAAAAATAGATGCTGAAGTTATGACCCTTGATGAAAAAGGAAAAATAATTTTTGTTAAACCATCTAACTACATTAAACACACTGTTAAGAAAGATATTTATGAGGTAACAACGGCAACTGGAAGAAAAGTGAAAGTAACGCAAGACCACTCACTTTTCTCTTTAGGAGAAAATGGCTTTACAGAGATTAAGCCAACTGAATTAATAGAAGGAAAATCATTTATTGCTGTTCCGAGAAAATTACCTATCAACAATAAAGAAATTAATGAAATAAATTTAATGAATCATTTAGAAACTTTTAAGGAAGACTTTTTATGTGGAGAACCTTTAAAAAAATTCTTTGAAAAGTACAAACTAAAGGATTTCAATGTTAAAAAAGAAAGATACATGTGGTGGAAAAAACATAATTTAATAAAAATTGAAGAATTTCTGAAAAAGAATCATATCTTTTCATATGAAGAACTAAAAAAATTAAAAATAAAGAGTAAAAATACCGGTTTTATTCCTGTATTGTTTAAACTTAGTAAAGAATTTTTAGAATTTTGTGGACTTTGGTTAGGAGATGGAAGTTATGATAATTATAATAAAAATTCAGTTATAATATCAAATGTTGACAACGAATGTATAGATATTTTTAAAAAAATTTCAAATTATCTTTGTTCCAATTATTCAATAATGAATGATAAAATTTCTTTACGAATTCATAACACTGTCTTTTATAAATTTATGAAAGATGTTTTAAAATTTGAGGGTTATTCCAATAGCAAGAAAATTCCTGAATTTATTTTTAACTTGTCTAATGAGCAAATTAAATATTTTATTAAAGGGTATTTTAGTGCTGAGGGGTGTGTTAAAAAACATGAAGTCTCTTGCGCTTCACAGAGTTATGAATTATTGAAAGATTTGCAAACTTTATTTTTAAGATTTGAGATAATATCAAGAATTAATGATTTTAACAGAAAAGATGGCTGTATTAACATGTCAATTTCTGATGTAAAGAATATAGAAAAGTTTAAAGAAATAGGTTTTTTGCAAGAAAGAAAAAATGAAAAATTGAATTTAATTAAGGCTCATTCCAGCCATACATCCTCAGATATTATTCCTTTAAGCATAAATAAAATAAAAGAGTTAAATAATAATTTCAAATTATCATGGCCTTATCTACAAGGCATGCAAAACATTGGAAGGGATTATCTACAAAGGATATCTCCTAAAAATTCTTTATTTAATGACTTATCACATTCTGATATATTTTGGGATAAAATTAAAAAAATCAGAAAATTGCCTGTTAAGAAAATAGAAGTTTTCGATTTAAGTATTCCAGGACATGAAAAATTTATATGTAATAATATTTTTGTTCATAACACGAGAGAACTAAATCTTCCGAGAGAAAACTGGCTTCCAGCTGTTGTAAGAGGGGCAGTTGGCATTGGAGGAAAAGGGGAGGTAGATTTATTTACTTTATTAAAAAATTCTTTTAGACAAAATCCTGATTATGTAATTGTTGGAGAAGTTAGAGGAAAAGAAGCATATGTTTTATTTCAAGGAATGGCTTCTGGACATTCATCAATAAGCACCATGCACTCAGATTCAGTTGACACATTAATAAAAAGATTAGAAACTCCTCCAATTGAACTTTCTCCAACATTATTAAACATCTTAGATTGCGTTTGCATTATGACTCATGCGATTGTTAATAAACAAGAAACAAGAAAATTAAGAGAAATTGTTGAAGTAATAGATGTAAATCCCGAGGGTGTGGCTTTAACAAACACACCGTTCATCTGGAATGCTGCTGATGACAAATTTTACTTCAAAAGTGATAGTAAAGTTTTTGAAAAAATTATGAAAAGATTTGGCTTGAGTTTTGAGGAGCTTAATAAGGAATTTAGAATGAGGGTTAAATTACTTTATAAATTGTACCAGGAGGGAATATTCAAATTTGAAGAATTTCAAAGTATAATTAATGAATACTATAAAAAGCCAGAAGCAGTTTTAAGAAGATTTGGAATTCAATAAAACAAAAATTTTAATACTCAACCTTCTTTTCATTTAAGATGATAAAAGAAGATATTCCTGTTCTTAATCAGCTTATTAGATCTTTAAAAGAGGCTGAATCACATTTAGAAGAAGCTCAAGAAAAAAAAGATTATGCTAATTTTAATGAAATAAAAAAATTAATGTTGAAGATACAAAATACAATCTCTAAAATGCTAAAATGAATGGAACTGAAGAATTAAGAGAAAATATAGAAAAAGAAGAAAAAATTGCTGGGGAATTATTTGAGCTTTTTAGTTCATTAGAAAAAACCACTGGAAAAGAAGAAAAAGAGATGATAGAATCTCAAGTTAAAAAACTTAAAAGTTTACTGAAGAAGACTAATAATGATGTAAAGAAAAATCTTGAAAAAATATCGCTTATACAACCCTTAACAAAACAGGAAATCAAAGAAGAAAAAGAAGAAAAAATTAAAGAAAAAGTAGAATATAATCTTCCAAAAAAATGGAAAGAACTAACTTCTCTTGAAAAAGAAGTTTTGAAGAGATTAAAAAAAAGAGAAAAAAAAGAAATTAAGCAGCAAGAAGCAAAAAAAACAAAAAAATATGTGTATTTATCAAATAAATTTTTCTCTAATTTAGCAAGGTCTCTTTCTAAAAAAGAGATGTTTAAAAAAGTTGGGGAAGATCTTCAAAAAACAAATCTTGAATTTACTTTACAAAGTTATCTTTCTGTGATGTTCTTCACGATATTTCTTTCTTTTTTTATCGCTTTTTTTGTCTTTATTCCTATAATGCTCATTGATTTAGGAAATTTTCCAACAATATCCTTAGCTAAAAATCTTCCAGAAAGATTTATCAGATTTTTTGGGTTAATTTTTGTTGCTCCATTAATAACTTTTATTTTTATGTATATATACCCCTCAACAGAAAAAAAATCTCTTGAGAACAGCATAAACCAAGAACTTCCTTTCGCAACAATACACATGTCCGCAATTTCTGGCTCAATGATAGAACCAAGTAAAATTTTCCAAATAATAATAGATACTGGAGAATATTCTCATCTTAAAAGAGAATTTACAAAAATACTTAACTTAGTTAATGTTTATGGTTATGACTTAGTAACTGCTTTGAAAAATGTTGCTATTAATAGTCCAAGCAAAAAATTTGCAGATTTATTAAATAGTTTAGCAACCACTGTAACTTCAGGAGGAGACTTGCCTGATTTTTTTGAGAAAAGAGCACAAAGTTTGCTTTTCGAATATAGGTTAGAAAGGGAAAAATATACAAAAACAGCAGAAACTTTTATGGACATATATATTAGTGTAGTTATTGCTGCTCCCATGATATTTTTACTTTTATTAATAATAATGAGAGTAAGTGGGTTAGGAATAAGTTTAAGTGGAACAACAATTTCTTTAATGATGATAATCGGCGTTGTTCTTATAAATATACTTTTCATAATTTTATTAAACGCAAGACAGCCAAAAGATTAAAATGGAAATCAAAAATTATCATAAAATTGATTTAATAATTTCAGGAATTATAGTGATAGCATCTGTATTTTTCCTAAAGACCAAATTTTTTATACTTATTTTAAGCTTTGGTTTAATAACAGGAATAGCCCCTTTTGTTTTCTCATTAATGAATGAAGCAAAAATTGCAAATGAAAAAGAAAGAATGTTTTTGGAATTTGTAAGAAATTTGGTAGAGAGTGTTAAAGTTGGCACACCAATAAGTAAAAGTATAATAAATGTAAAAGATAAACCATATGGAGTTTTAGGCGAAAATATAGAAAAACTTGCAAATCAAATCTCTTTAGGAATTCCTCTTAATAAAGCTCTTCAGGTTTTTTCAAAAGATGTAAAAAATAGGAACGTTTCAAGAGCTTTAACTTTAATTGGAGAGGCAGAAAGAGCAGGAGGAGATATTGGAGAAGTACTTGAAGATGTAACAGAATCTGTTAGAACAACAGACAAATTGAAAAAAGAAAGAAAATCAGCAATTTCAACTTTAATTGTTCAGGGCTACATAATTTTCTTTATTTTTATGGGAATTATTTTAATTCTTCAGTTTAAAATTCTTCCATTAATTTCTGGAATCACTAGCCCAACTGCAGGAGCAACAATTGGAGGAGGGGCTGCAGCTCCAATAACAGGAGATTTAACAAAAGAAGTTTCAAGCTCTTTTCTTTATCTTCTTTTAGCACAAGGATTCTTTAGTGGACTAATAATAGGAAAGCTGTCAGAAGGGAGTATAAAAGCTGGAGTAAAACATTCATTTATATTAGTTGTTATTTCACTTTTAGTTACTTCGATAGCAAATTTATTTGTTCCTTCTTAGGGAAATTCCAATTATATAACAATAAAAATATAAACCTAAAAACTTTATTTCAATAATGCAAAAAAGAGGCTCACATATTGATGTTGTTTTATCTTTTGTGATATTTGTTTTTGTTTTAGTCTTTATCATTTCTATGCTAACACCAAAAATGGAGCCTTCAAAACAAAAATTAGTACTGATAGATTTAATAAAAGATTTGATAGTTGAAAATTCTTCTTCCTATTTAATAACTTTCTCAATACAGATAACTGACACAATAAATAAAGACTGTGTTAAGATAACACAAAATTTTGCAGATGAGATAACTGAAGAAAATATCAATGAAACAAAGCTTATAATAAAAAATGAAACTAATATTTTAGAATATGATTTACAAGAGGATTTTTTACTCATAAGAACTGGGACAGGACCAAGTGGATTTTTGAAATTTTATTATTCAGAAAATTTAAATTCCTCATACTGCCCCGGATGTATCACCCCTGCTTGTACTCCTATAAATAATTATGAAGTAGGTATAACAAGAAAAAATTACCTCATTTTTATTTCAAAAATAGAAGAGTTAGCAAATAAATATAATACAGATTATGAAAATTTAAGAAATGAATTAAAATTGCCTCCTGAAACAGAATTTGCCTTTACTTTTGAATTCGATAATGGGGACAAAATTGTCGCAGAAAAAAACATCCCTGAAACAGTAGATGTTTATGTTAAAGAAATTCCTGTCTTATATATGGATCAAGGAAATATTTTAACAGGAAATTTAATAATTAAAGTTTGGTAGTTATAAAAAGAAAATGAACAAAAAAGGATGGATTAAAGTTATGGAAGCAGCGATTGTAATTCTTTTAATTTCTGGAATTTTAATTTTTATTATAGGTCAATTAAAAGAAAGAGAAGATGTATCCTCCCAAATATATTATAAAGAAATAGGAATTTTAAGAGATATAGAATTAAATGACACATTAAGGGAAGAGATTATTAATGTTGCAGATGAGAGTCTTCCTGTAAAATGGGAGGATTTTAACTCAAATGGACTAACTGAAACAAGAAAAAAAATAGAAAGCAAAACACCAAATACTTTAAACTGCGAAGCAATGGTTTGTTTTCCTAATAGCGAATGTGGCTTAGAAAACCCGAGCGAAAAAGATATTTATGTAAAAAGTGTTTTAATCTTATCAACTTTAGAAAATTACAATCCAAGACAATTAAAATTATTTTGTTGGCTGAGATAATTATTGAAATAATTAAAAAGTAAAAAATTTAATAAAATGGAAATAGAAGAACTAAATGAAAATATTAAAGCAGTTTTTATGATAATTGGATTAATTTTCATTCTTCCTCCAGTTTTTCTGATAAGATTAATTAAATTTCTTAAAGAATAGTTTTTTAATGTTCAAAATTTTCTTATATAAATGCTAAAACAAAAGTTTAAATTTCTTGAGCATACTGCAGATGTGAAATTTCAGGCATTTGGAAAAAACCTCGAAGAGGCTTTTAAAAATTCTGCACTTGCATTAAAAGAAGCAATTTATGAAAAAAAAGTTCAGGAAAAAGAAGAAAGAAAAATTAAGGTTAAAGGTAAAGACCTTGAATCACTATTGTATAATTTTTTAGAGGAACTTTTATATTTGCTTGAAGCTGAAAATTTTTTAGTTAGTAAAATTGAAAATTTGAAGATATCCAAAGATATCCCAGATAAAAGAAATTTAATTAATAAAAAAATAAAAACAGAGGCAAAAAAAGGCGCTAGTAAGGATAATGAACAATTTAAACTTAAAGCGATTATTATTGGTGACAAAACATCTTCTTATAGCTTCACAAATCCTGTTAAAGCAATAACTTATAATGATATGTTTGTGAAACAAGAAAAAGGCAAGAATGGAAAATGGATATGTCAGGTTGTGTTGGATGTTTGAGGTTTACCTGATAAATACAAGGTATTTAAACTTAGAATGATTTATTGATTCATGAAATTTAATGAAAATCTGGATTTATATAATATAGAATGCTCAGTCTATAGAAGAACAAATGGAATTGGTACATTATATTATGAGTTAAATATAAATAAGAAGGATTATATCAAAAAACTAATAAAATTAAAGATCATTCCTAATATTTTAAACCAAAATGGGGTATAAAAATAAATTAAAAAAAATTGGGAAATATGAATATGAATTACCTAAAGAAGGTGGGATGTTTGTTCCAGGTAAAATTTTTATTTCTGAAAAGTTAATTATAGAAGATGATGCGCTAAAGCAGATTGCTAATGTAGCATATTTACCAGGAATTCTAAAATATTCTATAGGGCTTGCAGATATGCATGTCGGCTATGGATTTCCAATTGGAGGAGTTGCAGCATTTGATATGGATAAAGGCATAATCTCTCCTGGAGGAGTTGGTTTTGACATCAATTGCTCGGTAAGGCTTTTGAAAACAAATCTAAAAAAACAAGATATAGAAAAAAAGAAAAAAGAGATTGTTGAAGCGCTTTATAGAAAAATTCCTTCTGGAGTTGGAAGAGGAAGCAAGTTTCAAATTACAAGACAAGAATTTAATAAAATTTTAGAAGGAGGGGCTAAATATCTTGTTGATAAAGGTTATGGTGAAAAGCAAGACTATTTACATATGGAAGAAGAAGGCTACATGGAACAAGCAGATGCAAGCAAGGTTTCAGAAAGAGCAATAAAAAGAGGGATTGGGCAACTTGGAACGCTTGGCGCAGGAAATCATTTTTTAGAAGTTCAATATGTTGATGAAATTTTTGATGAAAAAATTGCCAAGGCATTTGGTTTAGAAAAAGGGCAAAGCACTATAATGATACATTGTGGTTCAAGAGGCTTAGGACATCAAGTGGCAAGTGATTACATAAAGAAGATGGAAGATGAATATGGCTTCAAAGATTTACCAGACAGAGAATTAATAAATGCCCCAATAAAAAGCAAACTCGGAAAAGATTATTATGAGGCAATGTGCTGTGCAGTAAATTTTGCTTTTGCAAATAAACAATTAATTACTCACTGGATAAGAGAAGAGTTAAAGTATCTTTTTCCTAATGTAAAAATTGATGTTGTTTATGATGTATGCCATAATATAGCAAAATTTGAAGAGCATATTATTGATGGAAAAAAGAAAGTTGTTTGTGTTCATAGAAAAGGCGCAACTCGTGCTTTTGGACCTGGGAGAAAAGAAATTCCTGAAGCTTATAGAGAAATTGGACAGCCAGTTTTAATTCCAGGAAGCATGGGAACTGCATCTTATGTTTTAGTAGGAACAAAAAAAGCTGAAGAATTAACTTTTGGGAGTACAGTTCATGGTGCTGGCCGTGTGAGTAGCAGAAGCAAAGCATTAAAAACCTTAAGAGGAGAGGAAGTTAAAAAAAAGTTGCAAGAAAAAGGGATTGAAGTTAAAGCTGGAAGTTGGAAAAGTTTGGCAGAAGAAGCTCCTGATGTTTACAAGGATATTGAAGAAGTTGTTGAAGTTGTGCATGAGTTGGGAATAAGCAAAAAGGTTGCAAGGTTAAAACCTTTGTTAGT
>JAFCEY010000011.1 GCA_017608945.1 Candidatus Pacearchaeota archaeon | reverse complement strand
TCAAACCATTTTTTCATTTCATCAGTTAATCCTGAAACAAATGATTTTTCAGTTACATGAAGAATAGCTTTTTTTGCTAAGAGCTCATCCTCTACTTTATTTCCTTCAATCCAAATAAATCCATTTTGTCCAACAATAATTTTACATTTTGTTTCTTTTTTTATGAGGTTTATCATACTGCCTTCTTTTCCAATAACTCTTGGAACTTTATTTGAATTTACTTTTATAATAATTCCCTCTTCTAATTTCCCAAGACCTCTTCCCTTAATACTTAAATCAATTCCTTTTTTACTTATACCAACTATTTTTGCAACAATCATATCTCCTATATCAATAACTTCTTCTATATCTTTTCTATTTACAAATCTTGGGATTTCAGATAAAGTTAAAAAAGCTGTTTGAGGGATATCTAAATCAATTATCCAACCATTAAAAAATACATTTTCCACTTTTCCAATTACAGTATTCCCCTTTCTTGGTTGATATATTCCTGAAAGAGGAATCACTTTTACAAGTTTTCTGTTTTCTTCTGCTAACCCAAACCTTAATGAAACAATTCCTTCTTTTCTTTTTTCAGTTTCTTCTCCAGGCAAAAAATCATTTCCTTCAACTATGACTTCTCCTGGAATTACTATTTTTCTTTCTACCATTTGTTTAATTATCTCCTCCACAAATGGGAGATTCAAAATTTTTAATTTTGTTTTCTGTCATATTTTTACCTATGATTTATTTTACTTAACCTCCTCTGTCAAAGCACTACCATGAGTTATTGAATTTAATTTTTCATAAAAATTCATGACTGTTCCTGATGGTACATTAACAATAACTTCCAAGCTTCCATCATTAAGCCAATTTTCCTTTTCTTTATACTGGCTCAAAATTCCGTAAACCTGTCCTGTATGAATTGCTGGGATAATTATTTTAATTTTTCTTGTTTCAATTTTTAAAGGGATAGCTTTACTTAATTTTCCTATAATTTCGGGAATTTGTTCTTCTATTGGGGTATTTTTTATATTCACTCCTGCTTCTTCTAATGCTGTTTTAATTATATGTGGAGTGTAGGGATTTCCAGTTTTAGGATTAATTGCATTTCTAGATAAAAAATCTATAATTTCATTAAATTTTTTATCTTGCTGTTTATCCCTGTATTCTTTAGTTAGAAGAATTTCCCCTTCCCTGACAATTTTTTTGGAAATTTCATAAACATCTTCTGTTCCGAATGCTTTTATTAAATCCTCTTTAGGAGCAGTAAAACCTTTTTTTGAATCAAGAAAAATTTTATCTATTTCTAGGAAATCATTATCACTGGAACTTTTTTTAAAATTTAATGCTTTTTCCATGTTTACTATTATTTCAAATTCTTTCCCAATTTTCTTTATTCTTGCTATTGTTTGGGTCATATTAATTTTTCTTTTTGAGAATATCTTTAGAAATCTTTTTTAATCTCATTTTATAATTTTTTTATCTCTTCTCCTTCTAATCTCTTTATTTTACATTCTTCTTTATCTATGTAACAAACTTCGAATTTTTTAATATCAAACTTATTTCCCTGTATTTCCTTGAAGATATCTAAAGATAATTTAATTCCTTTTTTTATTGTGTAATTCTGTTTATATTTCTCACGAAGTTTTTCTTTAATTTTTTCATCATTTTCTCCTATGGCATTAGAATTATAAGAAAAGTAATTTCCAGTTATATCACTTATATAAAGTTCTGGTTTTTTTCCCTTAATTCCAGCGAGCATAATTGAAACTCCAAAAGGTCTTACTCCACTATATTGAGTAAATTGTTGTTTTAAATTTGAAATATCTTTTATTATCAGTTCTGGCTCGATTGGAGAATCATAAGTCACTCTATGTTGCTGAGCAAGAAGTTGAGCCTTTTCTATCAAAATTCTTGCATCTGACGCTATCCCTGCAAAACTTAAAATAATATTATTATCAATTTCATAAACTTTGTATGTTGATTTTTTCACAATTAATTTATCCTCAATTCTTTTATCTGCAATTATAAAAACTCCGTCTGAACAGACCATTCCTATACTTGAACTTCCAAGTCTGACTGTTTTTTCTGCATATTCTACTTGCAACAGATGCCCTTCTGGCGAGAACATAGTTGCAGTTCTATCATAGCCCATTGCTTGATGTTGCATATCTATAGGCATTTCCATTTTTTTATCTCTCAGAAAAATGAGAGTTAAAAGTTTTAATTTTCATTGTTTTCATCTTAAAAGAGAATCTGATAATCAAAATTTTTTCTTTTATTCTCTTTAATTTAAAAGCATGTTTATTTAAAAGGTTTTCGGCACAAATTTATAGAGACATGTTTATCTTTTTCTCAATCCTTTCAAAGTTCCTGAAACCCTCTCAACAACTATTTTTTCAGGAAAGACACATAAAGCTGCTCTCACATTATTCATTGCTTCTCTGTTTACAGAAATAATACAAAAGTCTTCATTTTTTTTAATAAAACCTAATCCTGTCTTTGATAGCCCTAAGACTCCAACAAAATCTAAGATAGCTTTTTCAATATTTCTTTCAAGATCTTTACCTTTTACTAAAAGATATCTTTTTTTCTCTCTCATTGAAGGTTTAAGATTTTTCATATGAAGTATAATGAAATTAGACATAAAAATTTTTTGTTTTATGAACTAAAAGAATTTTTAAACTATTTTTACCATTAAATTTAAAAGAGGTGAAAATTTAAAACACAAATAAGAAGTATTGTAGATATCTCATCATGCAATATAAGTTAAATGAAAAATGTAATAAAATATAGTGTTATAAAAATGAGATATAAATTAAATATAAAGATTAAGCGAATCTTGATACCTAAAAAGGAAAGTTATTAAAAGGGAAGTTTCGTGAAAGAAAACCGTAGGTTGTCGTACACATGGAAATTTGTACTATTGGTGGTTTTGAAGAAGTAGGGAAAAATATGACTGCTGTAAAAATAGGAGAAGATGTTATAATTTTTGATGCAGGCTTGTATCTACCAGCAATAGTTGAGTTTCAAGAAAAAGAAACTGAGACAATTTATTCTGAAAAAAAATTAAGAAGCATTGGAGCTTTGCCTAATGACCTTATTTTAGATAAATTAAATTGGAGGGATAAAGTGAGAGCAATAATAATTGGTCATGCTCACTTGGATCATGTTGGCGGAGTTCCTTTCTTAGCTAAGAGATATAAAAAAGCAAAAATTTTTGCTACACCTTTTACTATTGCTGTTCTAGAGAGTATTTTAGAAGATGAAGGAATAACATTAAAAAACAGAAAATATGAAATTAAGGAAGGTTCTAGTTTCACACTCAAAGGAAAAAGCGGAAAATATAAAATTGAATTTATTCACTCAACTCATTCAATTCCCCAATCTTCTTTTGTTGCATTGCATACAAATGAAGGGGTATTTTTTTATGCTTTAGATTTTAAACTTGATAATTATCCTATAATTGGCTCTCCTATAAATTATAAAAAGCTGAGAGAAGTGGCAAGAAAAAGAATAAAAGCTTTGGTTGTCGATTCTCTTTATTCTGGGACAAATAGAAAAACTCCAAGTGAGAGAATTGCTAGAAATCTTGTTGAAGATGCCTTATCTTCAGTTAGAAATAAAAATTCTGCTTTAATTGTCACAACTTTTTCTTCCCATATTGCAAGATTAAAAAGCATAGTTGATTTCGGGAAAAGAACAAGAAGAGAAATTGTCTTTTTGGGTAGAAGTCTTTATAGATATGTAAAAAGTGCAATAAAAGTTAATCAATGTCCTTTTCAAAAAGATATAAAATTATTGAGATATAAAAATCAGGTAAATTCTTTTTTAAAAAAAGTGGAAAAAAATCGAGGAAAATATTTAATTGTTTGCACAGGGCATCAAGCAGAACCAGGTTCGGTTCTTGACAGAATTATAAGAGATGAGACTCCTTTTAAGTTAAAAGCAGGTGATAATGTAATTTTTTCTTCAAGCGTTATTCCAAGCCCAGTTAATATTGGGAATAGAGAAAAAATGGATAAAATACTAAGAGAAAAAAGAGTGAGAACACAAACAGATGTTCATGTTTCAGGACATGGGGCTAGAGAAGATATTAGGGATTTAATAGAAATTCTGAAACCAAAACATATAATTCCTGCTCATGGTTCTTTAAAAGAAATAACTCCGATGGTAGAATTAGCAAGAGAATTAGGATATAAATTTGGAGAAAACGTTCATTTATCTTCAAATGGTAAAGTATTAAAATTTTAGATTTTATATTAAAATATGATTAATCAAGAAATTCTTTCAGGTTTAAGATTAGCTTTAGAAAGAGGTCATTCTATAAAAGATGCGATGATGAGTTTTTATAATGCAGGATATAATAGAGAAGAAATTGAGGAGGCTGCAAAGGCTTTACAAATGCAACAACCTTCTCTTCTTACACCTCAACCTAAACCTTCCCCAACTAAACCCTCTCCAGCTTTAACATTTGTAAAAAAACCTGAAAAACGCGAAAAACCCGAGAAAGTTAAGCCACCTTTTCAAGTTCAACAGCCAATTCAACCTATTAAGCAACCAGTTCAACAATTACAACCACAACCTCAAGTTCAAGTAGCTCCAACAACTCAATTTCCTCAACAAATTCCCCAAGTGATTCAAGTAGTTTCAAAATATGATGAGAAAACAAACAGAAATGCTTTAATAGTAATTTTGGTTATTGCTTTGATTTCTTTATTTGGCGTTTTATCAGCACTTTTAATTTTTAAAAATGAGATTGTTACATTGTTAAGTAAGCTTTTTTAAGATGATTTATCCTCTTTCAGAAGATTCTTTTTTTCTGTCTTCTTTTGTTGAAAAAGAAATTAAGAAAAATAAAAAAGGTAAGATTTTAGATATGGGGGCTGGTTTAGGGATTCAATCAGAAACATGCATAAATTTAGGATTTAATCCAAAAAATTTAACTTTAACAGATATAAACAAAGAAGCATTAAAAATTTTAAGAAAAAAATTTCCCAAATCAAAAGTAATTTTTTCAGATTTATTTGAAAATATTTCAGATAAGTTTGATTTAATTATTTTTAACCCTCCCTATCTTCCAGAAGACTTAAGAGAGCCTGAGGATTCAAAAATAAATACAACAGGAGGAAAAAAAGGAGGAGAAATAATAAATAAATTTCTAAGACAAGCAAGAAAACATCTTAATAAAAAGGGAAAGATTCTTTTGTTGACAAGTAGTTTAACAAAAGGAATAATTTTTTCAGATTATAATAGAAAGTTATTAGGAACAAAAAAACTTTTTTTCGAGGAGCTTTATGTTTGGGAGCTTAGATCATTGTCTTGTTCAGAAAAGAACTCTTAGATTCTCTTAGATTCCCAGAGAATGAAATTTAATTTTAATCATAAAAAAATCTGCAAAAGAAAATTTATAATGTTTGTTATTATGAAGTGTGTATTATATTTTATTCTCTTCTATTTTCTTATTTAAAAATTCAAGTTGCTCTTCACACTTCTTTATCCCCTCTTCAAATAATTGTATCTCTTTTTTTATAAACTCAATTTCTTTTTTATGAAATTCAATATATTTTTTATGATGATTTTCTATTTGTTCAATATGAAATTGTAGTTTTTTCTCTTGCTCTTGTTTCTCATCTAATGTTTTTGCATCTTGAATCTGTTTTTTATGTTTTTCTATAGAATTCTCATGAAATTTTGTCCAACCTTCATTATATTCAATCTCTTTTTCATTAGCTTCAAGCAGTTTTCTTATTTCTTCTAACTGTTGAACATACAAACTTTTTCTTTTATTTTGTTTTTGTTTTTCTTCTTCAAGATATTTTAATCTTTCTGATTTATCTTTGTTGTTTTCCATATTATTTATTATAAGGATTATATTTATCAAATAATCTTTTCTTAAATACAAATCCTCTCGCTCCTGCTTCTATTGCTTCTTCTTTGCGATTTTCTTTACTCATTAAGATAGAACAAATTCCTTTTTCTTTTGCAGCTCTTATCACATTTAATCCACCTTTAGAAGATTCGTTCCCTAAATGATAATCAGTTAAGACACCATGATAATCATTCTCTTTTATCATACTTAATGCTTTTTCTTCAGATATAGCATATTCAATATTATATCTTTCTTCGAGAGATTTGAGTTTTTCGTGAACTTCCCTCATGTCATCTACTATTAATATCCTTAATTTTTTCATACTTTACATAAGGATTAATTATATTTAAATCTTTTGTTTTGTTACTACTCAGAAGAAACAATTATCTTCTAATATCTTTCCAACCAATTCCTTTCTTTTTTAAATTTTGTAATTGAGGGAATTTTTCTTCAAAAGTTTCTCTTTCTTTTTGATAAAAAATTCCTGTCGGAATTTTTGTTTTTTCCTTTAAGCAATAATTAAATTCTTCTGCTTTTTTCCATGCCTGTTCAAAATTTGTTTTATTATGTCCAGTTTTTTCTAAAGAATAAATTTTGCTTTTATATGAAATATCAGGATGAAAAATTAAACATGGCTGTAAGACTTCAATAAAAGCAAAACCTTTATGTTTTAATGCTTTTTTCAAAACATTTTCAATTTGCTTGACATCAGCAAAAACTCTTGCAACAAAACTTGCTCCAGAAGCGAGCATTAATTTAATGGGATTTAATGGCAGAATTTTAACTCCTAATGGAGTTGTTTTGTCTTTAAATTCTAATTCTGTAGTTGGAGTTGGTTGGCCAACAGTTAAAGCAAAAATCTGATTATTATGAACAATATATTTCAAATCAGAGTTATATCTCGCTGCATGTATCAGGTGTTCTATTCCTTCAGCATAAGCATCCCCATCTCCAGCAAAGCCTAAAACACTTAAATTTGGATTCCCAATTTTAATTCCAAGGCAAGCTGGTAAAACTCTTCCATGTAAAGTATTAATTCCATTTAAATTCAAATAATCAAAAATTTTTCCATGACATCCTATTCCTGTGACAATTGCAAAATCTTCCTTTTTCTTTCCTTTTGCAATTTCTTCTTCAAGGACTTTTTTCACACCTGCAAGTATCTGAAAATTAAAACATCCTGGACACCATGTTGGTTTTGTTTGTGTTGATAGATTTGTAGGCATTTTTTTGTTTAGCATTTTTTTAATTTTCATTTCATTTTTCTTTTAATTTCTTTTTTTAATTCATCAGCCAGAAAAGGCCTTCCATCATATCTTAAAATTTTATTTTTTTCTTGGATAAAAATTCCTGTTTTCTCTGAAATTAAATTTCCAAGTTGTCCTGTTGAATTATTCTCAATTAAAATTATTTTCTTTGCTTTTTCAAACTCTTTTTTTATTTCTCTAGGAAATGGCTCTATATATAAAACCTGAATAAACTTAACATCTAAATCTTTTATAGCATCTAAAATTGCTCCTTTAGTTGAGCCCCATGAAACAATAATATTTTTAGAATTCTTTTTTCCATGAATTTTATATTGGCTAAACTTGCCAGCTTCTTTTTTAATTTCTTCTGACTTTCTGAGCCTTGCTTCCACATTTTTTTTTATTATTTTGGCAACATCTGTCGCACTTCCTGTTTCAGGATTTTTTTCATAACCATTATATCTTTCTAATTTTGTCAATTTTTCGGTTTTAGTTATTTTTGCTTCTCTCTCAAAAGTGTAAAAACTTTCTGCCAAATGTTTATCTCCAAGAATTATACATGGAATTTTGAACCTTTGACTTAGGTAAAAAGCTTGGCTTACTGATTCTTGTGTTTCAAGAGGATCACCTGGCGCAAGAACAATTCTTAGAAATTCTCCATGTCCTGCATGTCTTGCTAAATTTAAATCACCCTGGCTTGTGTAAGTTGGCACTCCTGTTGATGGCCCGGGTCTTGTTGCTAAATAAATGACTAAAGGAACTTCTGCCATTCCGCAAAGTGAGAGTGCTTCTGTCATTAAATCAAATCCTCCTCCGGAAGTTCCTATCATTGTTTTTGCTCCAGTAATTGCACTTCCAACAGCTACATTAATAACAGCAATTTCATTTTCTAATTGTAAAACTAAAATGTTTTTTTCTTGTTGTTTTTCTGCTAATTCTCCGAGAACAGGAGTTGAAGGAGTCATTGGATAACTATAATATAAATCAAGGCCTGACTTAATGGCTCCTTGTGCTATTGCTTGAGAACCATTTAAAAAATAAGCATTTTTCTTCCCTTTATATAAAATTTTACAAAATTCTCTTTTTTCCTCGTTATAACCTTGTTTTGCTTCTCTGATATTTTCTTCGTATCTTTTCTCCAGCTCTTTTAACTCTTTGTCAAGAATAGAAAAATCCATACAAAATAATTTGAAAAGCCTTCCAGCATAATACATATTATCATCGCTTCCTTTCAAAATTATTGCTTTTTTCTTCAACTCTTTTTTATGAATTTTTTCAGTATTTTCATCTAAAGCAACTAATATGTCTATTTTACCTTCATTGCTGGCTATTGGTTCATTTGAAAAAGTTAAAACATTAAAGTTATGTCCTCCACGAATTAATGATTGATAATCTCTTGAACAGAAAGCATAATATCCTTGTTTAACTAAAGCTTTTCCTAAGATTTCAGCAAGAACATTAACTCCCTGCCCTGCTTTACCCCCGAAAAGAATATTAAATTTCATTTCACCATAATTATTTTTATATAAGATAATTCTTTTAATTATAAATCTTTGCGTTAAGATGGTAAAATTTGCACATTTAGCTGATATACATCTTGGAGGATGGAGACAAGAACCTCTACAAGAATTAAATTTGCAAGCTTTTAAGAAAGCTATAGAAATATGTGTAAGAGAGAAAGTGGATTTTGTTATAATTGCAGGAGATTTATTTGACTCAGCATATCCTCCCATTGAAATTCTTAAGGAAACTTTTAAAGAATTTAGAAAACTCAAGGAAGCTAAAATTCCTTGTTTTTTAGTTCCTGGAAGTCATGATTACAGTGTTTCTGGAAAAACTTTTTTAGATGTATTAGAAAATGCGGGTTTTTGTGAAAGAATTACAAATTTAGAGGAGATTGATGATAAAGTAATCTTAAATCCTTTGATTTATGGAGGTGTTGCTATTTATGGCTATCCTGGCAAAAAATCAGGACTTGAAATTCCTGACCTAAGAAAAATAAAAATAAATAATTCTCCAGGTTTATTTAAAATTTTAATACTTCATACAACAATAGACAAAGCTAAAGGAGAGCTTCCAATTGATGCAATAGAGGTAGAATTGCTTCCTAAAATGGATTATTATGCCCTTGGTCATTTACATATAAATTTTCAATATAAAAATTTCATTTACCCTGGGCCTTTATTTCCAAATAATTTTCAAGAATTAAAAGACCTCAAGTATGGTGGATTTTATATTGTTGACACTAATAGTCAAGAACTTTTAAGGAGGGTTGAAGTTAAAACTAAAGATGTTATTTTTTTTGATTTTGAAATAAAAAATTCATTGATAGCAACTGAGGAAGTTATCTCAGAACTTAAAAAAAATGATTTAGAAGATAAAATTGTTCTTATTAAAGTGAGGGGAGAGTTAGAGAAGGGAGAAAATTCTGATATAAAATTTTCACAAATAGAAGAATTTGCAAAAAGTAAAGGTGCATATTTTCTTCTAAGGAATACTCACGATTTAAAAACAAAAGAAATAGAATCAAACATTGAAGTAGAAGATATAAACAATCTAGAGAACGAATATATAGAAATTTACTCTAATAAAAATCCTTCTCCGTTTAATAAATTTATCTCCCAGTTGATTGATATCTTTTCAACTGAAAAGCAAGAAGGAGAAACTAATGAAAATTTCAGTAAAAGACTGCTGGATGAAGCTAAAAAAATTCTTAATTTTTAAATGATAATCAAAAAAATTTTTTTAAAGAATATTAGAAGTTACAAAGAGCAGGAAATAATTTTTCCAGAAGGTTCTATTCTTTTATCAGGGGATATTGGTGCAGGTAAGACTTCTGTTTTACTTGCTATAGAATTTGCGTTATTTGGATTGCAACCAGGAAAAAGAGGTTCTTCTCTTTTGAGAAATGGGGAAAATGAAGGAAAAGTTTGGATGGAATTTGAAATTGATGAAAAAAATATAATTGTCGAAAGGTCTTTAAAAAAAGGAAAAAATATTTTTCAGGATTATTGCTCTATAACCATAAATGGCGAAAGAGAAGAGCTTTCTGTCACACAATTAAAAAATAAAATTCTTCAACTTCTTAACTATCCGTCGGAATTTGCAAAAAAACAAAATATTCTTTATAAGTTTACAGTATACACTCCTCAAGAGGAAATGAAACAAATAGTTCTCGAAGATCCTGAAACAAGACTTAATACATTAAGGCATGTTTTTGGCATGGATAAATATAAAAGAATTTTGGAAAATCTCTCCATAATAATTTCAAAGATAAGGGAAGAAAGAAGAATGAGAGAGGGTCTAATCTCAAATTTAGAACAAGATAAACTTGATTTGTCTTTAAAGGAAAAAGAATTAGAAGAAAAATATCAGTTTTTTTCTTTATCTGAAAAAGAATTATCATTAAAGATAGAAGAAAGAAAAAAAATTTCTGAGGAAAGGAATAAGCTTTCTGAAAAAATAGAAGAAAAGAATAACCTTCAAAAGGAGATAGAGAAAACTAGAATAATAATCTTAAACAAAAAAGATTCAATATCTGAAAATAATAAGATGATAAAGCAATTAGATGAACAAATAAACAAGTTAGAAAACTTAAAGTTTGATAATCAGATTTTAATTCAATTAAATTTAGATTTGGATTCTTTAAAAAATAAGAAAGAGAAACAAACTCTTGAGATGTTGAAAATTAATTCAGAACTTAATTCCTTAAATTCCAAAATTGATGAAAATTTAAAACTTGAAAGAAAAATCTCAAATTTAGAGATTTGTCCGACTTGTCTCCAAAATGTTGAGGCAGTTCATAGGGCTAATGTTTTAAATAAAATTCATTCTGACATTTCTGAGGCCAAAAAAAGAATAAAAGAACTAGAAGAAATTTCTGGAGATCAAAAAAAAGAAATTGAATTTTTAAATAAGGAAATTTCTAAGACAGAAGAAAAAATTCAAGAATTAAAAATCTTGAAAATAAGACTTGAAGGATTGACAGAGAAAAAAAAGCAAATAGAAGAGATTAAAAAAAATAACTCTCTTCTTGAAAAGGATATAGAACTTTTAAATCAGCATGTTGATGTTTTGCAAAAAACAATTCTTGAGTTTGAGAAATATGAGGAATTGTTTATTTTAAAAGAAAAAGAGCTTGAGGAAATTCTTGAAAAAGAAAAAGAAGGGTATATTAGAGTTGCTGAATTAAAAAAAGAAATTGAATTCTCTATAAGTCTAATAAATACTTTAAAGGAAAAAATAAAAAAAACAGAAGAAATAAAAATGACTTTAGATTATTTAACAGAACTTGAAGATTGGTTTTCAAAACATTTTTCTTATCTTATCTCTTCAATAGAAAAGAATGTGATGATTAAACTTAAATCAGAGTTTTCTAAACTTTTTTCAGAATGGTTTTCAATGTTAGTTTCCGATTCTTTTAATATTTCTCTTAAAGATGATTTTACTCCATTAGTGGAACAGCAAGACTATGAAATTGATTATGAGTATCTTTCTGGGGGGGAGAGAACTGCAGTTGCTTTAGCTTATAGGCTTTCATTAAATCAAGTTCTTAATTCTTTACTAAGCAAGATAAAAACAAAAGATATAGTGATTCTTGATGAACCAACCGATGGTTTCAGTGAACAACAACTTGATAAAATGAGAGATGTTTTACAACAATTAAATGTAAAACAATTGATAATTGTTAGTCATGAGCAGAAAATAGAGGGATTTGTTGAGAATGTTATAAAATTGAAAATCGAAAGCTTTAAATAATCTTTTATCTCATAATTTTAAATTCTAGGTTCTTAAAATGGATGATATGAATGAACTTAAAAATTCAATTCTAAAAACAGGAACAACAATTATTGGGATAGTTTGTAAAGATGGGATTGTAATGGCTGCTGATAGGCAGGCAACTGCTGGCAATATTGTAGTATCAAAAAAAACTCCCAAGATAGTTAAAATTAATGATTATCTTGTTGCTGCATGGACAGGAGGAGTAGCAGATGCTCAAATGCTTGGAAAATTAATATCAGCAGAACTTAGATTGAAGGAATTAAGGTCAAGAACAAGACCGACAGTAAGAGAAGCTGCAAATCTTGTTTCTCAGATAACTTATAACCAAATAAGAAGACTCTCCTCTATTCCGAATATTGTTGGAAGCTTAATTGGAGGAATTAATGAAGATGGCAGTTTTGAAATTTATACAATAGAGCCTGCAGGAAGTGTCTTAAAAGTGGAAGATTATGATGCTAACTTTGGCAGTGGAATGCCTTATGTTTTAGGATATTTGGAAAGAAATTGGAAAGAAAATCAACCAATTGAAAAAGGAATCGAACAAGCTATTGAGGCTATAAAGTCTTCTACTCAAAGAGATACTGGAAGTGGATATGGTTTTGATGTCTTTGTTATTACAAAAGATGGGATAAAAAAAGTTATTGAGCAAGAGATAATCCCTGAATATAAAGGAAAGAAATCTGAATAAATTAAAACTTAATCTTTGGATAAAATGGATATTTTAAAAAATATTCTAGATAAACTTGATTATAAAGTTAAAGCAAATTTTGAAGGAGCAAATATAGTTCTTTATACAGATAATATAGATTTTTTCAGGAACGGAGAAGGAAAAATAAAAGAAATAGTTGAGCAGATAAAAAAAAGAATAGAGCTTAGAGCTGATGAGGAAATTCTCCTTGATGAAGAAAAAGCGAAAAAGAAAATATTGGAGACAGTTCCTAAAGAAGCAGAAATAACAAATATAATTTTTGATTACAATAGAAGTATTGTGATTATTGAGGCAAAAAAGCCAGGAATGGTTATTGGGAAACAAGGCTCGATACTTGAAGAAATTAGAAAATCCACTTTTTGGACACCTCAAGTGCAAAGAAGTCCAGCTATAAAAAGCCAGATAACTGAAAATATTAGAAGTGTTCTTTATGCACACAACACTTATAGAAGGAAATTTTTAAATTCCATAGGCAAGAAAATATATGAGGAATGGAATCCAGAGAAAGTTGATGAATGGGTAAGAATAACTTTCCTTGGGGGGGCAAGACAGGTTGGAAGAAGTTCTATACTTTTACAAACCCCAAAGTCAAAAATTCTTCTTGATTGTGGAATAGATGTTGCTTCTCAAGGACAAGAAAAATTTCCTTTGTTTGATATTCCTGAATTTGATATAACTGATTTAGATGTAGTGATAATAAGTCATGCTCATCTGGATCATGTTGGCTTGCTTCCATATTTGTATAAAATGGGTTATAAAGGACCTTGTTATATGACTGCTCCAACAAGGGATATTGCAGCTTTGCTTGCTTTGGATTTTATTGGAGTTGCTTATAAACAAGCTGAAAAGCCTTTATTTGATTCTTCTGACATTAAAGAAATGGTTAAGCATAGTATCTGTTTGAATTATAATGAAGTGACTGACATAACTCCTGATGTTAGGCTTACTTTTTACAATTCAGGACATGTTTTAGGAGGGAGTTTAATTCATCTTAATATAGGAAATGGTTTACATAATCTACTTTATACTTCAGATTTTAAATATGGAAGATCTAGACTTTTAGACCCGGCAGCAGCTTCTTTTCCAAGAGTTGAGACTGTTATAACTGAAGCTACTTATGGAGCAAAAAATGATTCATTTCCTCCAAGAAGAGAAGTAGAGCAAGAACTTTTAGAAATAGTGAAAAAAACAATATCTCGAGATGGCAAAGTTTTAATTCCTGAACTTGGACTTGGAAGAGCACAGGAAACTATGTTAATTTTAGAAGATGCAATAAGCTCTGGAAAACTTGAAAAGATTCCTATTTACATTGATGGAATGATTTGGGATATTAATGCGATTCACACAGCTTATCCTGATTTTTTAAGTAACAAAATCCGTTCAGAGATTTTTCAAGACAAAAATCCTTTTGTTTCAGATATTTTCTCAAGAGTGGGAAGCCCTCAAGAAAGAAGAAATGTGATTGAAGGGGGCCCTTGTATTGTCTTAGCAACTTCAGGAATGTTAGTTGGTGGAGCTTCAGTAGAATATTTTAGAGAATTTGCAGGAAACAAAAATAATTCAATAATTTTTGTTTGTTATCAAGG
>JAFCEY010000010.1 GCA_017608945.1 Candidatus Pacearchaeota archaeon | reverse complement strand
AGAAGTCCAACCCTTGATACTGTTTTAATGATAGAAAAGACTATAGAAAAATATTCTGGAGAATTTAATAGAACTCAACTCTGGAAAGCTCTTCCAAAGAAAGTTATGTGGCAAACATATATGGTGGTTTTAGATTATCTCCAGAGCATAAATAAAATTGCAATAGATAAAAATGGAATAATTGGCTATATTTGGTCTCCTGATATTGCTAAAAGATTTCTAAAAAGAAAAACATATTAACATGAAAATAATAAGGCCTTCAAAGGTTGTATTTGCTGATGATAAAATAGAAAAAAGTTTTCTTGAATTAGATGAAATGAGCGAAATAAAAAAATTCATAAAAAGAGCTATAAATGATATAAAAGCAAATGCATTTTGTGGAATACAAATTCCAAAAAGATTAATTCCAAAAGAATATATAAAAAAATATAGAATAAGAAATCTTTGGAAATATGATTTACCTGATGGTTGGAGACTTCTTTATTCAATAACAACTCCAACAAAAGTAGAAATACTTTCAATAATTATTGAGTGGTTCAATCACAAAGAATATGAAAGAAAATTTAAATATTTATTATGACACAAAAACTTCTCTATCAAGGAGCTGAAGCTGTAATTTATTTAGAGGATAATCCTAAAGAGGTGGGAGGTTGGGGGAAGGAAGGAGGGAAAAAACTAATCATAAAAAACAGAATAAAAAAATCTTATAGGCTTCCAGAGTTAGATAAAAAAATCCGCAAATCTCGAACAAAAAAAGAAAAAAAACTTCTTGAAAAAGCATCTAAGCTAATAAATGCCCCTAATCCTTTTCCTTTAAGAAAATGGAATATAATTAAAATGCCTTTTATTCAAGGTAAGAAACTTTCAGAGCATTTAGATAGTTTTGATTTAAAAAAACAAAAGCAAATCTGTAAAAAAATTGGACAAAGTATAGCTAAACTTCACAACGAGGATATAATCCATGGGGATTTAACAACAAGTAACTTCATTTTAGTTGAAAATGAAAACAATTTACCTGCTCATTTACATTCGCAGATTGATAAATCAAATTTTAATGATAAAACACAAAATTCTTACGAATCAAATCTTAGTACATTAATAAAACATAAAAATTCGAGCAAACAGAGTGAGCGAGACAAATTTAAAATCTTTTTCATCGACTTTGGCTTAGGATTTCATAGTAAAAAAATAGAAGACAAAGCTGTTGACTTGCATCTTTTAAAACAAGCACTTGAAGCAAGACATTTCAAAAATTGGAAAGAGTTATTTAATTCTGTAATTGAGGGGTATAAAAACTTAGAGCCAGAAAAAACAAAAAAAGTTCTTGAAAGACTTAAAGCAGTTGAAAAAAGAGGAAGATATAAACATCAAAAACATTAATTTAATATTTCTTCTAACTTAAAATCCCCTTTTATTCCAAATTCATTCATGTCTCTTTTTACTTTTTTTCTAAATGATTTTTTATTTTGTTTATTTTTCTCTTATTTTTAGAGAGAATGTAAATTATTTTACCACTTTCAATAATCACTCCACGACCAGCATCGTAAACTTTCATTCAAGGAGTAACAACATCATATCTTGCTTCAGCAATAGGAAAGCCACATAAATAACTTAGAATAAGGGGATTATTATAAGTGTCAATATAAGTGTCAACTACCTTAAACTTTTTATGTTTCATTATAATAAAAACAAACCCTTTTTTATTAATTTTCCTTTTCAACATCTATACCAAAAATAGCCCTGCCAGGATTCGAATTGAAAACCTCACGGTTTTCTATCCCGACGCAACTTCTTTCTTTACATGTCTGACAGAAGTCATCAAATAGCCCTGCCAGGATTCGAACCTGGGTCACAGCCTTTCTCTCAAAATGCTCCCGATTCAAATTGAGCTTTTGACCAAAGGGCTGTATACTTGACCGCTGTACTACAGGGCTGAGCGATGTTCACGAGCCTCACCTCAAAATTTAAAACAAGTGAACTCGCGAACTATAAAAATTAAAATCTATATTCATTTATAAGGGTTTTTATTAAAAAATAAAATGCAACAATCCTTAAAACAATACTCCTTAAAGTAATGTGGAATTGATTGAAGGAAAATAGAGTGAAGAAGAAATAGAGGAATATAAGAAAATTAGAAATAGAGAGTTAGAACATATGCATTAATGTTGAAAATATTGAAATCTCTGCAGAAAAATTGCTGTTGAAAAAGGAAAGCAAAAGCCCTTCAATTTTTGGAAGATCTAGTAAGTAAAAATTTTATCTAGCCAAAAACCCTCTCATAAAAAATTTCTCTATTAATTTCCTCTTTTCTTGGAGCAATTTTTAAAAATCTTCTTAAATCAAACTTTTTATATTTTTCCCCAATTAAAGTTGCTGCCAACTTTCTAAATTCTTTAGTTGCCTTAGATTTAAAATTATAAGATGTTAATGGTGAAAATGAAGAAATCGCTTTAATAAAACCATAATCATAAGGAATAACTGCAAGAATAGGTACCTCCACAACTTCTTCAATTTCCTTCATAGACAACTCAAATTTTTTATTATAAACTTTATTAAGTATTAACCCGTCAATTGGAACTCCTCTTTGTTTTGCCATTTTAACAGTTTTTAATGTTAAACCTAAGGTTGGCAAATCAGGAGTTGTTACAACAAAAAGAGAATCAGAGGCAAGCATCACTGCAAGAGTTTCTTCATTTAAAGATGGAGATGAGTCAAGTAAAACAATATCATATTTCCTTTTTAAAAAGCTAATTTTATTTTTTAAATTTAAGGGATTTACTTTTATCCTAGAAAAAATTGATGCAGGAATTAAATCAAATTTGTCTAAATTATAAACAGATTCTTTTATATTTGCTTTTCTACTTAAAACATGATGTAAAGTTATCTCCGGATTTATAACATTTAAATGCAAACCAATATTTGGAGAAGAAAGGTTTCCATCAATTAACAGAACTTTTCTTCCAAAATCTGAAATCACATCGGCCAAAGAAATAACAACAGAGGTCTTTCCAACGCCTCCTTTAGTGCTTATAATACCTATAGTTTTCCCCATTATAAAAATAAATTAAAGTAATTTAAATACTTTAACTTTCCTAGTTTATATACAGCAAAATTTAAAAGGATATTTAAATTTTTAAAAAAGTGCCGATGAAAAAAACCAAAAAAACAGAAAAACCAAAAATTTCCGAGCAGGAATTTGAAAAAAAAGTCATAGAATTAGCAAATAAAGAACTTACATGTGAAAAGATAGGTGAAACTTTAAGAAAGGAAGGAATTCACCCAAAAGAATACAAAAAAATATCAAAAATTCTAAAAGAAAAAGGAGAGTATATTAATCCTGATATAAAAAATCTTGGAAAAAAATTAGAAAGAATTAAAAAACATTATGAAAAGAATAAACAAGATAAAAGAGCAAAGAGGGAAATTGAAAGAATTTCTGCAAAATTAAGAAAACTTAAATCTAAAGGTTATTAATCTAAAGATTATTAATTTTATACTAATTTAATTTTTAAAATGAAAAAAGAGGAAACTTTATCAGAACAAATTAAAACATTTGTTGAAAGATTTATTAAAAAAAGCGAAAATAAAAAAATTTATGTGGTAAGTCATTTTGATACTGATGGAATAACTTCTGCAGCTATTATGATTAAAACATTAAAAAAATTAAATAAAATTTTTTCAGTAAAAATAATAAAAAGAATAGAAGAAGGATTTATTGAAAATTTATCTAAAAGTGAAAATGAGATAATTTTATTTTTAGATTTAGCTTCTGGAAGTTTAGAAGAAATAAAAAATGCAAATTTAGAAGTTTTCATAATAGACCATCATGAGATAACTGAAGAAATTCCAGAAAATGTGTCTATAATCAATCCGGAATTAAATAGCAAAGAGAAAATAAGTTGTTCTGGTTTAACTTATCTTTTTTGTAAAGAGATTTTGAAACAACAGGATAATAATCTTGCCAAACTTGCAATATTAGGAATGGTTGGCGATTCCTTAGAAAAGAACATAGAAAAACTGAATAATGAAATCTTAAATGATGGAGAAATTAAAAGAAAAAGAGGCTTATTGATATATCCTTCAACCCGTCCAATAAACAAAGTTCTTGAATATTGTTCTGATCCCTATATTCCGGGTGTAACAGGAAATCCTGAAGGTGTAATTGAATTATTAAGAGAAGCGGGAATAAATTTACAGAATGGCAAGTACAAGAGCTTGATTGAATTAAATAACGAAGAAATGTCCGGGCTTGTAACATCAATAATGTTAAGGAACCCTAGAGCTAAAAATAAAGAAATAATTGGAGATATATTTTTAATTAAAATGTTTAATAAACTAGAAGATGCCAGAGAAATAAGTGCAATGATTAATGCGTGCTCAAGACTAGGAGAACCACATATTGCCCTACAATACTGCATGGAAATTCCAAAAATAAAGAAAAGAGCAGATTACATTTACATAAAATACAAACAGTTGATTATTTCTGCATTAAAATTTGTCTCTGAATTAAAAAAAATAGAAGGACAAAATTTTGTTATAATTAATGCCAAAAACAAAGTAAAAGATACAATAATTGGAACAATAGCAAGCATTATTTCAAATTCTTCAGTATATGAAAAAGGAACAATAATTGTAACAATGGCTTATTATGAAAATAAAATTAAGATTTCTGCAAGAAGTGTTGGGGAATCAGAAAGGAATGTAAGGGAAATTTTGAATAATATAGTAAGAAAAATTGGAGGAGAAGTTGGAGGCCACAGGTCTGCTGCAGGTTGTACGATACTTCAAGAAAAAGAGCAAGAGTTTATAGAAACTCTCAAAAAACATCTTGAAATAGAAGTAGTAAAGATTTAAAACCTCTCTATTTTTTCTTAAGTTATGCTTGAACAAGGAGATATAGTTATATGCACTGTTGAAAAAATTATAGGAACAAATGTATTTGTAAAAATATTCTCAGAAGGCAAGGAAATAGAGGGAAGTATAGTGCTTAGCGAAATATCTCCAGGAAGAATAAGAAATCTACGAGATTATGTTTTTCCGAAAAAGAGGATTGTTTGTAAGGTTTTAAGAATAACACCAAGAGGAAATATTGAATTATCTTTAAGAAGAGTAACACAAAAAGAGAAAAAAGAAGCCCTTGAAAAAGACAAACAAGAAAAAGGCTATATTAGCATATTAAAAAGCATTTTAAAAGAAAAAACTGAACATGTAATCAGGGAAATAACAAAGCAAAAGAGCCTCTATGACTTTATACAAGAAGCAAAAGAAAATCCAAAAAAACTTGAAAAATTTGTAGGAAAAAATGATTCTCAAAAAATACTTAACATCTTAAAATCTCAAAAACAAAAAGAAATTTCTATAAAAAAAGAGATTTTCTTATCAACAACAAATCCAAATGGTTTAGAATTAATAAAAGAAATTCTTTCAAGAGAAGATTGTGAAATTAAATATCTTGGAGGAGGAAGATATTCCCTTAAAACAAAAGCAAGAGACCTAAAAATAGCAGATAATAAGCTTAAAGAAATTCTTTATGAAATAGAAAAAGAGGCAAAGAAAAAGGGATTGGAATTTCAGTATAAAAAATAACTTTTATCATATGATAGTGTAACCAAAGATTTAAAAATACTTCTAGGGTGATAATTTTAAAATGGAAGATGGATTTGAGGTAATACTTTTAGGGGTGGTTTTTGACCCAAAAAAAAGAAGAATTCTTATTGGAAGAAGAGAAAATGACCCTTATATTCCAAAACTAACATGGTGTTTTCCTGGAGGAAAAGTCTCACAAGGAGACAATTTAGAAAAAACATTAAAAGAAAAAATAAAAGAAAAAACAGGGCTTAAAGTTGAAAGTTTAGGGGCAATTTTTGCAAAAATATACCCTGAAAAAAAGAATCTCTTAGCTATATATTATCTATGTGAGGTTATTGGAGGAAAAGAAAAAGCTGCAGACGATTTAGTTGAGTTAAAATGGGTCTCTCCTGAGGATCTTGAAAAACATTTCACAACCTCATTCCACCCACACCTAAAAGAATATATATTAAATCTCAAATAATCTTGCAATGAAAAAATTAAATAGAATTCTAAGTAAATTAGAGAAAATCTGTAATCCTCTCTCTGTATTTATTTATGGCTCAAGAGCAAGAGACGACTTTTTAAAAAAAAGTGATTTTGAAATTGGCGTTTTAATTCCAAAAAATAGATATATAGGAAGAAGTGAAATAAGTAAAGCTATACAAGAAAGTAAAATTAAGATATACCCTTTTGAATATGAAAGTTTTATTAAGGGGGATATTGATACACCATTCCAAAAATCTCTTTATCTTCGTGAATTAGCAACAGTAGGAAAAACATTATTAGGAGAGAAAATAATAGAAAAAATGGATATACCTGAAATAAAAGTCATAGACTTAATCCAAGATTTAAGATTCAATTTGGGATATGCTCTTGCTTCTGTAGTCTCTCACAGCAATAAAGATTTTGAAACAGCTTCTTTTGAGTTTCATAAATCATGTTTATTTGGGACTAGAGATTTGGAAATACTACAACTTAAAGAATTCCCATTAACTTACAAAGAAATTTATGAATTATCTAAAAAATTAGAACTTGAAGAATATAGTTCTTTAGTACAAAAAGCTTATGAAGTTAGAGAAAAAAAGACAAAATATAAGGTAGAAAATTTATTTGACAATATTTCATATTTAGATGGATTTATTGAACCAAAAATTATGGAATATTTTGAAAAAAGAGGCAATAAGGTATTATTTAAATAAAATAAAAGAAGAATCCAAAAAGCATTTTAGGCTTTTATGGATTTCTCAAAACAATCTCATTTGTTTTTCTCCTAACAATACCTCTCCATAAACCCCATCATAACCAGGCTTTATTTTTAGATTCCCATTCCTATTATTGATAATTAATTTCACAAGCTGCTCATCATCTAAAAATTTCATTAATTCATTTTTATCAATATCAAGCAGGACATTAAACTCGTTTTCAAATTTTTCTATTAACTGATTGTAAATAAGCCAGGTCTTTCTTGAGGATAATGTTGAGGCTTTTGCCAATGCAATTAATTCATGTAAAGGAATAAGTTCATAATAAGGTTTTTTATTAAATTGCTCTGATTTCTGATCAGCTAATTCATCTACTCTATTTTCAACACCTATTGTCAAGGGTCTCTTACATACAGGACAGATTCCATTAAGTCTTTTTGTTTCTTCAGGAGAACATGAAAAATTACAAAATCTATGTCCATCATAATGATATCTCCCATATGCTGGCTTTGTTTCTATTGTTGCTTTAAAAGAATTTTCTCTTATTTGTTTTAAAATATCTTTGTAAGATAATTCTTTATTTGCATTAAAAATAACAGCTTCTCTACCAATTCTCCAGGGCCAAAAAGAATGTAAATCAGAAAAGGAAACAATTGCCTTTTTATTTAAAAAAGAAAATCTTCTTAACATTTCAGGGTCAGCAGACATCCCAGATTCAACAGCATGTATTTTATCTGTTTTATCTTGAAAGCATTCTTTTAAGCTGTTAAAACCAGTCTTGCTTCCAAAAATTCCAAACCAAGGAGTCATACAATGCGCAGGGATTATTTCTATATTTTCTGAGATTTTCATTAGTTCTTCTACAAGCTCAACAGATGAAAATCCAAAAATTGGCCTACCATCATAATCTATCCTTCCCTTTTTTGACAAAAAATTAATTATTTGTTTAACAACTTCTTTATTTGGGGCAAGGATAATATAATGAATTCTTCTCCCTTTTCCATCTTGATTATACATTAAACTTATTTCTGTTTGCCATAAAAAAGGAAATCCTGTTTTTGTATAAACTATTCCTTCTCTTTCTTCTAATTTACTAAGCTCTTTAAACCAAGATGGATGTTGAAAATCTCCTGTCCCTAATAAATTAAGCCCTTTGATTCTCGCATATTTTTCTAAATTCTCCAAATTTATATCCTTGCTTGTAGCTCTAGAAAAACGGGAATGAATATGTAAATCAGCAATTATCTTTGTTTCCATTTTTTAAAAAAAATCAAAGGCAATTAAAAAGATTGCTGTTTTTAAGTTTGGCAAATGTTTAAAATATTATTAACTAATAAAAGATAAGATTATGGTCTTTAATATAAAAACCTCTTTGCAGAAGAAAATTAATGCCCAGATAGTTTAGTCAGGATAGAACGCAGGTTTGCGGAACCTGAAGCCCAAGTTCAAATCTTGGTCTGGGCACTTTCTCCTTTGGTTTTATTTTTAAAATAGATTAAGAACTTTTTATTCATCCCTTACACCTGCACTTGTTATAAAGAAAATTGTCTCATTATCTGGCAGATTTGGAGAATCAATTAGCTTTGCCACACGGGAATCTTTTTTTCCTCTTCGCAAATAAATTCTGTAAGTTGAAGCATGTCCAAGCACATGCCCTCCAATAGGACTTGTAGGGTCACCAAACATCATAGCAGGATTTGCCATTACCTGATTAGTAACATAAACAGCAAGATTATACTGCTCAGCCAATCTTATTAAATTATGGAGATATCTATTTAGTTTTTGTTGTCTGTCTGCTAATTGACCTCTACCAGTAAATTCTGCTCTAAAATGAGCTGTTAAAGAATCAATAATTAACAATTTTATTGGCTCTCCATTATTAATAATATCACTTATTTTTTCAAGCAATAAAATTTGGTGGTCAGAATTAAATGCTCTTGCAACGAAAATGTTTTTTAAAACTTTTTCAGGATTAGCTCCTATGTTTTGAGCGATTTGTTTAACACGTGAAGGCTTAAAAGTCCCTTCAGTGTCAATAAAAACTGCTTTTCCATTTGCCCCTCCTTTTTCCACAGGAAGTTGAACATTAACTGCTAATGTTAAACCTAATTGTGTTTTTCCACTCCCATAAGCTCCAAAAGCTTCTGTGACAGCTCTACTCTCAATGCCTCTCCCCCCTAAAAGCTCATCAAGATTTTTGCTACCTGTTGCTATATTAATGACATCTTCCCTCTTTTTAGCATACTCAAGTCCATCAACAAAACCTAAATCAAGCATTTTTCTTGCTGCCTGAATAGCTTTCCTCGCAACCCCTGTACTTACTCCTGCAATATCTGCAAGCTGAGAAGGAGATGTAACTGCCAAAGACATTAAATCGCATATCCCTGCAGATTCAAGTTTTGATGCAACAGCAGGTCCAATCCCAGGTAAATCTGTGAGTTTGGGTTCTTCAATCTTTTCCACATTATCTTTTTTTGTCATAAAAAATAATAATACAGAAAGTTTATAAAGATTATACAAATTTTAGGAATATATTAGAATGATAAATAAATCTCTAATTTCTGCATCAAAAACTTCAGCTAATTTGATTATTAATAAAAGCAAATCAGCCAAAATAAAAAATACAAAAATACCTGTTTCTATTTTTCCTCCTGTCCTTATTTTTCCAGAAATCCTTTTTCTCCACGGATAAAATGGTTTAATGCCTTGTAAAGTGAAACTATCAGCAAATAAATGTAAACCATACCCAAGAAAAAAAGGAAAAGCAACAATAGGAAAAAATAAAACAAAAAATAGGCTGATTAATGCTAAAAAGGTAAAACTATGAAATATGCCTCTGTGTTTAACAAAAAATTGTAAAAATCTAAAAAATTTTTTTCTTCCTACTTTAGAATTTTTAAAATCAATATCAGGAATTAATGCTGCAAAAAACACAACCAGCACAAAAACAAATTTATGTTCTACAATAGAGATGAGAATTAAAACAAAAAAAGCAGTCACAGCAAGATGGGTCCTATTCAGCATATTAATTTTATAGAGATTAAATTTAAATAATTACCTTTTCAAAAAATAAAATGGAATTAAGCGAAGCTATAAAAACAATCTTGTACAAAAAAGAAATAGAATTCCAAAAAATATTAAAAAGATGTTTTTTATTTAAAAGACAAAATTATTTATGAAGATGATAGTTATGATGGTTCTTCAATAAGAATATTAAGATGCACAAAGGTAAATGGAAAAAGATTATAATAAAAGAATATGAAGGAATCTAATGATTAATTTTTCCCATTTTCTCTATTAATTCATCAAGATTTATTTCCTCTATTTTTTCAATAATAAACTCATTAACATTAAAAAATTTATTTTTCCTAACACTTCCCAAAAAATATAATTCCTTTCCTAAAAACTCATCTTTCTTTTCAGAAAAATTCTCTAAACTTATCCCAAATTCTTTTAAATTTTCATTAAACAAAACAGCCCTAATAGTTTCTGTTCCATCATCAATTATAAAATTAATTACACATCTCTTTTCGGGAACAATCTTTCCATGAGTGTTACAAAAAAAATTTCCTTCTTGTATAGAGGCTTTTTTCTTACATTCTGGACAAACATTAAAAAATTTTGGCTCAAAAATTTGGACAATAAAAGCTCTAACCTTTATATTGTCTGAGACGCCTAATTCATTTATTTCCTTTTCTCTAAAAAGTTTTTCTGTGCAAACATCCCCTAAAACTTCTTCGCTTAATTTTAATTCAGAAAAACTTCCCAAATGAACCTCATTTCCCCTAACACTAGCATTGGATATTTCTACAACATCACCTTCTTTAATCTTATTTTTTTCTATTAAGTCTATGTGATTAAGATCCCATAAAATTGTCTTAATATTTCCAGTTTCGTCTGAAAGAAAAAGATTTACAACTTTTCCTTTTCTATCATTCTTTATAAATTCCCTAACCGGAGAAATTTCAATAACTTTTCCAACAAAATTAACTTTTCTCATACCTGGCAAGAGTTCTTCAATCTTAAGTTTCTCATTATCAAAAGAAATTCCAAGTTCAGCTGCAACAACCTGTGCTGCTCCTTCCTTACTTATTAAACCTGAAAGTTTAGCTCTTTTAGCCTCAATTTTTTTTTCTATCTCTCCTTTTTCCAATCCAGAATATTTAGAAATTTTCTCTAAAACTTTATCATAATTTTCTAACATATAAAGTTAAAATAAGAATTATTTTTAAGTATTGTTATTCAATAAGATTTATAAAGATAATTTATAAAAAAAACTTATGGTTATGGCAGTAAAAATAAAAGTAATGCCTTCTTCCCCAAATGCAAATCTCGAAAAAATAAAGAAAGAGGCTAAGGAAATAATAATAAGAGAAGGCGGAAAAAATTGCAGTTTTGAAGAAGAACCAATTGCTTTTGGATTAAAAGCTTTAATTGCTCTTTTTTTATGGTCCGAAGAAAAATCCCTCGATGAATTAGAAAAAAAACTTGAAAAAATAGAAGATATTAGTTCTATTCAGGTCATAGATATAAGGAAAGCATTTGGATAAATTATAAGTCTTAGAACATTCTATAGTTATATTTATAAATCTTTTTTAGGGTAAATTGTTATGTTATCTGAAAAAGAAAGTGAAGAAATTAAGAATCAAATAATAAATCAGATAGAAAAAACATTTCCAGAAGAAAAAAAAGAATTTGCAAAGCAACAAATTTTGTCTATGAATCCTCAGCAACTTGAAGAATTTTTAAAGAAAAATAAACTCATACCACAACAAGAATGTATCTTCTGCCTAATTACTTCTGAAAAGATAAAATCATATAAAGTAGATGAAAGTAATGAAGCAGTAGCGGTTTTAGAAATTAATCCTATTTCAAAAGCTCACACATTAATAATTCCAAAAGAACATCAACCTAAAAAAGAAATTCCAAAAAATATCCAAACATTTGTTGAAAAAGTATCTAAAAAAATAAAAGAAAAATTTAATCCAAAAGAAATCAGAGTTTTTTCTTCTGAATTATTTGGACACGGTTTTATAAATATTCTCCCTGTTTACGAAAAGCCAACAAAATCAGAAAGACATAAAGCAAGTGAAGAGGAATTAATAAAAATACAAAAAGAATTTGAAAAAAAATCTAGAGAAAAATTAAAAAAAAGAGAAGAAAAAATTTATCATCTTCCAAAAAGAATTCCATAAAAATTTATAAGATTCGGATTAAAAAGAACAATGTAACTTAAAAAAATAATGCTAATTAAAAATGCAGGACTAAATGCCACGCCTTGTTTAATTACAACATATCTACGTTTTTTTCTTAATAGCCCAATTTCTTCCTTGGTTAAACCATTCCAATTTGCCTTAATAATTTTATCGCCAACCTTCAAATCTTTATAAAGCCAATCACCTTCTCTTAACTCTCTTGTTCTTATTTTTTTAATCATGCATGACCTATCAATGGCCTTCGCATAAATAAAAAGGTATAAAGTAAGAAACAAAATAAAAAATATCCAAGTCACAAAAATAAATCTGGACTGAAAAATTAAAAGGAATACTAAAAAAGTTGTAAAAAGAATTATAAAATAAATTTTAATCTCTTTTCTTTTTATTATTCTTAAAAATTCTTTTTTGAATTTTTTAATATTTTTTGAAGTAATGACGAAACTTGCAAACAGCCCGTAAAAAGCTCCTGAAAAAAGAAAGAGAAAAAGAAAGAGAAAGAGAATTCTAATGTTAGAAAAGAAATCATTATATAAAAATAAAATACTTCCAAGAGCAATCATTAATTTTGCATCTCCTCCAGCAAAAATCTTTCCATAATAAAATAAATTTCCTAAAACAAAAAAAATTCCCAAACCTATTAGCCCTTGATAAAGAAAATTAAAATTATCATTAAAAAGAGAATAAAAAAATCTAAAGCTTAATGCAAAAAGAATTAAAGAGAAATTTAACCAATTTGCTATTTCTCTGCTTTTTAAATCCTGAATCACTGCAAAAATAGTCCAAATTAATGCTAAAGCCAATAAAAAAATGATCTCAATCATAGATTAAAAAATTCAATTATATTTATAAATTGTTTCTATTTCTCTCACACCTATCAGCGCTCACTCATTAACGTCTCCACTTCGTGTTCGAAATTTTAAAAATAGTTAATGAAAAAATTAAATAATTATTCCAAATGTTTTTTCTTCTATTAATTATTTTATATCAATTGCGAATGAAAGTGAGGATAATTATTTCTGCGTTCTTCTTTTCCCTCCTTTCTTATAAGGATGTTTTTTTCTCTCTTTCTTTTTATGCTTCTTTTTTATTCTTTTTTGGGGAAAGGCATAACTATCTGACATTTCTTTGTTTAACAATTACTATGTTTAAGAGTTCTTGCTTCTAAAACCTGAAGAACCTTTCCAGGCTCACAATTCTCAGCATTAAAAACAACTTAACAACTAATCTCTGGACATTTTTCTATTCCATACTGTGGTTTATTCTCAGCTAACCAATAACATGTCACATTTTTTATAGTTTCTTCATCACTCCTCAATTCTCTCTTTTTATTACAAAAATCATAAGTGCTTCTAGTTATGCAAGCAGTAGCACACGCTTGAGAGATTATGTTTACATTATTTTTCCCAGTAGAGATTCTTTCTTTCAAATTCCCCCAGCCCATAGTAAAGCCAACTATAAGTACAGTAAGAATAACAACTCCAAGAATAATTAATATAATTGTACTAGTTGTTAATTCCTGACCTCTTTTATTCATGAAAAATTTAAGATTATGATATTTATAAAACTTTTTGCTAAGTTCTTTTTCTATATTCAACAGAGAGAATCTTTTTTGGCTCTTGTTTTTTTATCACTAAAAAATTTCCTTCAATTGTTGCATTAATTTTTTCTGCAGCTTCTTCATTTGAAAACCCTAAATTTTTATAAAACTGAAATTTTTCAAAATCAGAATTAACTGCTTCAATAGTCTCAATTCCTAAAGGATTTTCTTCGCTTTTATTTTTAGAGACTATAAAACTAACAATTGCCAATGCACATATCACCAAAACCCCTAAAACTAAAATTGTAACTGGAATATCTGCTCTTTTTTCTTTTAAAATTTTTTTCATTTTATTTGTATTTATTAAGATTTAATATTAAAAACTCATTTTCATTTAATTTGATTTCTTCTGAAATTCC
>JAFCEY010000034.1 GCA_017608945.1 Candidatus Pacearchaeota archaeon | reverse complement strand
ATACAAAAAGAAATAAAACAGAAAAATCCATCAACTATAGCTCATAGTGTATTTGCGCTATCTTTTTTCTTTGATAAAGTTTTAAAACAGAAAATCTATATCCCTCGGCCAAAAAGAAATAAGACAATCCCTGAAATTTTGACAATTGAGGAAATCAAAAGATTAATTAATTCTACCCTAAATATGAAGCATAAACTGATTATTAAATTATTATATGGATGTGGTTTGCGTGTTTCTGAAATTGTCAACTTAAAAAAAGGAGATATTAATTTTCGTGAAGGATTAATAAAAATAAGATTAACAAAAGGGAGGAAAGATAGATTTGTTAAAATTCCAGATTCATTAGTTCATGAATTAGAAAAATATTGTGGGATAAATGAAAACGAAATTTTATTTCCTTCATCAAGAAGAGGAAAATTGACTACTGCAACAATCCAAAAAATTGTAAAAAATGCTACAAAAAAAGCTAAAATAAAAAAGAATGTCTCTCCACACACATTAAGACATTCATTTGCAACCCATCTTTTAGAGCAAGGAACTGATTTAAGAATTATACAAAAATTATTAGGTCATTCAGATATTAAAACCACCCAAAGATATACCCAAATTTCACAGGCATCAATAAAAAATATAAAAAGTCCTTTAGATAACCTATAACATGAAAAAATCTGTTCGTTTGTATATTAATGGGGTTGTTCAAGGAGTCTTTTTCAGAGCTTTTATTAAAGAAAATGCTGAAAGGTATAATGTTAAGGGATTTGTAAGGAATTTAGAAGATGGTAGGGTGGAAGTTTTCTTGGAAGGTGATACTAATGATGTTGATAAAATGATTGAGCTCTGCAAAAAAGGTCCGCGTCATGCCCAAATAAAAAATGTTGAAATTAAAGAAGAGAGATTTCAAGGTTTTAGGACATTCAAAGTTTTACATATTTAATTTTAAAATGATTTGTACAAATTCTGATGGAGGAGCAAGAGGAAATCCTGGTCCTGCAGCTATTGGAATTATAATAAGAAAAGATGGAAAAATTCTCAAAAAATATAGCGAGAAAATTGGCAGAGCAACGAATAATATTGCAGAATATAAAGCTCTAATAAAAGCCTTAGAATTAGCATCCAAATTTACTAAAAAAGAAATTACTTGCTATCTTGATTCTGAGCTTGTTATTAAACAACTTTTAGGAGAATACAAAGTAAAAAATGAGCAACTTAGGAAATTGTTTTGCAAGGTTCAAAAATTGCAGGAAAATTTTGAAAAAATAAAATATATCCATGTTTGTTGATAAAATTTTGAATAAAGAACTTGATAAAAAGAGATTTTATAAATAAAAAAATTATATTTAGATTATGGAAAAATTTTTTTGGGCTGATGCAATTGCTGAAAAAATAATTAAAGAGAAACCTAATAAAAGACAATATGTTTGTGCTTCTGGTATAACTCCCTCAGGAACAATTCATATAGGAAATTTTAGAGAAGTCATAACTACTGAATTAGTTGTAAAAGCATTAAAGGACAAAGGAAAAAAAGTTCGCTTTATTTATTCTTGGGATGATTATGATAGGCTTCGTAGGGTTCCTGTAAATATTCCAAATCCTAAATCTTATGAAAAATATCTTGGAATGCCTTTGAGCGAAATTCCTTCTCCTTCCAAAAAAAGAAAAAATAATTATGCAGAAGTTTTTGAAAAACAATTTGAGAATTCTTTGAAAAAAGTGAATATAAAACCAAAATTTATTAAACAAAGTGAGATGTATAAAAAATGCAAGTATGCCAAGTTGATAAAAATTACATTAGACAAAAAAGAAGAGATTAAAGAAATTCTGAATAAATATAGAAAAGAATCACTAAGAAAAGATTGGTATCCTATAGAAATTTATTGTGAAAAATGCAAAAAAGATACTACCAATATTTTGAATTATAAAGAATATGAAATTGAATATGAATGCAAATGTGGATTTAAAGGAAAATTTGATTTTAGAAAAAAAGGGTTTGTTAAGTTGAAATGGAGAGTTGATTGGCCAATGAGATGGTCTTATGAGAAAGTTGATTTTGAACCTGGTGGCATAGACCATAGCGTATATGGGGGAAGTTACATGACTGGAAAAGAAATTGCAAAAAAAATTTACAACTATGAGCCTCCGTTATATGTTTTTTATGATTGGATTAAAATAAAAGGAGGAAAAGAATTTTCAAGTTCAAAAGGAAATATTTTGACTTTAGATGATGTTGAAGAAATTTATGAACCAGAAGTTTTGAGGTATATATTTGCCAGCACTCGGCCAAATCGTGGATTTCAGATAAGCTTTGATAATGATGTTATAAAAATTTATGAAGAATATGATGCCCTGGAAAAAAAATATTATGAAAACAAAGCAAGTTCTCAGGAAAAAAGAATTTACGAATTATCACAAATTAAAAAAGTGAGCAAGAAAAAACCTTCTCGAATAAGTTTTAGGCATTTAATTACAATTATTCAGACTGGAAAAACCAAAAATTTAAATTTAGAATCAAAAAAAAGAGCAAAGAAAGTTTCTAAATGGCTTGAAAAATATGCACCTGAGGATTTTAAATTTCAAATCCAGGAAGAAATTAACATAAAATTAAATGAAAAAGAAAGAGAAGCTCTTGTAGAACTGAAAGAAAGGCTGAAAAAGCGAGATTTTACTGAGGAGCAATTATTTAATGAGTTTTATAATATATGCAATAAACTTGGAATTAAAAACACAGAATTTTTTAATGCTGCTTACAAAGTTATTATAGGAAAAAACAAAGGCCCTAGGCTTGCAACTTTAATCCTGACAGCAGGAAAAGATAAAATAATTAAACTTTTAGAGAAAATAAAATAAATAAAAATGGCACTAATCATAAAATCAAACATCAGGAAAGTTGTAAAAGAGCTTGATAAAGAAAACTCTATAAGTAGTGTTGCAGAAGAGATGGGAATGGCTCTTGAAAGAAAAGTTGAAGAGCTTTTGTTAGAGGCAATAAAAAGAGCTAAAGCAAATAAAAGAAGAACTTTACAAGCAAGAGATTTGTGAGGATTAAATAAACTGAGAATTAAATGAACTTCATTCGCTTATGTCAAAATGTCAGACGACATGATTTATGAGAAGTATCTTGTGATATGAAATTAGAGATTAACTGAATAATGTAAATAAAAAGAGAAACATGCCAAAAAATAAAGTAAAGGGAAATAAAACTGAAAGGGAACTTTTTCAGAAGTTTATTGAAAATAATTATCGTGCAGTTAGAGTTGCTGGAAGCGGCATGATGGACGGAGCAGAATGCGATTTAATTGCAGGAAAAGCGGGAAAAGGTAGAAAATATGCAATTGAAGTTAAATCAAGTAAAAAGCCAGTAAAGTATATGTCAAAAAAACAGATAGAAGATTTTATTATCTTTTCAGAAATTTTTGGATTAAAACCTGTTCTTGCTTTGAGATTTAATAGAGAAGGATGGCTTTTCATTAATCCAAAACAATTAAAAGATGTTGGACAAAATTTTGTCATAACTTTAGAACAGGCAAGAAAAAAGGGAAAAAAATTTGCGCAGTTTTTTAGATAATTTAGGATAATAAAACTTATAATTTTGTTTTTCTTTAAAATTTTATGAAAAAAT
>JAFCEY010000033.1 GCA_017608945.1 Candidatus Pacearchaeota archaeon | reverse complement strand
GAGAATAATAATCCTTATTAATTTGCTTTTCTTAGGTAAATTATGGGCTCAAATAAAATTTCCACAGGAAGTTATGACCTCAACAAATGGCTTTATGGGGGTTATGAAAAAGATATAATAACCATGATTGCTGGTCCTCCAGGAAGTGGAAAAACAAATTTTGTTATTTTGGCTTCTTGTAGCCAGGCAAAAAAAGGAAACAAGGTTTTATTCATTGATACAGAGGGAGGATTTTCTTTAGAAAGAGTTAAGCAAATTGTCGGAGAGAGCTATGAAGAAATTTTGAAAAATATATTTCTTTTAAAACCAACAAATTTTCAAGAGCAAAAGAAAATCTTAAATAGCCTTTTACAAAAAATAAAAAAAGAACTTTTCAGTTTAATTATAATTGATAGTATGGCAATGCATTACAGATTAGAATTAGGAGACGCAACAAAGTCAGATAGTGATAAAAAAGTTAAAGAAGTGAACAGAGAGATTGCAAAACAAATGAGAATTCTTTCTGAAATATCAAGAAAACAAAATATTCCAATTATTATCACAAATCAAGTATACAGCGAATTCTTGCCTCAAGAAGAATTAAAAAAAGGAATTGAAAAACAAGTAAATATTGTTGGAGGAAATATATTTCAATATTGGAGTAAATGTATTATTGAGTTAAGAAATGAAAAAGGCAAGAAAAAAGCAATTTTACTAAAACACAGAAGTTTACCTAAAAAAGAAATAAATTTTGAAATTAAAGATAAGGGAATATTTAAACGTGGGATATTTTAATGAATTAAAATGGAAATAAAAAATCAAAATAACAAATTCTCCTTAGAAGAATTAGCAAAAAAACAATATCCAATTATATTTGATTCTAGTGCAATTATCCGGAGCCTTAATGGAAATAAAAAATTAAATACAATAAAAGAAAAAATTGAAGCTGCAAAAAAAGATAGAAACTTTTATTCTTTAATAAGAAATTATATTGAAAAAAGTAATTTTTACATTTCCTTGGGTGTATTTAATGAACTTCAAAAAAGTAAAGGTTATCCTCCAAAAAAAGTTAAAATGATAAGTTGCATTTTTCCTAACCATAAAGAAATATTGAATTTGCACAGAGAAAGAATAAAAACAAAAAAAGAAAGAAATCGCTTAGTTAACACTTTTCTTACCAATAACAGAATTTTTCAATTAAATGACAAAGAACAAAATTCATATCAATATCTTTATAATAAATATCTTGACCTCAAAAAAGAATATAATCTCAGTTATATAGATTTTAATATTTTAATTCAAGGAATGAGCAGAGCAAAAAAAACCGGCCCTGTTGCTTTAGCTTCAAATGATTATGGAATTTTGAAAGCAAGCAAGGTTATTCTTGAAAAAGAAGATATTTGTCACAAATTTGAAATTTTTATAAGAAGGAATTTTTTAGATTTTGAAAAAATTGAAGATACATTTTATTCCCTACTTATTAAATAAATCACTAATCACTTTAAAACTATGAATATAGAAAATATAATTGAAGAATTTATAAGAAACAGAAGAAAAGGAATGATAAATCCCGAATTGCACTGGTTTTTCAGCTCATATTCTTTTAAAGGGATGGACTATTTTGAAAAAGGATGGCTTTTAATAGATGAAGAAAGAGAGAAAAAAGGAAGAATTATTGGAGAAATTAATGAATTTTACGGAGTTATCCTTAATAAAGAAAGAAGAGTTGCTGTTGATGGTTTTTTTGAAAAAAATAACAACAAAATAACAATGGAATTATTAAAATTAAGCCCATATTATTCAAAATCTCTTATTTATTATTTATTAAAAAAATCAGAAGAAGGAATTGATGGAGTTTATAATGGAAAGTTCTTTTTATTAGTAATAAATCTTAAAAAAGATTTAACAAAAATGTATCTCAGTGAAATGGGAAAAGTAAATGTATTAATAGAATCTTCTTCATCTAAAAATAACTCAATTTAAATTTCATGGAAAGAAAAAATGAATAACATTAAATTTGAAATAATAAAAAAGATAATTGAAATTAACTTTAAGTATAAAAACTTAAGAGTCTCGAGGCTTGACAGCAATTCCCCACCAAGTGTTTTTGTAGGATCAAAGTTAAAATATCCTTTAGTCAATGTTGGGATTATATCTCCATTGGAAAGAGATGAAAATGCATGGCTTTACGATGATATGAAATATTGGGCTAATAACAACTTTAGCATTAATGATGTTCTCAGATTAAGAAACAATCTTCTGAATTCAAGATTCCAGTCAAAAGTCCAAGATGCTAGATTAAATTCCAACACAGGAAAAAAATTTATTGAATTAGCTCAAGAAATTGCCATTGCTTCTAAACCAGTAGATGTTGAAATTAAATTAAAAAATAAATTAAATATTGATAGAAAAAAAGATAGAATAATTACTCCTTGGGGAATGAGGGCTGGCTTGAAAATGGCTAAAATTACA
>JAFCEY010000032.1 GCA_017608945.1 Candidatus Pacearchaeota archaeon | reverse complement strand
TTTTTTTAAGAATGAAAATAAAAAATAAAAAAGCAGATGTAACAACCGGACAGTTAGTTATAATCATAATTTTAATAATGAGTTTTATTGTGATAGTATTTTTTTTAGTTAGATTAGGTCTGGGAAGAGAAAGTGACAAACAAATATGTCATGAATCTGTTGTATTAAAATCTACTACAAAGGGTTTTGTTGGATATCTTGATTGTAAAACAAATTATTTATGTATTTCAGGTGGAGGGAAATGTGAAGGGATAAATCCAACAACAACAGTTAAAGTAAATCCAAACAATAAAGAAGAAATTATGAAAGCAATTGCAGATGAAATGGCTGATTGTTGGTGGATGTTTGGAGAGGGGAAATTAAATTACCTTGGAATAGGAGAGAAAGGAGTATGGGGTAAAAATAGTTGTGCTATTTGTTCAATTGTGAGATTTGATGAGAAAATCCTAAGCAAAGGTTATAAAATTAGTTATAGAGAAGCTCTTGAATATCTTGAAAATATTAATAAAGGTGACATGACTTATTTCACTTATCTTTATGACTCTGCGAACGTTGATGAATTTATAAGAAGAGGAGGAACTTTTAATATAGATCTTGATAATAACTATATTTTAGATGATGATGAATATGTTATTGTGACTGGGATTAAGAGTAGTGCAATGTGGGGATTAGCTAAGAAAGACGTTTTTATTTTTCCTTCTTACCTAAAATCCAATCAAATCTCAAAACTTGAATGTGATGAATTCATAACAAAAGCATAATTAAAGCCAACAATAATTTTATTAATATCTTTCTCTGTTTAATTTTATGTTTATTACTGGAAGAAAGTCTGTTAAAAGAGGGACTATTTTAGTAGAAAATGTCATTTTTATTGTTCTTAATTTAGTATTTTTAAGTGTGTTATTTTTGTTTCTTTTTTCAAGGATTGGGAGTGCTGCTGTTTTAGAAGAAAAATATGCAAAGCAAATAGCATTGATTATTGATGCAGCAAAACCAGGAATGAAAATTTCTCTGAATATGGGTGATGCAATTGAAAAAGCAGAGAAAGAGCTTGGAAAAGATAAAATTGATGAAGCAGTTAAAATTAGCGATAATGTTGTAATGGTTAAATTAAGAGAAAGAGGAGGTTATTCTTATTCTTTTTTTAATGATGTTTCTGTTAATAGTAGTTATTTTAGTGGAAATAATTTAATGTTGTTTATTGAGGAAAAACCTGAAATTTAAAATGGATAAAAAAGGTAAAATTCTTTCATTGTATTGGTTTGCTATTTTATTTATGGTAGCTGCTGGCATTAGTTACATGGCAGTTAGTTTTTATGGAGCTCCTTATGATGTTAGAGGAATTGAAGCAGATATTTTAGCTGATAAAATTGCAAATTGTCTTGCTGAAGGAGGCTATTTAAAAGAAAATATTTTCAGTGAAGAATTCAAAAATAATTTTTTGGAGGAATGTCATATAACCTTCAAAACAGAAAATGAACATGGTTGGAATAAAGAAGAGCAATATTACCTTGAAGTTAATTTTTATAAATTTGATCAAAATGTTCCCAATGCTCTTGGAGAAAAGATTCTTGGTATTGAAAAGGGAAATGTAAATTTAAAGAACATTGCAACTTTAGAAGAAGGTTTGAAGAAAAAATGGTTTGAGAAAAAAAGAGATATTAACATGATTGTTATTCATTATACTGCAACAGAGAGCGCAGAAGATGCAATTGAAACACTAAGAGAAAGGGGATTAAGTGTTCATTATATGATTGATAAAGATGGCTTGATAATCTCATCAGGTAATGAAGAAAATATTGTTCCTAAAGGGTTTTTGGAAGGAAAGGCATTTAAAGAAGAAAATAAAAAAGCAGAGCATGCCGGATGTGTAGAAAAAGGAGAAGAAAGAGAAAAATGTCCTGAGGAATGTATTAATGAAAGAGGTTTATTAAAACAAGAATGTAAATTTGAGAGGCTGGAAGCCTGTTGCATTGATGTTAATGAAAGATCTATTGGAATTGAGTTAGTTAATTTAGGATATTTGTGTGGAACTGAATTTAAATCTTCTTGTTATGAGCAAGGAAAAGGGGTTGAGGCAAAAGGAAAAATTTGGGAAAACTTTACAGAAGAGCAAATTAATTCTTTAGTTTTTTTAGTTTCAGATATAGCCTCAAGATATAATATTCCTATAGATAGAGAACATATTTTAGGTCATGAAGAAGTTGCTCCTGGTTATAAACTTGATCCTGGAGAAGCATTTCCTTGGAATGAATTCATGGAAAGATTGGAATCAGAAGAAAGAATAAGTCCTTATGCTGAAAGAAGTTTTTATGTTATTGATAGGCAAGGCAATCAATATGTAATTAAAATTTTGGCTCTTGTAAAAAAGACAGAAAAAAATGTCGTATAATAAAAACTCCTTGCAGATTATGAATCCTGCAGCCATACAAAGACAGAATAAAAAAGGAGAAATTGGAGAAACAATAACCTGGTTTGTTGC
>JAFCEY010000031.1 GCA_017608945.1 Candidatus Pacearchaeota archaeon | reverse complement strand
AGAGCAATTGCTAAACAATTTAATGAAAAAAAAGGAAATATTGGAAAAGAGCTTGTGAATGCGAATGTTAAATTAAGGGAACAACAAAGAGAAGAAAATAAATTAAACCTTTGTCCGGTGTGTGAGAAAGGCCATTTAACAATAATTTATTCTAAAAAAAATAGAAGATATTTCGTGGCTTGTGATGCATATCCAAAATGTAAAACAACTTTTTCTCTTCCACCAAATGGATTAATTAAAAAAGCAAATAAAAATTGTGAAAAATGCGGATTTCCAAAATTATTATTGATAAAGAAGGGAAGAAAACCTTGGGAATTTTGTTTTAATGAAAAAAACCACGATGATTTTAAGGGTTAATGTCTTCCTGTGTGATAGAAAATAAACCTAGAAATATTAATTAAGAATTCATATATTTTTCTGTTATAACTACTAAAAAATAATAACCTTTATAAAGAGTAATTATAGATAATAAAGTATTAAAAATAGATTAATTAGGATGAAACTCAAAATTCCATTTAAACCATTTTTATATTCAATTCCTGCTTTATTTTTTTTCTTAGGCCAACCTCAACCTGCCAAATCAGAAGGAATTAATGTTAATTTTATGCAACTTCCAGAAACTCCTGTATATGATATGGCTTTTTTTAATGGAGAATCAAAGATGGATGTTTATTTTGACAAGCAAACAAAAAACCTTGATTATGAAAGGATTTTAGGAATCAATAAAAATATTGCTCATAAACTTGGGGTTAACATAATCTTTAATACTGACCCTGTTTGGACAACAACAATGGGAGGAGTTAAATATAGAATTATTTGGAATCCAGAGCCAATACCATTTATAAAAAATGATTTTAAAACATACACTGGATATCAAAATATTAATAGCTCAAGATCAGAAATTTATAGAGCAGGACAATTTTTTCTTGGAGGAGAAGAAAATTTAACAGGAATTCTTGGAAAAGAAAAAGCAAGAATTGAAGCAACTGGAACTCTTGGTGGCTATGGTTCTTTATTACACAACAAAGTAATGTGGGACAATTATAAAACAGGATACAAGCTTCTTGGAACTGTTCAAGTTAGTGACTTACTTACTCTTAATGCTGAATTGAATCAAGAAAAAACAAAATTTAACAAAGAAAAATATTTTTTTCTTGATGATTTGAGAGAAACAAATTATGGAATCAAATTTATATTTCACCCATCTTCTGAAGATATTGGCTTTAGTATTTTTGCCAACAAAAACATAAAAAGAGGAAAAGAATTTGATGAAGAGGCATTAAACATAGGATTTGGTGCTGATTTTGAAAGTTTAGATGCAACCGCAAAGTTCATTACTTCTATTGGTGATGAAAATAAAACAATAATTTCAGGAAGCAAATATCTTTTTGATAGAAATGCTATGTTGGAACTATATGCTAATCTTGGAAAAAATGAAAATTTTTATGGTTTGAGATTTGTAAAATACCTTGGTTCAAGAAGAAAAAAAGATAGATTAGAAACAAAAATAGAAGATTATGAAAAGAAGCCTTTTGAATTATTTGATGATGAATCTCTTGGCTATACATCTCCTGGAGATAATTTTGATGAGGTTGTTAAAAATACAAACACTTTACCTAAAATTTTTAGTAGTGGAATTCATACTGTTTATGGACCTGGCACAACAACTCCAAGAAATCCTCAAGAGACAATTGAAAATGGATTTGGTGACTGTGATGAATTAGCTTGGAAGAATTCTTATCTCGCACGGTTGTATGGCTACAAATCTTGGAATGTTGATTATTATGACGAAGATTCAACAGGACATGCATTTTTTCTTGTGCAAGATAAAGATGGAAGAGTTTATGTAACAGACAATGACCATGGCGTTGCTATGAAAGTTAATGTTAATAAAAATGCAACTAAAGAAGAAATGGCAGATGCTGCATTAAGGCAATTGAGCAATTATTTTGCAATGCCATTACAAGAGGGAAATTTGTATTATTGGCAAATGAGAGAGCCTGACCTTGAGAACATAGATAAAAATGTAGTAGTTGCAGAGCCAGATAATTGGAAACCATTTAAATCAGATGATCCAGGTTATGCTCCTATTGACATTGGCTTAGGTTCAAGAATTGGTATGAAATATTTTTATGAATTTTAAATTAATTAAAAAAATTCAGTAATTCTTTTTTGTGTGCGAATTTGATTCAATAATTTGCTCTTCTTTAATATATAATCAATTAAAAAATTAAATTTTTTCTTAGAGATAATTTTTGTGCATTTTAGCAATTCTTCTTTTGAAGCGAAAGATAATTTTCCTTTATTTAGTGTCTTTCTACATGCCTCACGACAAACCCACACACCTAAACCAGCCCAATAACTTGGAGTTTCAATTCTAATTGCTAAAACAGAAGCTTGTCTTTTTATTTTATTTAAGTATTCTAAAATTGGTAATCTTGCTGCGTAGTAACCTCCGCCAGTAGCAAAGGCATAATTTTTTCTTCCTTCATAACCTTCAAAATCTGTTGAAGCTTTTATTTCTGAAGAAGGATTCCATGTGCTTTTAGGAAGATAAAGTTCAAAAAGTTCATAACTCCAAATTCTTGGGAAAGTCATTATAAGGTAATTTATAATCTTTAACCTTATTCAATAAAATTTTTCCAATTGTATCATCAGTAGCTGTAATGCTCCACCTTGTAGGAACAAATTTTTTGTTCTTTTTCAAGCCTAAAACTCCCACACTCAAAATTTTACTTAAAACATATTCATCAAAATTACTCTTATATAGGTATTCAATTCCTTCTGATGCTTTTACATCATCATTAATTATCTTGTCAATTTTATTATGAATCTTGACATTGCCTGTAATTTTAGCCATTTTCAAGCCAGCCCTCATTCCCCAAGGAGTAATTATTCTATCTTTTTTTCTATCAATATTTAATTTATTTTTTAATTTAATTTCAACATCTACTGGTTT
>JAFCEY010000030.1 GCA_017608945.1 Candidatus Pacearchaeota archaeon | reverse complement strand
AGTTAAGGTAATACATTGATTCGGATTGATAATTCTTCCAAACCAGCGACCTCCACGGATAAACTGGCATTTTTTTCCAAATTTTCTCAATTCAGCATCAATTTCAAAGCATTCCTCCTCAGAGCATTTGTCAAAAAAATTCTTTTTGCAGTCCTCGCAAAACCTTGACTGTTCTAATTCCTTAATTTCAATTTCTTGATTATCTTGATTATTTTGTATTCCTCTCCTCCTAAAACATTTTTAAAAAAATCTATAACATTAAACTTAAAAAATAAAAACACTCCTGCAACAACAACAGCAACTACAAAAATTCCTAAAATAATTTTTATTAATTGCTCTATTGTCAAATTTGCCATTATCCTAACAAATCCTTAATTTTATTTATTAACGAAAATCCTTTTTCTTTAAGAACAAAAATCACAAGTATCATTATCACGAGGAATGCGAGGGCTATTAAAAGCCATGGAAGATAATCAGCTACAATACCTCTTTTTTTCATAACATAAAAAATAAAAAGAGATTAATAAATTTTAGCATTGAACTAAAACAACTTTCCTAAAACAACTGAGGTTAACACAAACAAGGTTAAGGTTGCTAAAAATCCAACAACAAAATATAAAGATATGCCCTTTTGAAGATTTTTTCCAATTAAATGTGTTTTTTCAAGTTTATCCTCTCCTGAATTTATTGTAACAAGAGTTGAAGTTAAAATAAAAATTATCTCAATGATATAAATCCCAATTGCAATTTGTAAAAAATATGGTGGAATCATTTTTTCAAGATTAAAAACCTTCAAAATATCTCCTAAATTCCCAATCCCTACTGCTTCCACACCTTCCAAACCAAGAAGATTTAAATTTAATTTACCTAAAATAGAAGTAATCATTGCAGCCAAGCCAACTACAACTCCTGAAAGCAAAGGAGCAAGAAAAGTCATATTACTCTTCATATCTGAAATAATTTCTGCTAACATATCTCTAAGTCTATTATTTATCTTTTGTATATTTTTCATATACTCAGAAATACTCATTAAACTAGAAGCAGCCACTTGTAGTCCTTTCTTTGAAGACTCAATTAAAATTCTCATACTTGTAGCAATTAATTCAGAAGGATAAAGAATTATAGCTCCAACTTTTTTGTCAAAAATAGCTCTTTCGACATCCATTCCCAATTGCATTATATTATAATTAACTCTTCTGAAAAAATCTTCTGTGACAAGTCCTTTAGAAGATTCAGCAACTTTCCCAAAAGCGATTTCAGGAGGCGTGCCATTTCCAATTCTGTTACCTAATTGAAATAGAGAATTAGTAAATTCATTTTCAAGTTGTTTTGTTTTTTCTCTTTCCACAATCAATTCTTCAGTTTTATTTTTATAAACAATATAAAAAAATAAAGCTAATCCAAGAGGAATGAACATGCTAAGAATTAATGCTCCAATTCCAAAAGGTCCTACTGCTTTATTTCCCACTGAAATAAAACCAAAAATTTTTTCTTCTCCAAAAAGGCTCATCCCAAGCTGAGAAAAAGCATAATCTTTTTGAAACCCAAGAATTTCAGGCAAAGGGGTGTATTGAAAAATTAAAGGCAAAAGTCCAAGAATAAAAAAAGGTAGACAAATAAGAAAAGCCTTAAAATAATATTCCTTACTCTCATATTTATAATGCAAAGGATTTTTTTCTAATAAAGAAGTTTCGCCATAACCTCCAGGCCTTAACATTAAAACCTTGTCTGTTAAATAAAAAACCAAAAAAGGAATTATTACATTAAACAACAAAAAAACATGTATCCAATTAATCATCCCTCCAAGCATTGCAGAAATTAAAGGCAATAAAGCTAAACCTAAAGTTGGAAGAACAACTCCTAACATATAAACATTAGTTATAGGACTTCTTACACTATAAGTGAATTTTAACATTCTATCATGAACACCATCGAGAATTACTTGCAAAGCTTTTTCAAGGGTTTTTATTCTCCCTGCTTCATCTGGCTCGAACAGACTTGACTCTATTAAATGAAAAGATTCAATAAACTCTGGACTGTAATCACGCCAAGTTTCAAGATAATTATCTAAGGATTCTTTAATTGTGGAAAATTTCCCAATCTCCACATCATAAAAAATCTTCCTAAAATCAAGTGCAAGAGGAAGCTCTAAATGCTCTGAAGCAAAAGAAATTGCTCTTTCAAGATTTGAAGTATGTCTCATATAAACAACAACATATAAAATTGCAGGAACCATTTGGCTGCTTGCCTTTAATCTCCACTTATTTGCTAACCTAGCGGGATAGCCATTAAGATAATAAAATAAAAAAACAGAAGAAACAATTATCAAAAAGAAAAACAAAAAAGGAAAACCTGCTAAACCTTTAATTAACATAACAGCGACAGAAATTATTAAGCCAAAAAGAAATAATCCCAAAAAAGCTATTATACTTAAAGTTAAAGCCTGCCAAGGCTCAATATCAAGATGAGAAATTTCAAGATATCGTCTAATTTTTTCTTCTTCTTTTTGAGACACTTTTACTTTTATAATATTCCCAAAACTCATACATAATCTCTCATAACCAACTAGTTCAGGAGCAAGTTCCTCTTTAAATTTAATATATTCTCTACTATAATCACTTTTCACTACATCTCCTGTTTTAATTCTCCCTTCTATCTTTGCTCCATATTTTTTAAAAATATCTTCAATGTTCGGTTTAGGCATTTTCCTCTTTTTTTAAATAAATAAGAAGTTATTAATAAATGTTTTCAGAGAAGTAACTTCACTTCTCTTTCTTTTTTTCTCTAAAATATAGAAATGCAAAAACCAAACCAAAAAAGAACAAAAGGATTTCTATTGGAAAAACTTCTTTAAAATTTAAATTAATAATATATCCTGTTAAACTAACAGAAATAAAAAATAAAGAAATTGCAAGACTCATAATTGATAAAACTCCAAAAGTAAGACGTTTTTCTAAACCTGCAATTTTTAATTTTCTGAGCTTAGGTCTCTTTTCCTTATATTTTTCATAAATTTTATTCATTTTTCTTTCAATCCTCCCTATAATTTTTTTGTTATAAGCATATTTTTTAGCTAAGTTATAATCTTCTAATGCTTGAGAATATCTCCCTAAAACACTCCATGTATCTCCTGCTTTTTCATATATTCTAGCAACCAACTTCTCCTTGTGTAGGGCCGATTAAATATCTGCCACTCTCTTTTTCTAATCTTTTTGCCTTCCTTTCTAAACTCTCAGCTTTTTTTAGGTTGCTAGCCATTAATTAAACAATAAAAGGAAATTTATAAATTTTCACTAACAAATCAATATCCTCCTTCAAATCTCTTTCTTCTTAAATTTCTATAAATATAATAAACTAAATAAGCCACTCCTCCAATAATTAATCCTGCTATAATATAAAAAGAAAGCAAACCTTTTTCATAACTTAATGGAGGAGGAATACATCTATTGACTTTACATTCAT
>JAFCEY010000009.1 GCA_017608945.1 Candidatus Pacearchaeota archaeon | reverse complement strand
AAAAACAACCTTTTTTGTCTTTCTTATTGACTCTTTAATCTCTTTTTTATAAAAATTAAAAAAGCTCTTTGCCTCAATAATTAATTCTTCTTTTTTTCCTTGTTCAGCCATGAATTTTGAAAAATCTTGGAGTATTTATAATTTTATGTAGAAAACTTCTAGATAAAGGAGTGATAAAAGAGTTTCTAAGGATAGAAAGGGTATTTAAAAATCCTTAGACAATTTATAAAAGGGCAAACTCAGGATTAAAAGAGGTTATAAAAGATTAAAATCACTTTTTGTAATTTTTCAATGCCTCTTTTACATTTTTCAAAAGTTTGCTCATACTTTCTTCAAGCTGCTTTTTGTTTTTTGTTCCTGTGCAGACAAGTTTTCCATTACTAAAAAGTAAGAAAGTTGCATTTGGCTCTATCAATTTATATACTAAGCCAGGAAATTGTTCTGGTTCATATTCTGTATTTTCCATTTCCAAGCCTAAAAAGTTTAAATTGAGCTTTAAATTAATTGTTCCTGATGCAACAATGTTTTGTACATTTATTTTTGGAACTATTGTTATATTTACATTTATTTTTTTAAGCTGTTTTATTACTGCCTCCACAACTTTTTTTACTTCTCCTAAGGATTTTGTTCCTGTACAAACCAAATTTCCAGAAGAAAAAACAAGAACTGCAGATTTTGGTTCCTTAATTCGAAGAACTAATCCTGGAAAAGTGTCAGGATTATATTCTGTATTTGGTTGAGTTCTTGCTAATTTTGTTAAAGGAATTGGCTTTTCTAAAGAAGTTGTTGCAACAATGTTTTGAATTTTATAATTACTTGACTTTGTCATTTTATTTTTAATGAAAAAAGATTTATAAATCTTATTTAAAAATTATTTTAAAAATTTTTAGAGGGATATTGATTTGAACTTTTTGGAATTGGTTGAGCAGGGGTTGAACTTGGAGGATAACCTCCATAAGGCGGCTTGCTAAAAGGTTGGGAAGGGGGTGTTTGAGAAGCTTGGGATGTTTTGTTTTTATTCTTTAAATATAAAAATAACATTAAAACAACTACAAATAATATTAAGACTCCAATAATTAAAAAAATTAATGAAGATTTTTTTTCATAAGAACATGTTCTCGACTCTGATGGTTTTCCTTCTTCTGTTCCACATTCATTTAAATCAGTACAGATTCTTGTTTGAGTTTCATTTTTAGGACATTCTTCTGGACTCCAAGCAGTGCAATCCCAGTTAGGAACACATGGTATACACGACTGTGTTTCAGAAGGTTTATCAGAAAGATCATTGCAAGAATTTAAATCAGTACAGATTCTTGTTTGGCTGTTGTTTATGCATTCACTCCATTCAGTGCAACTCCAGTTTGGAGTGCATATTGGGCTTGTATTTATTGTTATTGTCCTATTTGATGCCCAATCAGAATTTCCAGAGCTGTCATTAACAAAACAATTCCAAATGTAATCTCCATCAGAAACAAATGCGTAATCCCAACTTGTTTCATTGCTTGTTCCGTTTATATTAGTGCTATTTTTGTATATTTCACTATTGTTTGAATCCCAGATGTATAAAGTTAAGGTGCTCAATTCAAAATTATCTGTAGCACTACATTCAAAAATAAGAATTCCGTCGTTATCCTCTATTCCATCTGAAGGATTAATAAGAGTTACCTCTGGATTTCCTGTATCAGCAATTGTTAAAGAAATTTTTGTTTCTATTGTGCTTGTAGAATTTGTTGTTTTTACAGTTAAATTAAAATCTCCGAGGGAGGTTGAGATGGCATTAAAAGAAAAGTCTTTTACATTTTCTCCTAAATCTTGAGAGCTAATAACATATGAAGAATTTTTCCATGAGAGGGTATCAGATGTATTTGTGAATTCTGAAACTGAATTTGTTGATTGTGTTCCATTAACAAAAATTAATGAAGAAGGTAAGGTTATATTTACTTCAGTAATATTATCTGCGTCGCTGTTGTTTATAGTTATTGTAAATTGAGATTCTTCAGCTATTCCCACAGAAAAAGATGGCGGAGAAATAATATGTTCTGAGCTTATAAAATTTAAACTCATAATAAATGAAAATAAGAATATTAATAATACCTCTTTTCTCATTATCTAAAATAAGAAAAGTAGTTTATAAAATTTATTTTTTTCTTTGAGCTTCATATTCTTTTTTTATTTCATCTAAAGTTGTTACATCGCTTGGAGATTTGTCAGGGCGCAGAGCTGTAAGCCTTGGGAAACGTAATGCAAACCCTGAGGTATATTTAGGAGATTTTTGAATTTCTTGAAATGTAACTGAAACAACAATCTTGGGTTTAATTTCAACTTCTCTTCCTTTTGTTTTTATTATTAATGGCTTTAAAATTTTTGTGAGTTCTTTAAAACTAGTCCCACCTATGTTTGTGGAAATTTTTTCTTTAATTCCTGTCCCCATTTTTCCTATTGTTTTGAATTTATCTATTTTTTTATCAAGGCATGCAAGAATAAAACTTGAAAGCCAGCCAGCTCTTTTTCCTGTTCCATACTCTGCTCCTATAATAACAAGGTCAAAATCCTTTAATTCTTCTTTTAATTTTATCATATATCCTACTCTGCTTCCAGGCTTATAAGGAGCTTTTAAATTTTTGAAAATTAGTCCTTCTTGGTTATCCTTTATTGCTTTTTTGTAAAATTCCTTAGCTTCTTCTTCACTATCAGTTATTTTCTGGTCAGCAACACTGATTTTGAATTTTAATGACTTAATTATTTTTCTCAAAAGTTTTGTCCTTTTTTCAAATGGTTCTTTGATGAGATTTTTTCTATTGTAAAAAATGAGGTCAAATGCTTTAATTTCAACTGGCAACTCTTTAATCATTTTGTCTATGTTGTATTTTCTTTTGATTCTTTGAGAAATCTCCTGGAATGGAACATATTCTTTTGTCTTTTCATTAAAACCAATAATTTCAGAATCAATTATAAAAGATTCTCCTTTGACATTGCTTTTCACAACATTTACAATGTCAGGAAATTGTTTTGTGACATTTTCAAGCCTTCTTGTATATAAAGTTATTTTGTTATCTTTTTTATTTATCACCATTCTAAAGCCATCATATTTATATTCTATAGCGCAAGGTTTGCCGACTTTTTCAAACGCTTCTTTTATTGATTTGGCTTTTTGTGCGAGCATGACTTTTATTGGTTTGCCAGCTTCTAATTTTATACTAGAGACTTTCTCTCCTTTTTTAGCAAGTTCATAAATTTTAGATAGGTCTTGAGAAATATCATATGCATTTTGGATTTTTTCAGCAGCTTCTTTTTGAGATTCTTTGTCTAAAGGAAAAAAGGCCTTAACTAATGCGTCTCTTACTGTACTTGATTTAATTCCAATTCTTAAATCTCTAAGCAAAGTTCTTATTAAATAAAGAGATTCAACAGGAGAGGCAGATGTTAAAAGCTCTGTAATTAAGGAAATTTTTCTTTCAACAGTTCCTTTTCCTTCTAATTCTGGCAATTTTCTTAAATTTTCAAGAACTTTTTCTGTTGTCAGCTTTTTAGCTTGTAATGTTGATTGTTTTTTTTGAGAGACAAGTTTTTTTACAACTTTTCCTAAATCACCTATTGTTTTCCATTCTTTAACAACATCTTCTGTTTTTATTCCAGTTGCTTTTGAAATTGCTTTTATTGCTAATTGACTTGATATGCCAATTTTTCTTTCGTCATATTCTGGATAGATATCTCCTAAAAGTAAATATAAAACTTCTTTATCTTTTTCCTCAAGGTTTTTTAAGAATTTTGCAAGTATATCAATTTTTTCAAGCCTTTTTGTTGTGGCTCCAAGTTTTTCATAAAGTTCTGCAAGTTTTTTATATTCCATTATAAAGACAACCTACGGTTTTCTTTATCAAACTTCCCCTTAATTTTACAATCTCTTTTAATTTATATAATATGTAAGACATTGTACGACAACCTACGGTTTTCTTTATCAAACTTTCCCTTATTTAGGGTTTTTGTGAATCCAGCAATCATCTACAGTTTCTTTAACTTAATCTTCCCTTTTAATTATCAAACTTTTTAAGGGGTTTCCTTGACACTTAACCTCTTCTTTTAATTTATAAAATAAAGAAAAAGAAGTTTTTAAGAATTGCTAATTATTTTGTCAGTTCTTCTACCTCTGCTTTTCCTTTTTCGAGCTCAGCCTTTTGTTCTTTATCAAGTTTTAGAAGTAAAGCCTGAAATTCTCCTACGTGAGTTTTTTCTTCTTTAGCAATATCTAAAAGAACTTTTTTTATTTGGCCGTTTTTTGTGCTTGCTGCAAGTTGCTCATATAGGTTTACTGCATCAAGCTCTGCAATCATTCCAAGCCTTAAAATTTCTTTATCAGTTTCTTTTTTTCCTTTTTCTAACTCTCTTTCTTTTAATAACATCTTAAACATAAAGTTTTTGGGATTTAAAATTCTTTCCTCAATATAATTTATGTTACTTAATAGTAATTACAATAGAAAAGATTTATAAGTTACTTTACTTTAAAATAAGTATGAGAGACTATTATTTAATTACTAATGAAGAATTAGAGGCTATTGTTAATGGTTTGGATGTAAATGAAAATGATATTGTTTTAGCTGTAGCTGGTTCTGGAGACCAAGCCTTTGCTTTACTTGAATATGCAAAGGAAATTAAGGCTGTTGATTGTAATCCTTCTCAAATAGAACATCTCAAAAAAAGAATTGAATTTTTAAAAAACAAGGATTTTGAAAAATTTCTTGAAGTAAAAAAATCACTAACAAAAAGTCTTTCTGAAATTCTTGAAAGAAGAAATAAATATTTTAGAAAAAATGAAAGACTTGAAAAAATTTGCAATAAATTAGACTCTTTGAAATTTAAGAAAGGGAATATTTTTCAAGTAGCTCAAAAAGAAAGTTTCAATAAATTGTATTTGTCAAATGTTCCTTTGAAAGAGGAGGTTTATTTGTTTGAAAAATTATTGAAAAAAATCCCTTCGGGAAGTTTAATATACTATTCTCATGGAAAGTTTTTTGAGAATATATTCCTGAAATATAAGAAGGAGATCCCTTCATGTTTAAAATTAGATATGGACTTAACAAATAAAGCAAGAAAAATCCAAGAAGGGAAACTTGTTTGGAAGCCTTCTGTTTATAAGAAAGTATAAAGGTAAAAGAAATTTATTTTTTTCTTAATCCTCTTGATTTTTTTCCAGCACTTGTCAATCCTCTAAATACCCTTCCTTTATTTTTCCTTAAGGTAATCCAGTTTATTGTTTTATCATTTTTTATTTCTGGTTTTGAGGGATCAACAAGAATAACTTCGTAAAAATAGTACATCCCGTCTTTCCCTATTTGATAGGAGTTTAGAACTTCAAGATTTTTAAATTTATTAGCTGCTCTTTGTTCTGCAATCCATTGATAATTCATTTTTAGATTTTTTCTTGTGTGAAGTCTTTTACTTCTTCTGCCTTTATTAGGCCTCGGTCTCTTATGCCCTCCTCTTCTGACTCTTACTCTGACTATTATAAAACCTTTTTTGTCTTTATAACCTAAAGCTCTTGCTCTGTCTAATCTTAAAGGTTTTTCAACTTTTACAATTTTTAGAGATTTTCTCCATTCTATCATTCGTTGTCTAAGTAAAACTTTGTCAGGTTTTTTCCAGGCTTCACGCAAATAATGATATAATCCTTTTGCCATTGTAAGACACCCCTAGTTTCTTGACATTCAACTTCCTTAAGAATGTCAGTTTTTATTAAAATATGTTAGAAAAAGAGGATTTTTAAAACTTAGGTTTAGTTTGCATTGTAGGTAGCATGGAATGGATTCTTGGTTTATTGCGTTAGGGTTGTTAATCTTTGGAATAATCAAGGAAAGAAAAAGTATGAAGTCATAAAACTTATAAATAAAAAATTATTTAAGCTTAAGAGCCTGTAGCTCAGTCTGGTTAGAGCACTGCTCTTATATGAGTGCAGTTCGTTAGAGCTGTATGAATCTTAGCTTGCTAAGAAAGGCAGGGGTCCTCGGTTCAAATCCGAGCAGGCTCATAATATCAGCCTTTTAATTCAAGAATTAACCTATCTTCTGAAAGGTTATAATCTATTATAGGTAAACTTAAAGGGATTATTTTTGAATAAGCTTTATTTTTTGCTATTGCTTTTATCTCAATGCTTGATTCAAGTTTGACTATTGATATATCTTCTAGTTTTTTAACACCAGGAATTTCAATTTCATAAATTATCTTGTTAGAGAGTCTTTTAATATGAGTTTTCGGTTCTTCTTTAGGAAGGCTTGCAAATTCTTTTGCTTTTTGTTCAGAGAAACCCACTAATTTTTTTAATTTTGGTTTTTCTTTTTCTTTAATGTCATCTCCAAAATGTTTAATTTTTATTTTTGGTTTTCCATTTCCAAAGGATGATATACTTATGCTTATTCCTCTTTTCTTTACTGGTTGTTTTGAAATTTCTTTTTCAAATTCATTAAATTTCTTATATAGATTTTTACTTAAGCTTTTCATTAAAGAGTTGAGCATTGAATTAAATACTGGAATTTCTTCAAATTCTTGAGTAAAATCTTCTTTTCCTAATAAGCCCCAATCTTCTTCATTTCTGTTGGGTCTTCCACAATAAGGACAATGATTAAACTCTTTTCTTATTTTTTTCCCACAATTTTTGCATTTTTTTCTTATCATATTTTTATCAAATTAACTTAGCTTAAAAAATTTTCTAATTATTTTGTAAGATATTTTTTAATTGACATTATTTGATGAACCTCTTCAGAGAGGGTTGGCCTGATTTGTCTAAATATGATATGAAGAGTTCCTGTTTTGTATTTTCTCTTTTTTCTGACTTCTTTTATTTTCGGAAGCAATAAAGAGATGACAATTATGTTTACTAGACAACTTATAATAAAAATTATGAAAAGAGGCTCTATTTGTTTTATTGATAAAAATTTAATTAAAAAAGCTCCAGAACCTGCTCCTAAAAAAATTCCTATTCCCGATAACATTTTATGATAGGAAACAGCTAAACCTCTTTTTTCTTGACTAACATTGTCATATATAAAGTTTCCTTCTGCAAGATTAAATCCTGCCCATGCAATTCCCTTTATTATTGAAGGAACAAGGGCTAAATAAATTATAGAAGAATGTACAATCCATAAAATTGGAATAATCGGAATTAAAATACAAGTCATTTTAAGAACTTTATAATTCCCAAACATATCGGAAATTTTCCCCCACAATTCCATTACTCCTAGCGAAAATACAGTTCCAGAAAAAATTACGAGCATATAAATTTTATAATCAAGTTGAAGATATCTTAAAAGATATACTGCTAATAAAGAAGCATATATTGCATTCCCAAAACCAAGGAAAGTTCTGAGAATTGAGAATCTGCCAAAATTATTCTTTGAGATATTCATTACAAAATTCCAAAATGAAAAATAATATCCTTCTTCAAGTTTTATTTCTGGTTCATAAATTCTCTTGAAACTCCTCCATGATAAAATTCTAAATATCATAGCTAAAAAGAATAAAGTTGCAAATCCAAACATTGTAAGGTTATTTTCCTTGAAGTAATCTAAAAAGAAAGATGCTGAAATTGTTAGAACTACTAAAACAAATCCCATAATTAAATTTCTTTTTGAGATCCATCTCCCTCTATAATTAGGGTTTATTAAATCTCCTAACCATGAAAACCATGCTGGAGAGCTTATATTTGCTAAAATAATGTAAATTGTAAAAGAAAATAAAAGAAAAAAAGGAAGTGTTTTTACAAGAATTCCTCTATAAAATAAAATTGCAATAATGATAAAAGGAATCCATGCTAATGCTTCTAATAAGACTGCCTTTAACATTATTTTTTTTCTTGAATATTTTTCAATTAACCTTGAACTAAAAGTTTGGGTTAATGGCCCGAGAAGGCCACTTATTGAACTTAATAAAGCAACTAAAGAACTGCTTAAATTAATTGCAATAGCAAAAGGCGAAACAAAAGAGTCCCCAAAAGAGCTTTTTGCAGAAGCGAAAATTCCCTCTTTTATGCTTCTTTTTCTTGCAAGATATCTTCTTTCTTTTATTACTTGAGATTCTTTTTCTATCACCATCTTTTCTGCTCTTTAATAATATATGCCCCTGCCGAGATTTGAACTCGGGTCACCACCGTTCTCCTTATTTATATCTTTTTGGTATAATCTTTATTTTAGTATAATTTTTAGTAATTGAGAGGGTGGCATTCTTGGCCTCTGAACTACAGGGGCTCTTAACTTAAAAACAAATTTTATATTTTATAAAACTATGCTGAATTTTAAAATAAGAAAAATAACTAATGAATGAAGAAAAAAACCAATTGCAGCTAATTTCTCTGGCTTTATGCTTGTTAACCCAGCAAACATTGAAACACCAATTTCATCAGGGAGAGGGGTAGCTATTATAATTCCTGCAAAAGCATATATGAGATAATGTCTAATTAATAAATTTTTGTTTTGATGAATAATTTTTCTTATTTTTTTAATAACTTTTGCTTTTTTTAATTCATTAAATTCATCTATAAAAGATAATTTGATAAATTTGAAAATTAATAAATCTGAAGTTATTGCTCCAAGACCTCCTATAAGTGTTGCTAAAATAATATTTGAAGGTTGTGAAATTATAAAAAATCCAATACTAAAAGATGCAGAAAAGCCAAAAGCTAAAAAAATTCCTGCAATAAAAATTCCAAGATAACTTAGGTTATCTAGATTTCTTATAAATAGAGAAATCTCCTCATTCTTAAATAAGAAATATGCTGCAAGAATTGAAATAAATAACAAGGATAATTTTGGATATTTGAATTTGAAAATTCTCTTTGCTTTTTTAACTCCTTCAGGAGAGTGCCTTTTAAGTTTTTGGTGTATTCTTTTTCTACTAAGGCTTTTATTTCTCAATGAGAAAAACTTTGTCATTTGGTCTTACCCTTTCTTGAACCTTTATCCCAACATGATCTCCTTTTTTCGCACTTTTTACATTTTCCTTTTCTATTTGCATGCTTTCTATTTCCTGCTTAAGGTCTGTTGTATGCCCCTTTATATGAATTTTGTCCCCTACTTTTAAGTCTCCTGAAAGTTTTATGGCTGCAACCCCTATATGATTAAAATAGCCAGAAACTTTTCCAATTTCTTTTTCTTCCATATTTTTTAATAGTATGAAAGATATTTAAACTTTAGCATTATGTTCTTTAATAAATGAAGCCTTGTGGTGTAGAGGTCAAGCATTTCGGACTCTGGTTGAGTGAGATTGCTGAGCAAGCTGTAATTGCTTAATCAAAATCAGCTCAGGAGATATCCGAAGACCCAGGTTCGAATCCTGGCAAGGCTATTTTATTAATTTTATTAGAATGATAAGTTATAAAAAAAGAAAATCAGAAACTCTTTATTTTTTACTAGCATTTAAAAGTGCTAGTTTGTTTAGAGTTTCTGAGGATAAAAATAAAATTTACTCTTCTAAGTCTTCATAGTTATCATCTTCTTCATCTAATTCTTCATCTAATTCTTCGTCATCTTCTTCGTCTGTGTTTTCTTCAAATTCATCAAAATCTTCTTCCATTCTTACCTCCATTTAAATAGAAAAAATTAAAATATTTTCTTTTTAAATTTTTTTATACAAAATATTTTTTTTAGTAACTAAAGAGAAAAAACATAAATTTAAATATAAGAGAACTCTAATTAAGAGATTTAAAGGAGGTGATTGGGATGGCAAAAAAGAAGAAAAAAAAGAAATAAATTCTTTTTATTTTTAGATTTTTTAATTCCAGATTATTCGTGCATCTACTACAAGAGCTTTATCTTTTTTTACAATTAAAGGATTAATATCAAGTTCGCTTATTTTAGGATATTTCTTAATTAACTTACATAACTGAATTAAATTTTTTACTATCAATATCTTTTCTTTTTCATTTAATTTTGAAGTCCTAATTTCTTTGATGAGTTCTTCTGCTTCTTTTTTATTGATAGGGCAAACTCTGAAACTCACTTTTTTAAGTTTTTCAACATCTGCTCCTCCTTTTCCGAAAGCAATAACATGATTAAACTCAGGAGTTTTTTTAATGCCAAGTAAAAATTCTTTGCCATAAATTTGTTTTTGTAAAATAACTCCCTCGCAATTTTTTATCTTAATTAGTTTTTTAAAAGCTTTTAGAGCTTGTTTGTAATTTTTAATGTTTTTTTTCACTCCTCCTATTATATTCTTGTGAATAATCTTTTCTCCAGAAACCTTCATCACTAAAGGAAAATTTATTTTTTTTATTTCTTTTTCAAATTTAAGTGTTTTTTCATTTTTTTTGATGTAGCCTCTTTTAATGACATTGAAACCTTCTTTTTTCAAAAAATCCTCAGCCTTTTTTTCTGTAAAAATTTTTCTTGATGACATTAACAACAAAGAGAAATTTATTTATATATACTTTTCGAATTCATTATATGAATCCTGTCAACAAAGGAAAAAGAGGTAAAACATTAAAGAATTTTTTTAATCCAGAAACAATTGCTGTAGTTGGCGCTTCAGATAATCCAAAAAAAGTCGGATATGCATTAATGAAAAAGCTTATGAAATTTAAAGGGAGGGTTATTCCTATAAATGTGAAACATGAGAAAATTTTTGGAAAAAAGGCATATAAGAGAGTTGTGGATTTTAAGGGGAAAATTGATTTAGCGATAATAGCAATTCCTGCATTGTTTATCAAAAATGTACTAAAGGATTGCGGGAATAAAAAGATAAAAAATGTAATTGTAATAAGTGCAGGATTTTCTGAAATAGGGAATTATAAGTTAGAAAAAGAAATAATTAGAATTGCAAAAAAATATAAAATGAACTTACTTGGACCAAATTGTTTTGGAATAGCAAATCTTTACAAAAATTTAGATACCACCTTCTCAAAGGCTTCTGTAAAAAAAGGAGATATAGCATTTATAAGCCAAAGTGGAGCATTGTGGAGTTATATTGCTGATATTTCTACTTTAAAGAACATTGGATTTTCAGGGTTTGTTAGTTTAGGAAATATGGCGGATTTAGATTTTTCAGATTTTATCGAGTATTTTGGCAAAGATAACAAAACAAAAAAAATAATTCTTTATGTTGAAAAAATAAAAAATGGAAAAAAATTTATTAAGGCTTGCAAGGTTGCGAAGAAATTTAAAAAAGAAATAATTGCAATAAAAGCAGGGAAATCAAAAAAAGGAAAAGAGGCGACAATAAGTCATACAGGGAGCTTAGCTACAGATTATGAAATTTACAAAGGAGTTTTTAAACAAGCAAATGTGAAATTAGTGGATTCTTTGTCGTTAGCATTTGGCTTTAAAAATAATTTTAAAAGTAAAATCTCACAAATTAAAAATAAAAATCTTATAATTATAACAAATGCTGGAGGAGCAGGTGCATTATTAGCAGATTTTTTTTCAGAAAAAAATAATGTTGAAAAAATAAAAGATTTAATAGGAACAGCTTTGGCTGGAGATTATAAAAGAGTACTAAAAAAAATAAATCAAAGAAAATATGATTTTATAATTACTGTGTTAACTCCTCAAACAATGTCTCAGCCTGAAGAAACCGCGAAAGTTCTTGTAGATTATAAATTTAAAAATAAAATTATTGCCTTTTTTCTTGGAGACAAGTCAATAAAACAAGCAAAAAGAATTTTAGAGAAAAATGAAATACCTTGTTTTACAAACATATGAAATCTAAAAAAAAGAAATTAGCTGAAAAAAGAAAAGCAGAAAAATTAAAAAAATCTTTGATTTTATTCAGAAGGGAATTGAAAAAATCTATAACAACTGCAGTAGTTGCTGCTTTTAGTTTTATAATTGCTTTATCATGGAGAGATGTTATATCTAGTTGGATAACAAAAATTTCAAAAACAACTCCTTTAAAAGGAAATCTTATAAGCGCTTTAATTGTAACAGTTATATGTGTAGCAGGTATTTTAATTGTTACGAGGTTGAATCATGAGAAAACAAAATAAAATCAAGAAAATAATGAAAATTCTTTCAAAATATTATAATTCTAATGATAAAACAACATTGAATAGAATGAGATCTAAAAAGAATCGTAATGCATTTAAAATTTTAATTTCCTGTCTTCTTTCTTTAAGAACTCAAGATAAAAATACAGAAAAAGTTTCAAAAAAACTTTTTAGCATTGCAGACACTCCTGAAAAGCTTTCAAAGATTCCAATAAAAAAACTTGAAAAGTTAATTTTTTCTTCCGGATATTATAAAAATAAAGCAAAAACATTGAAACATGTTTCAAAAGAATTAATTGAGAGATTTCATGGAAAAGTTCCTAAAACAAAAAAAGAACTTTTAAGTATAAAAGGAATTGGACCAAAAACAGCAAATATAGTTTTGGCTTTTGCTTATAAAAAGCCAGCCTTGCCTATTGATACTCATTGTCATAGAATTCCAAATAGGCTTGGCTTTGTTAAAACAAAAAGCCCAGAACAAACAGAGAAAAAATTATCTGAGATTTTACCTAAAAAGTATTGGGGGGAATTTAACGCAATTTTTGTTCAATTTGGAAAAGAAATTTGTCAACCAATCTCTCCATGGTGTAGTAAATGTCCAATACAAAAATATTGTCCAAGAATTGGAGTAAAAAGAAATAGATAATAACTTTTAAAAACTAATTTAATTATTTTTTATTATGAAACGCTCTTCAAAAAGATGGAAAAAGAAAAGGCAGATGAGATGGAAGTGGCAGAGAAAAAGATTAAGAAAAGAAAAGAGGAAAAGGAAATTAAGAAGAGCTAGAAGTAAATAATTCTCAATTAGAAATTTCATATAAGCCGAAGCCTAAAAGCATTTGCTAAAGCTTTACACATGAATTTTTTGATATTGCTTTTGATTATAAGAATATTTATAAGTTCTCTTGAAAATATTTTATTATGATAAATGGAAGCGGAATATGGACAGAAAAATATCGTCCAAGTAAGTTCTCTGAGATTGTCGGCCAAGATGATGTTGTGAAGAGAGCAGAAGCTTTAACAAACTCTTTAAACATTCCTCATATGTTGTTTGCGGGACCAGCAGGAACTGGAAAATCAACATTAGCTTTAATAATAGTAGAAGAGCTTTTTAAGGAAAATTGGAGACAAAATTATTTAGAACTTAATGCAAGTGATGAAAGGGGGATTAATATTATAAGAGAAAAAGTAAAGAATTTTGCAAGGACAATGTCTCTTGGAAGAGTTCCTTTTAAAGTTATTTTTTTAGATGAAGCTGATGCTTTAACTCCGGAAGCTCAACAAGCATTAAGAAGAACAATGGAGAACTTTTCAGCCACATGTAGATTTATTCTTTCATGTAATTATTCAAGTAAAATTATAGACCCAATTCAAAGCAGGTGTGCTCTTTTTCGTTTTAAGTTATTAGAGAAAAAAGATATAGAAAAGATTGTGCAAAGAATTGCTGAAGCTGAAAAATTAACTATTTCCTCTGAAGCAATAGAAGTTTTATATGAGGGAAGTGAGGGAGATTGTAGAAGATGTATTAATATTCTTCAATCAATAGCTTCAATATCTCCATTAATAACTCCTGAATTAGTTTCAACAATAATTGCAAATGTAAAGCCAAAAGATATTCGCGTTGTTTTGGATTATGCTTTGTCAGGAGATTTTGAAAGAGCAAGGGAAAAGCTTCTTGATATAATGCTTAAAGAAAGCCTCTCTGGACAAGATGTAATTAAAGCAATCCAAAAAGAAGTTTGGAATCTGCCAGTTGAACCAGGAATAAAAGTCAAACTTACAGAAAAAACAGGAGAAGCTGAATTTAGGATTGTCGAAGGAAGCGATCCATTTATTCAACTTCAAGCTCTTTTAGCAAGTTTTGTGCTTGCTGGATTGGGAAGAGGGTGAGGTGAAAGGTTAATAAAATGACTTGGACAGAAAAATATAGACCAAAATTTTTTGATGAAATAAAGGGACAAAAGGAAGCTATTACAAAAATTAAAAAATTTCTTGAGAATTTTGAAAAAGGAAAAAAGGCTCTTTTATTGCACAGCTCACCAGGAACTGGAAAAACAACTTTAGCATATGTTTTAGCTAGTGAAAAAAATTTAGAGATTTTTGAGTTAAATGCTTCTGATTTCAGAAACAGAGAAAAAATAAAAGAAGTTCTTAAGCCAGCAATTGAACAAAAATCTCTCAGAAAAAAAGGGAAGATAATTCTTATTGATGAAGTTGATGGAATTTCAAAAATTGAAGAAGGTGGTTTAATGGAATTATTGAACCTTATTGATTATTCTTCTTATCCAATTATTATGACTGCAAATAATATTTGGGATAGAAAATTGAGTTCATTAAGAAAAAAATCAGAAATTGTTAAATTAAAAGAGCTTAATTATAATGAAATAAAAAATGTTTTGACTAATATTTTAAGAAAAGAAAAGAGATTTATTGAGGATGATATTCTGACAATTATTGCTGTTAAAGCAAAAGGAGATTTAAGAGCCGCAATAAATGACTTGCAATCAATTTCAAATTTAGATGATGTATCTTTTGTTAAATTTGATGAAAGAAACAAAGAGACTGACATTTTTAATTCTTTAAGGCAGGTTTTTAAGGGAAAGCCTTCAGAAGATTTCTTGCAGATTTTTGATTCTGTAAATATGCCTCTTGATGATATAATTTTATGGGTAGAGGAAAACATTCCAAAAGAGTACAGAGGAGAGGAGCTTGCAAAAGCTTATGATTTGTTAAGTAAAGTAGATGTTTTTAAAGGAAGAATTCACAAGCAACAATATTGGAGATTTTTTGTTTATATGAATATTTTTTTAAGTTATGGAATTTCAGCATCAAAAAATCTTGAAAAGATAAGGGAAGGATTTACAAGTTACAAAAAACCATCAAGAATTTTGAAAATCTGGCTCAACAATAAAAAAATTGAAAAGAAAAAATCCATAGCTCAAAAATATGCAAAATATGTTCATGTTGGAGAAAAGCGTGCATTGAAAGAATTTCCAATTATAAAACAAATTATAAAATCAAATCCAAGAATTCAAAGTGAGCTTAAATTAGATGAGCAAGAAATTGAGTATTTGAATGGGGAGTAAAATCTATTTTTCCTGCTCAGAATTGATAGTATAATACCAAATTTCAATATCTTTTTGCTTCCAAGCATCTCTGTTTAAGCCAGCTTTTAATGATAGTTGTTCAAGGAAAGTAATTTTATTAGGAATTTTTTCCCAAACTTGTGGAAGAAATGTTGAACTTCCATTTTTATGTTTTAAAATAATTCCCATTTTATTATTTATTTTTTTCAATAATTCTTCTGAACTTAAAAAAGGTAATTTTTTTGGCTCACTTAAAACTGAAACTTCTATTTTTACATCTTTAAGTTCATTTTTAGAAAGAGGAGGAAATCGAGGATCAAAGAAAGCAGCGTTAATTGCTTGCTCTTGAATTTCTTTCCATAATTCTTTTTTTGCTTCTAAAGTTCCAATACATCCTCTTAAAAATCCATTTTTAGTCAATGTAACAAAACATGCCTTTTTTTCATTATAAGATTTTTTTATTTTTTCATCTGGCTCAAATTTTTTTCCTTTAAAATATTCTTCAATTGTTTTTCTTGCTAATTGACAAAGTGACA
>JAFCEY010000029.1 GCA_017608945.1 Candidatus Pacearchaeota archaeon | reverse complement strand
AACTATTAGAAAGATAGTACAAGAAAATAAAAATATTATAGAGAAAAAAGGAGATAGAGCTGTTTCTGCACTTATGGGGGAGTGTATGAAAGCATTGAGGGGAAAAGTAGATGGAAAAATGGTAAACGAGATATTGTTGAGGGAGATAAGAAAATATAATAAATATGAAAAAGGTAATGAAAATGAGAGATGTAAATAGTTCAGATATAATACCAATATGGGAGGATATACGCATTGAGGATATACCGAAGTTAGGCGACATTTACGAGGAATAAATATGATCAAACCGAACTGGCATACATTTAAGGCAAATTTCAGTGAAAATCCTCAATCAAATTTTGAGTGGTTTTGTTATCTATTATTTTGTAAAGAATTTAAGCAAGATAAAGGGATATTTCGTTATAAAAATCAATCTGCTATAGAAACGAATCCAGTTGAAATAGGCGATGAAGTTATTGGTTGGCAAGCTAAATTTTATGAAACTTCTCTTTCAAAACACAAAAAAGAAATATTAGAAACTTTAGAAAGGGCTAAAAGAGACTATCCTAAAATTACGAAAATCATTTTTTTTATATACGCAAATAAAGAGTGGGCACAAAATAAGGGACAAAAACCAAAAGGATTAAAGGAAGTAGAAGAAAAAGCAAAAGAACTTAATATCGAAATAGAATGGAGAGGAACTAGTTTTTTTGAATCTCCCTTTGTTTCTATTGAGAATGAAATTATTGCTAAACACTTTTTTACATTTGATAAAAGTATTTTTGATTTAATTAAAGAACAACAAAAACATACAGAAAACATTTTAAAACAGATAAAAACCACATTTAATTTTAAAAATCAAGTATTTGATATTGATAGAAATGAAGTAATAGATAAATTAAAAAACACACAATCACAAGTAGTTGTTTTAAGTGGTGTTGTAGGTGTAGGAAAAACTGCAATTATAAAAAAATACTATGAAAAAACAAAAAGAGGAAATTCCTTTTTATGTTTTTAAAGCAACCGAGTTCAACAATCTAAGAACCCTTAATGACTTTTTCAAAGATTTTGATTTTGAAGAATTTATTAAAGCGCATGAGAATGAAAAAGAAAAGATTATAGTAATAGATTCCGCAGAAAAATTACTAGACATAAATAATACAGAGCCATTTAAAGAGTTCTTACAGGTTGTTCTTGAGCATAAATGGAAAATTATTTTTACAACGAGAAATAATTATGTAGATGTTCTCAATACAGAATTTTCGGAAATATATGGGATATTGCCTGAAAATATCAATATTCAAAATCTCACGTTGGAGGAACTTATAAAAATTGCAGAAAAATATGATTTCAATTTACCAACCGAACAAAAACTAACTGAACTAATTAGAAATCCATTCTATTTAAATGAATACTTAAAGCATTATAGAGAAAATGAAATCTTGGACTATATTGATTTTAAAAACAAATTGTGGAATCAAATCATTTCCCAGTCAAAGCCGATTAGAGAACAGTGCTTTTTGCAAATCGCGTTTAATAGAGCTAAAAGTGGACAATTTTATATAACTCCAAATTGTGAAGCTTCAATTCTAAACGAATTATCAAGAAGCGGCATTTTAGAATATGAATCACCCTATGGATATTTTATTACTCATGATATTTATGAAGAATGGGCATTAGAGAAGATAATAGAAAGAGAATTCCTTAATAAAATATCAATTGAAGACTTTTTTACAAAAATAGGTGATTCTTTGCCTATGCGTAGGAGTTTTAGGAATTGGTTATCAGAAAAACTTTTGCTAAACGATGAAAATATTAAACAATTTATTGAAAAAGCTATAAATTCTAATATTGCATCTTATTGGAAAGATGAAATTTTAATTTCTGTTTTGCTTTCGGATTATTCAGAGTCTTTTTTTGAAATTTTTAAAGCCGAGTTATTAGAAAATAATCAGGCTTTGCTAAAAAAATTGACTTTTAAACTTATTTTCTCTAAAATATATATTGACAAAACCAAAAGGTAAGGGCTGGAAAAGTCTTATAAAGTTTACTTTCGCCAATATAGACAAAATAGGTCTTAAGAATATAAATTTCATTTTACCTGTAATCTATGATTGGAATACTAAATTTAAAGAAGGTGAAACCACAAGACTTGCAAGCCTGATTGCATTGAAATATTATCAGTGGATTATTAAGAAAGATGTATATTTTTCTCATGACGACGCCCAAGAGAAAATCCTCCAAACTATTCTTTATGGTGCATCTGAAATTAAAGAAAAGTTAAAGGAAATTTTTCAAGAAATCCTTAAAAATAACTGGAAGTATCATAGGGACCCTTATTATAATTTAGTAGCAATGATTCTTGTTCCTAAAGCTGAAAATGGTTTTGCTGGATTAGAAGTTGCTAAAGTTTTACCTGAATATGTCTTAAAATTAGCTGATTTGTTTTGGACATATACACCAAAGAAGGAGGATTTCTTTTATCATTCTAGTATAGAAATTGAACAATATTTTGGTTTAGAAGAAAGTCATTCTGACTATTTCCCAGCAAGTGCATTTCAAACACCAATATACTGGCTTCTTCAGTTTTCATTGAAAGAGACAGTGGATTTTATATTAAAATTCACAAATAAATCAATAAAGCATTATGCCAACTCTGGTTTTGATAATTCTGTCAAAAAAGTAAATTTATTTTTTGATGATGGAACCACAAAGGAGCAATACATTAGTCATTGTTTATGGAATATGTATAGGGGCACAGGCTCTCCTGTAACTCCTTATCTGCTTCAATCCATTCACATGGCTTTAGAAAAATATTTTCTTGAACAGGGAAAATTGGCAGATTCAAAAACACTGGAAAGCTGGCTTATTTATCTTCTTAAAAATTCAGAATCAGCTTCAATCTCTGCTGTTGTAGCAAGTATTGTTTTAGCTTATCCTGAAAAAACCTTTAATGTTGCCAGAATTTTATTTAAAACTAAAGAATTTATACTTCAAGATAAAACAAGATTGGTTTCTGAGTATCAGACGAGATCTTTATATTCTATCGGATATGGATTGAATTATCAAAATAAAATCTATGAAGATGAGAGAATAAAAACCTGCAATGATAAGCATAGAAAATGGAGTTTAGAAGAACTTTTCTTAAATTATCAACTTTTCAGAAGTGAAGAGATTAGTGAGGAAGAAGCAGAAAAAAGACAAAAAGAGTTATGGAATATTCTTGATGATTACTACAGCCAATTACCTGATAAAGATAAAGAGACTGAAGAGGATAAAACCTGGAAGCTTTTCCTTGCCAGAATGGATAGAAGAAAAATGAACATTACTACTGAAAGGAGAGATGAGGGCATTGTAATTCAATTTAATCCTGAACTGGAACCAGAACTAAAAGAATATAGTGAAAAGTCAATAGCAAAAAGTTCTGAATTTACAAAATATAGTCCATTAAAACTATGGGCAAGTTACAGAATAAAAAACAATGAGAAATATAAAGAATATAAGCAATACGAAGAAAATCCAAAGTTTGCTTTTGAAGAAGTAAAAAAAGTCGTCAATGAGCTTAAAAAAGATAAATCACCAGAATTTTATCTTTTTAATCATTCCATTCCTGGAGAAGTATGTTCTGTTTTGATTAAATATCACATAGATGAGCTTTCCAAAAAGGAAAAAGAGTTTTGTAAGGATATCATTTTAGAATTTGCTTCACTGTCACTAAGGACAAATTATCAATATCAAATTTCAGATGGTGTAGAATCTGCTATTTCTGTTTTGCCAATTTTATTAAAAGAATTTCCAGAGGGAAGGGAAGCAATAAAAACTATTTTGCTGCTAACCCTTTTTGAACCACACCATATTAGTATGTATGCTGAGTTTGCTGACTTTCCTACCTTTGCCGTGAGGGAATTGTTTACAATTTGTTTTGAAAATGCTCAATCACTACTGCTTGGGTATTTATACCTAAAACCAAAATATGAAGCTTTAAGAGAAAAAATGCGTCAAGAGAATTATGCAAAAGGTGTTTATCAAGTTAGAGAACATGAACTAATAGAAACATTTATAAAAAAATATGAAACAGATTTGGAAAAAGTTGTGAATAATGAAATAACCTATGAAGATTTGGGCGAAATAGAAAATTTAGATTTATATCTTTTAAAGAGAGCTTTTCAGTTAATACCAGAAAAAACAAATAATGAACCTCACAAAGAAATAGCAAAAAGAATCATTAATGCCTTTGTTCCAAAAATATTGTCAGATGACAGAGAAGGTAGAATTGATTACAAAGTTAAGCATGATTTTTTACAAAAATATAGTTATTTTGTGTTGAACTTACCTCAAGATGAAATTAATGATTACCTGAAACCATTTGTGGACAATTTTAACACATCTGAAACAATCGCTGATTTATTTCAAGAATTTATTTATACAGAAGATATTTTAAATACATATGATAATTTTTGGCTAGTCTGGGAATATTTTAAAGAAAAGGTATTTGAGATTTGCGAGAAAGGTGAAGGGTATTGGTATATTGATAAAATAATTAAAAGTTATCTATTTGCCACGGTTCTTTGGAAGGAAGATGCTAAAGAATGGCATACATTAAAAAGTATAGACAAAAAATTTTTTAAAGAAGTTTCTCAAAAAATTGGCCATTGCCCTTCAACTTTATACGCACTTGCAAAGTTATTGAATGGTATTGGAAGTTCATATATTAATGATGGAATAATTTGGATTTCAGATATTATTGAGAAAAATGAAGACTTAGCAAAAAAAGAACTTGAATCTAATACAATCTACTATATTGAAAATATTGTTAGAATATATATTTACAAAAATCGTGAAAATATCAAGAAAAGAACTTACTTAATACAAAAAATATTGATCATATTGGATTTCCTAAGAGAAAAAGGCTCAGTTGTTGGGTATATGTTAAGGGAGGATATAATATAAAAACGTCGCCTAACAGAGCGTATCTGGCTACGGCTATCTTCGTCCAAATTGCCTTCGGCAAACTCTTTTATCCGCCAAACATTAGGCGAAATCTCAAGCAAACCAAAATTGTTAACTCTTCTCATGTTTTTTAATCTGCGTCCTGAAACAAAATATTAATAAACTTAAATGTGATATTTATATGGTAAATAAAAAATTCA
>JAFCEY010000008.1 GCA_017608945.1 Candidatus Pacearchaeota archaeon | reverse complement strand
GGATACTTGAAATATTATTTATGTTAGAAATATTAGAAATATCAAGATTTGTTCCTGATTTTACCATTTCATTTAAAAGTTTATATTGTTTTAACAAAGCTCTAACGTCGCTTCCTGAAACACCAGAGCCTTTTGCAATTCGTGATATTCTGGAAGTTTGTTTTTCAAGCAATTCAGGATTTTCTTTTTCTTCTTGAGTCATGGATTTAAGAATGTGTTCCCATTTTGAAATTTTTTCTTGTTGAGATTCAAGTAAATTTTCTGGAAGCTTTTTACTTAAAGCAGAAAATCCGGGAATTAGAGATTTAATTTTCTCAAAACCTCCTAAAGAATCCATAGATTTAGCCTGTTCAACAACATCTTGCAAAGAAAGTTTTCCTTCTTCTAATTTTTTTTGAATTTTTTTCTGTTGTTTTTCTTCTGTAATGGATTTTATTTTTTCTATTAGAGTTTCAAGGTCACCCATTCCTAAAAGTCTTGAAAGAAATGTTCGTGGATTGAAAGGTTCAATGTCATTAATTTTTTCTCCTGTTCCTATAAAATAAACAGGAGCTTTTGCTTCATAGCAAGCAGTTAATGCTCCTCCGCCTTTTGCAGTAGAATCCATTCTTGTTATTATAACTCCTGAAATATCTACAGCCTCTTTAAATTCCTGTGTTTGTTTTTTTGCAGCCTGTCCAATATCAGCAGGAATTACAAGAATACTTTCAGTTGGTTTAATTCTTTTTTCTAAAATTTTTATTTCATTAATTAAGTCTTTGTCTAAAGTATGTCTTCCTGCAGTGTCAATTAAAATTAAATTATAATTTCTTAGTTTTCCTTCATCAATAAATTTATCCCATGTCCTTATTGGATCTTTCTCTTTCATGTCTACAAAGCATTTCAAACCAGATTTTTCTGCTAGTTGTTTTAGCTGTTCTTGTGCTGCAGGACGATGTGTATCTAAGCCAACTAAGGCTACTTTATTTCCTCTTTTTGCATAATAATTCCCAAGTTTTGCTATGGTAGTTGTTTTTCCACAACCATATAATCCTAGAAACATGATTCTATTTTGCCCTTTTTGCAATTTTAAAGGTTTATATTCTCCAAGAATCTTTAAGAGTTCATCATGTAAAAGTTTTATTACATGTTCTTTTTTGTCTATCTCTTTAATTCTTTCATTTAACGCCTCTTTCCTTAGTTTTTCTGCCAGTTCTTTTACAAGAGCAACATTCACATCTGCTTCAATTAATGTTTTTTGCAAATCTTTTATTATTGAATCAAGCAAATCCTTGTCAAGGAAAATAGCATTGGCTATTTTATCTGTAGCTTTTCTTAAAACTTCTCCAAGTTTCTCAAGCATATTAATTGGAAATTTATAAGGTTTTTAATATCTTTGTTTTGCTATATGGATAGATTAATTATTAGTCCAATTAAAATAATTGAAATTAACCCTACACTTCCCCAAAAAGCAATTTTATCTTCATAAAACTTTCTTAAAAGATTCATTTCTTTGTATTTTTTTTGATGTTTCTCTTTATTCTTTTTAGAAATAAAGAATTTTGTTTGTAATAATAATCTTTTTTTGAGAGCACATCTCAAACAAACAGGAGTTTTATCTATTGCGTCTAATTTTTTGTGATGAGAACATAAAATTCTTCCACATTTTCTACAAAAATAAAGATAAAGAATATGTTTATTAAATTAACCAAACTTTCTTAGGAAACCATAGGAATCAATATGTATCGCCTTTCCATTCTCCTTAAATCACTTGTATATCCTTCTTCTTTCAGTCGATCTATATAATCGAATTTAGGATTAAGAGAAATTGTTTGCTAGCTCTGTTCACGCTATTTTGTTTATTATCTCCTTTGGAATTCTTATTTTAGTCATTCCAAGATATTTGTCTGCTCCAGAATGATATGTTATTAGTTCGTTATTTCCTATAGGAATTAAATTGCAACTAAAAACAACATTTGGAACTTCTGCATCTAAATTTTTCCCTGAAGTCTCCCAATCAAATTCAGGTTTAATTAAAGGTTTTTTTGAGCGCGCTAAAATTTTTCTTGGATTTTTTTGGTCTATTATAATTAGTCCAAGATAATAGATATTATTGGAATCAGCACCATGATAGAGCATTAAAGCTATATTCCCTATTTGAACTAGAGGGCTATTTATACCAACTCTAGCACTATCCCAGTTGTTTTTTCTTGGTTCTAGAAAAATTCCCAAGTCTTTAAATTCTTTAAAATTTTCAGTATAAGCAATTCTTGCTGCAGGATTTTTAAGTTCTTTTCCTTTATACATAAAAGGTCTGTGGATTACATAAAAGCCTTTTTCATTAGGAATTATTACTCCATTTTTATTATTCCCATATTCTTCTAAAATAATTCTTCTTTCTTCAATTTTCTTAAAATCTTTTGTTTTTACTAATCCGATTCTTGTTATATTTCTCTTTTTCCCATCTTTTTCCTCTATTCCTAAAAATTCTGTGAAAGCTATATAATAAATATCATTAATCTTAGAAATTCTTGGATCCTCAACCCCTAAAGCAAAGTTAGAATTTAAATCAATAAAAGGCTTTTCTTCTAAAGAGAAATTTCTTAAATCTTTGCTTCTCGCAACATGTATTCTGCTTTTTTTATCTTTAGCATGCCTTACTGTAGGTAATAAAATTATTTCATTTTTATAAATAATTCCTCCAGAATTTCTTATAGAGGCATATTTCCTATTTGTGGATTCAGGAGTTAAAATTGGTTCAGGAAATTTTTCTATTTCTATTTTATCTAATATCTCTTCTAATTTTGATTGAACTTTTTGAGTTTTCATTATTATAAGCCTAATATTTTAATAAATTTTTCTCTATTAAAAGGCTCTATTTTATCATATTGTTGTCCTGTTCCCAAATACAAAATTGGTTTTTTTGTAACATAACTTATTGATAAAGCTGTTCCACCTTTTTCATCAACATCAGCTTTTGTTAAAATTATCCCATCAATACCAATAGAAAAATTAAAGCTTCTTGCCTGCTCAACTGCATCGTTTCCTGTAATGCTCTCTCCAACAAAAATTTTTAAATCTGGTTTTGCAATACGAGAAATTTTCTCCATTTCTTTTAAAAGGTTTTTTGATGTGTGCATTCTTCCTGCAGTATCAATTAACACACAATTAATAAAATTCTTTTTAGCATAATTTATTGCATCAAATGCCACAGAGGCAGGGTCTGCACCATAATTACTTGCTATAACTTTAATCTCCAATTTTTCTCCATGTTTTTTTAATTGTTCAATAGAAGCAGCTCTGAATGTATCTGCAGCTGCAAGAACACAAGAAATTCCTTTATTTTTTAAAAACTCAGCAATTTTTGCAATTGTTGTTGTTTTTCCAGAGCCATTAATCCCACAAAATAAAATAACATAAGGTTCTTTTTTTGAGGTTTTTTCTTTAATCTTTTCAATTATATCAAAAGGTTTAATAAGAATTTCTTCAATTATATCTTTAAGAGCCTCTTTTATCTCTTCTTCAATTTCTTTTTTTAAAAATTCTTTTCCTATAATTCTTAACTTTAATTCCTTTATTATTTTTTCAGCAACTTCAAATGCAACATTATTCTCCAAAAGCAACATCTGAAGTTCTTCAGAGTAGGCTTCAAATTCTTTCTCAGAAATTTTTATTTTTGTTATTTTGTCTGCAATTTTTTTTAAAAAAATCTTTTCTTCTTTAGGAACCTTTATTTTTTTCTTTTCTTTATTACTTTCCTCAGCTTTTTTTACTATTTTTTTAGTCCAATTTCCAAGTTTTTCTTTTAAAAATTTAAACATTTTCTTGTTAAGTTTTGAAGATTTATAATGTTTTTCATACAAATATAAATTTTTATAAAGAACCTTTTATTAATCAGATTATGAAAGGGATTTTGGTGGTTGTCGATGGAATGGCTGATTTACCATGCTCAATTTTAAATGGACAGACTCCTTTAGAAGCAGCAAATATGCCGAACTTAAATTTTCTTGCAGCTAGAGGTGAATTTGGTTATATGTATCCTGTTAAACCAGGATTTGTTCCAGAGTCAGATGAAGCTTTAATCTCTATTTTTGGAAATGATTTAATCTCAAGCACAAGGGGGCAATTAGAAGCAATGGGGACAGACATTAAATTAACTCGAGGAGATTTAGCTTTAAGAGCAAACTTTGCGACTATAGACTCTCTTAAAGAAGGAAATATAATTGATAGGAGAGCAGGGAGAACTTTAACAACTTACGAGGCATACTCTCTTGCAAAAGATTTAAATAAAAAAATAAAACTCCCATGTGAATTTATTTTTAAACAGACAATTCAACATAGAGCGGTTTTAATTTTGAGAGGAGGTTTTTCAGATAATATATCTGGAAATGATTTAACTTACTTTAAGGGAAAATTAAAAGTTGAAGATAAGATAAGTCAATGTAAACCTCTTGATGAAGATGAAAATTCGCAGTTTACTTCTAATATTTTGAATGAATTTTTTGAAAAAGCATATGAGATTTTAAAGGATCATCCAATAAATATAAAAAGAAAAGAAAAAGGGCTTTTGCCTGCAAATTTTATTCTTGTAAGAGGAGCAGGAGTTGAACCTCCAAAATTAAAATTTTATAGAGATTGGGCAGCTATGGTTTATATGCCTTTAGAAATTGGCTTTGCAAAACAATCTGGTATGAATATTTTTTCTTTTAGTTATCCTAAATTAAAGAATTTCGATGTATACAAAAATCTTTATGAAGGTTTAGCTAAGGCATGTAAGTATTCAATAAAAGCTATAAAAAAGAATAAGAAAACTGATTATATGTATATACATTTAAAAGAAACAGATGTTCCTGGACATGATAATAAACCTATAGAGAAAAAACAGATGTTAGAGTATATTGATAAAACATTATTTAATTTTTTAAAAAAATTTGCACCTCCAAACAATATTAAAGTTATTGTTACAGCAGATCATTCAACTCCTTGCAATATTAAGTCACATTCTTCTGAACCCGTTCCTGTTTTATTTTATCCCGGAATTGAAGTAACTCCAAAAGAAAAGAAATTTTGTGAAAAAGAAGCAAGAAAAGGGTATTTAGGAAGGATAATGGGAAATGAGCTTTTAGAGAAAATGGGTTTTTTGAAATAAGATTATTAAGAATAATAATCATTAAAAATTGAACTTTCTTTAAATTTTTATGATAACTTATAATGATATTTATGAAGTCGTGAGAAAAGAAAGATATAGTGAGCAGTTGCAGAGTTTACCAAAAAATTTTATTTTTGAAGTGGCAGAATATTTAAAAGAAAAAAAAGAAATTGCTTCAAAAGAAAGTGAGGATTTTTCTGATGTTGTTATGAAGACAAAAAAGCAACTTGAAAATGCGAAAATTCTTTTTAAGGAATTAATATTGAGAAGGAGGAGAAAGATATTAAATCTTGTTTTAATAGCATCTGAAACAGGTATTTCAAAGCAGGATTATGAAAATATGCTTGATTTTGAAAAAGAGCTTTTTGATGAGTTGGTGAAAAAAATAGAGTTGTGCGACAAAAATTTGAATTTAGCTTTAAACGGAGAAAAAAAGGAAGAAGAAAATCAGCTTGTAGTTTTTAAAGAAGATATTAAGGAGATTATAAATTTTAATGGAGAAAAAATGAGTTTTGAGAAGGGGCAAATTGCAAACATTCCTCGTGAAATTGCCAAAATTTTGATTGATGAAGGAAAAGCTGAAAAAATTGAGGAGTAAAAGCCTGCAGAGGGATTTTCGTATCCTGAATTTTACTTCATGGATTTTTCGAACCCCCGACCTACTGCTAGCTTGTTGAACTTTGTTATTTATCCAAAGTCAAATACAAGGCAGCCGCTCTACCACTGAGCTATGCAGGCTTATCCTGAAAAAGAAAATTTAGTTTAAAAGATTTCTCATTTTTTTGGGATTATTCATTTTTCTGAAGTTATTTCTTGCTTTTTTCTTTTAATCCTTCAACTTCAAAAATTCTTATATCACAAAAACTTAGAGGATATATCTTTTTTAAAATTAAATTCACGGGTTTCTGAATTTTACCTTTTAAGATGTCATCAAAAATCTGTTCATAAGTCTTATTCTTGCAATACTCTATAAGAAATTCTTTTGCTTTTTCTCTTAAAGCCTTTTTAATTGCCCTTGAAACTTTTCTTCTCGTTATAAGAATTGGCTTTATTCTTGTTTGTGCATTTTTACAATTTGTGAAGAAGGAATCTTCAATATAAGATGTTCCTTTTCTAACAATTCTTCTTAGGAAGAAAGGAAGAATTTGAATTTTCTTTGGAACAGCATATGCTTTATCTTTTTCAACTTTGACAGTGAAAAAAGCAAGAGTGCTTTTTCCTTTTAAAAGTCTTGTAAGGTCATATTTTATTGTCCTTCCATTTAAATCTTCTAAGTTATAGCCAATTAACCATATTTCCTTATTTAATGAAGGAACTTTCACATCGAAAAACTTTTTTCTTTTTGTTTGTGCCATTTTATATTTCTCCTGAATACAATGGTTTTGTGTTTATGAATCTTGTGTAATGAATATATTCTGTTCTTGATAAAACAACCAATAGGTATCTGCATTTTTCAATATCTGATTCTTTAGCATTATCTCCCAATACCTTTTTTGCAATTCCCGTATCTTCATTATCGAAGTAAGGCCTCATTAATCTTTGAGGAGTTGCGTTAATTAATTTTTTAGCTAATCTTCTTTCCTTTCTATCATTAAATAAATATCTTAATCCTGTTACCATCTTATTCTTGAAGTAATTTTCCTGTTCTTTTACCTTTTTTTTGATATTTAGATTTTCCACAAATTGTGCAAGTATACATTATATTTGTTTTTCTTGTTGTTTTTGATTTTCTTTTAAATTTTGAAGCTGCGGGTTTGCTCCATCTTCCGAGATTTCCAATCCCTCTATTTCTTCCCCTTAACCTTGCTCTTTGTTTTGAGCCTCTTTTCAATGCTCCTCTCTTTGCTCCTGCTGATACTATTTTGATTTTTTGTTCTGTTTTTTTCTTACAATATGGACAATATCTTTTTGTTACCTTAGGAATTTTCATATGAAAACAACTATTGTTTCGTTTTAATTATTCTTGAAAAAATAATTGGGGTTTTTAAAACTATTTAAATGGTCCTGCCAAGAATCGAACTTGGGTTTTGTCCATGTCAAGGACATGGTCTGCCATTAGCCTACAGGACCGCGAAGATACCTGAACTTTTCAGTAGCTTAACATATTTTTTTCTTAACATTTAGAAATATTTAAAAATATTGTTTTTGTAATTTAATCATGGAAAAGAGTGTGAAAATGGTATTTTTCTTTGTGTATATTTTTGTAGGTTTGTATCTCTTAAATTCAGCTTTAAATTTTATGAAAACTCCTGATTTTTTTGGACAAATAGACAAATGGATTTTTTTGATTGGAGGTTTTTTATTAATTATTGGAGGGTTTTCTTTTTTAAAAGCTTCTAAAAAGAGAAAAGAATAGGTCTTTACCTTAAAGTTTATATACATATTTTTCTATTTTTTTAAATGAATAAAAAGAGGAAAATTAATTTTAAATGTCCAGATTTTTCATGTAAATTATCTCAGGTTAGCATTTTTATAATTATAGCAATTATTATTGTTGCAATAACTGCAGGTTTTTTTCTTTTAAGAGAAAAAATTTCCATCAAGAAAATCCCTTCAAATTTTGAACCAGTTTATAATAGCTTTTTGAGTTGTTTAGAAGATTATACTGAAACAGGAATTTCAGTTTTGGAGAGTCAAGGAGGCTATATTTATCTTCCTGAATTCGAACCTGGAAGTTATTATATGCCTTTTTCTTCTTATTTGATTTTTTTAGGAAATCCTATTCCTTATTGGTATTATGTTTCAGGAAATAATATTAAGAAAGAACAAGTTCCTAAAAAAGAGGACATGGAAAATCAGTTAGGAGAGTTTATTCAATCTAAAATAAACAACTGCAATTTTGATATGTATTATAATGAAGGATTTGAAATTGAAAGAGAAAGTCCAGAAGCAGAGGTTATTATACTTGACAATAAAGTTAATCTTTACTTGGATATGCCTTTAATAATAAAGAAAGGAAATGAGACTTTTTTTATTAAGGAACATAAAATAGTTGTGAATTCTAATCTTGGAAAATTATATGAATCAGCAAGAAAAATTTATGAGCAAGAGCAGAAAGAGCTTTTTTTAGAATCTTTTACATTAGATATTTTAAGAAATTATGCTCCTGTTGATGGTGTTGCACTTTCATGTAGTCCTAAAATTTGGGAAGCAAACAGGATTTTTAGTGATTTGGAAGAGGCTATTGAAGCGAATACTTTGGCTTTGAGAAAAGGAAGTGGAAATTATTTTTCAATTAATCTACCTATAGATGAAAAAGTTAGGTTTATTACCTCTAAAAATTGGCCGAGAGGTTTTGAAGTAGAGCCTTCTGAAGGAAGTCTTTTAGTTTCAAGGCCAGTTGGAAATCAACCTGGTTTGGGAATTTTGGGATTTTGTTATGTGCCTTATCATTTTGTTTATAATATTAAATATCCAGTTTTAATCCAGGTTTATTCTGAAAATGAAGAGGAAATTTTCCAGTTTCCTGTTGCTGTTATTATTCAAGGAAATCAGCCGAGAGAATCATTAAACGCAAGCGCAGTTGGATTGGAAGAGCCAGAACTTTGTAAATATAAAAATGTTCCTATTACTCTAAGAATTTATAATTCAAATTTCAGTCCTGTTGATGCAAATATTTCATATAAGTGTTTAGGGGAAATTTGTGAAATAGGTGCAACTTCTTCAGGAATTCTTGAAGAAAATTTTCCACAATGTGTTAATGGTTATATTATAACAAAGGCAGACGGTTTTAAAGACTCAAAAATCCAGTTATCAACACTAAATCAGGGAACAATGGATATAATTTTAGATAGAGCTTATGACATGGAAGTTAATCTTAAATTAGATGGCAAGGAATATAATGAAGAGGCTTTAATAACCCTTATTTCAGATAAAACAGAAACAATTTTTTATCCTTCACAAAAGAACATTAAATTAAGTGAAGGCGAATATGAAATTCAGGTTTATATCTACAAAAATTCTTCTTTAAAATTACAAGAATCAAGTGTTCAAGAATGTATTGACGTTTCTCGAGAGGGAACTGGAGGTTTATTTGGTTTAACAGAGAAAAAATGTTTTGATGTAAAGATTCCCTCACAAATTATTTCCAATATTTTGGTAGGAGGAGGAAAAGGAGATTATTACATTTTGGAAGAGGAATTAAAAAGTTCAAAAATTCTTGAATTAGATGTGGAAAGTTTGCCTATTCCAAAAACAATTGAACAATTACAAAATAATTATGAATTATTTGAAACTAAAACTTTGAATATAAATTTAATATAAAGATGGAGGTAAAATGAAAAATAAAATAAAAAAGCTGTTAATGTTACTGTTTACAATTTTTTTGATTTCGGTAGTATCAGCATTTACATATTCTAATCCACAATATTTTCCCTATTCTAAACCTTCTGAAGTAAATTATGACAATTCAATGTGTGAAGCAGGACAGGATTTCATAATCCAGGTTGCTCCTTTTGGTTGTACTCCTGCTGTTGTGAGAAGTGATTTACTTGAAGAACAAGATGTTCAGGTTTATTGTCAGCTTGCAGCAACACAACTTAATCCTTTGATAGATGTAGAGGCAATTGAAAGCATTTCTTTTTCAGGAAAATATCCAAAAGAAATTTCTGCAATTGGTTTTTATCCTGCGAGAGCTGCTCTTGGCATTGGGGGGAAATTAAATTATCCTATATTGGAAAATATAGGTTATGTTGTTTTGAATTTAAGAAGGCAAATCAATGAATCAGCAATGCCTGATTTTATTGAAGGAAACTTGACAGCAAGAATAAGATATGACATTAAGAAGGCACTTGGAGTTGGGAGTGCATGGTTTTACCTTCCAGAAATGAATGAAGAAGAATGGAAAAAAATGTACCCTGCATATGGCTTTTGGGTTGGAAAAGGGTATGTAAAAGCAGAGAATATTGAATTAGATAAAGCAACAATTTCAATTTATGATAAAGAGCTAAGAAGGATTTCAACATTTACCCTTAAAAAAGGAGAAAGCTACGAAACAAGTATCCCTGGATTTGATTTTTGTCAAGGAAGTTTAAATATAAAATTAGATGAAATAGAAGCCCCTGACACAAGAGCAAAATTGAAGATAAATGCAGATGCAGTTGAGGTTGCAGAAGGAGAGAAGTTCTTGGATAATAAATGTCAGGTTAAGAAAATAGAAAAGCAAGGATTAATTCAGAAAGTAAGAATTTATTGTAGAGAAGATGATAAGCCAAGAACTTTTGAGTTATCTCTTATTCCAAAAATAAAACTTCTTATTGATGGGCAAGAGAAAGAGGTGGGGCTTGGAGATTTTTTATATCAAGTACCTGGAAAAAATGAATATGTTTATTTAGGATATATTGGAACAAAAGGAAATGAGAAATTAGAGGATTTGTTTGTTTATTTTGTTTCGCTTCCTGAGAAAAAAGATATTACTAAAGAAGAGCTTTCTAAAATAGAACTTTTTGTTGAGCTTATGGTAGACAATAGAATGAGTGATGTTGAGATTATTGATACTCCTGAAATTTTTGAGAGGGTAGTAGGGCTATCTATTTTAGCTTCTGAGTTTATTAAAGAAGGAAAGAAATTTCACAGGTTAGATTACATGAAAGACAGAGAAAAAGTAGGAGCTAAAAAAGTATTTGGAAAAAATGTTGAGATAAAAAGTTTTGCAGGGGTTTATGATCAAGAGCTTGATGAAAATACTTTAAAATATTTTAATGACGCAAATAAAGATTTTAGCACAATTTTGGAAAGTTATTCTGAAGAAAAATATCCTGAAAATGCTCAAACAGTTTTGGGAGAAGAAGCTTTGTATCAACAAATAGTTCTTTTGAACAAGCTTTCTCAAAAAAAGACAATGACTGATTTGTGTGAAGAGTTTAAAGAGAGATATCCAAATTCAGAAAAAAATGTCGATTTTTGTGATAATGGATATAAAATATCAAATTCAGGAATTTCAACAAGAATTGTTACAATTGATGGAAAAGACAGAGAAATTTCTTTTGAAGATATTTACGAGCCAACTTATGATGACTATGGTGCAGAAATTTGGATAAGAGGTCCTGAAAAAACAGAACAATTCAGGTTTAGAAAAAATCAACTTATTGAGCTAAGCGGATTTAGAGATTTAGAAGAAAAAGAGCCTTATGAGTATGTTCAGTTAATTTCTCTTGAAGAAGATTCAGCAATAATAAAAGTAAATCTTGTTGGAGGGGTAGAAAAATATTCCGTCTCTGATGAAAAAACCTTGAAAAAAGATATACCTGAAAAAATTGGAGATTACACTTTTATACTAAAAAATGTAAATTTAAAGAAATTTGCGAAAGTTTCCCTTATCCCTAATATTAATAATGTCGGAACTGAAGCAAATTTTAGTTTTAAGATTGGGATTGAAAAAAGAGGCATTAAGCTTTCTCCGGATAAGATAAAAGAAAAAATTGAAAATTTGAATTCTTCAATTAAAAAATGGGAAGACATCTCAGATAATCTTGGCAAAATAATTACACTTGAAAAAACAGCATGTTTAGTAACTGGAACTGCCCTTACTCTTAAAAATCTTATACAAAGTTTAAAAGGAAAAGGCATAGCAAGGCAATTAGTTATGAGAGGAAAAGGTGGGTGGTATGAAAAATGTATAGATATGGTTAATTCTGGAACTTATGTTTCCCAAGAAAAATGCCTTCTTGATAAATCCTCTGATATTGATAAGGATGTTGAAAATTATTATAAAATATTGAATGAACAAAATGAGAAAATTAAGGAATTACAAGAGCAATTTACTGAAAAGAAAATTCTGGCAGAAAGCGTTGTTAATACTGATGAATTTATGGAAAAGTATTCTGTTCAAGTTCAAGATGAATTAAATATTTTAGGAAATATTTTTGAAGATCCAGAAGGCAAACAAGAATCTATAGATGTTAATAAGATAAAAGAAACTTTGACATATGAAGCTTGGAAAAATAATATTTATGATTTAGAAGAATTGAGAGAAATTGAATTTTACACAATGGCTTTGGAAAAAAATCCTCAAGATGAAAGAGCAAAAAAAAGACTTTATTCTTTGTTATATGGTGTTAAAACAGCTTCAGGAAATTTTGTTGAGAGAACTTCTTTACAATCAGATATTAATAATGCAGGATTTAACATACAAGTGAGTTCTTATGGAGATGAAAAAGCTATAAAAGGAATATATGGAGAAGGAACTGTTTTAGGAAGCAAGTTTTCTGAGATATGGGAAGGTAAGGATGATAATATTAATTATCCTACAGAGATTATTACTTATCAAGGAAAAAAATACATTTTAATTTTACAAGCCTTAAGAGGTAATGAATATTTTGTTGATAGGGCTTATGAATATAAAGGAATTTCAGGGGGAAAAATTCAGGTTGGTGAAGAAAAGACAGAATTGATAAGAGAAAAATTCTCAGTTTTCAGAAAATACGATAAAAAAACTTATGAAAATCCCTTTAAACCTGGAACAGCTGAAGTGAGATATTTTGAAACAGAGCCATACAAAGGATTTCCAGCAGTAGTTCCTTTTGATTTATATAATGGATGGTATGCTGCTACAAAACAAGTTTTACCTATGGGAAAAAACATAGCAACTTTTGATGCTTCTGCAAGAGTTAATAGTTTTTGGCTTTGTAATGTTGGAGAAAATGGAATTGAAGAGTTTTACTCTGGATTTGGAGATGATTCTTGCGCAGGAATTAATTTGGGAACAGGGCAGCCTTATGATCAATTTCCAGGATTAAGTGAACAAGAAGCATCTAAAATGGTTGGTTGTGCTGTTGATGCACTTGAACAAGCTTCTAGAGCATATGAACCTGGGGTTAGTAAGGTAAAAATAACTACAAGGTGTGGTAATTTCAATGTTAAAGTGGGCAAACCTGCTCTTGATATTCCTGATATTCAGTGTCAGGACTTTATGTCTCCAAAAGAATGTAATTTAATTTTTAATGTTTGTGATCCTGTTATTTGTCCTTCAAGTAGGTGTGATTTTGGTGGGGCTTATCCAGTAAGAGATGTTATTCAGACAGGAATTGTAGGAGGTTTGCTTTTATGTTTGCCAAATTTTAGAGAAGGAATTGTTATTCCAGTATGTTTAACTGGGATTAAAGCAGGTATGGATAACTTTATTTCTGTGCAAAAATCTTACAGAGACTGCTTGCAAAATAATTTAGAAACAGGGAAGATGGTTGGAATTTGTGATGAAGTTTATAGTGTTTATTTATGCGAATTTTTCTGGAGACAAGCTCTTCCTCTAGCAAAAATTGCCATACCAAAGATAACAGAATTTCTTTTAGGACAAAATGTTAGAGGCGGAGGGGAGTATCTTTCTGTGAAAAATGCTTTTGAAACTGCTAAAGGTTCAGTAGATTACTTTACTCAGTATTATGGAGCAGAATCTTTTAAGGCATTTAAAGCAAGAACAACTGAAGAAATAGGAACTGTTGTTTGTAGAGATTTTGCTTCAATGGTTGTTCCAAAAAGTGCTGATTTATTTGATAAGTTAATAGAGCCAGATTCTCCTGCGCAATTTACAGGAAGGTTTGACGAGATTCCTTTTACAACTGTAACTGTTCCACCAATATCTCATTATAAAGTTTTTTATCATATTTATGCAGGAAAAAACACAGGAGCTTATTATAGGGTTTATTTAAAAGGAATTCCTGAAACTTCCTATTATCAGGATGTTTCTTTAACTTTACCTATAGCTTCTGGATATATTCCTGTTGGAGGATATGCTACAGAAACTATAGATAAAACTGCACCTTCAGGATATAAACAGTTATGTATAAATGTTAATGGACAAGAAGAATGCGGCTTCAAGGAAGTTTCAACCTCTTTTGCAGTAGATTACATTAAGGACCAGTATTTGGCAGAGCAAGCCTCAGCTGTAGATATAACCACAGAAGAAGAATGTATTTCAGGAAGTGCTAGCTTATATAATTTATTAATTCCAAATATCCAAAGTTCAGCTGAGACATTAATTAATCCTGAAATTTATAATCAAGGAATTATAAGAATTTGCGCTACTGAAAATCCTGGTTTGGGAAGTGATCCTTATGTTGGAACAAAGAGTTCAAGATGGGTTGAAGTTGGTTATTGCGGAAATGAAAAAATTAAGTGTTGGCTTGATACAAAAAGTGTTAGTGAGATAATAAGTTCTCCTAATGTAACAAAGTTTATTACAGAGGGAAAAATAGAATCAATTGAAAGCGGAGTGCTTGATGAAGTTACAACAAGCTATCTTGAAATTTTAACAAAAAGAGAAGGTTATTTGAGCAGAGAAGAGTTTGACTCAGCTGTTAAAGAAATTGAAAAAGAAAGTTCAGAAGAAAAGATAAATTCTATTAATAAGATTATTGACAAGGTTTTTTATAATAATCATAAAGCTTATCTTTTGTTGTTGAGAGGAAAAGCTTATGGGGATTTGGCTTTGAAAGAATTCTGGAGATTCCTAAAAGAAAAAGAAAAAGCTTTTGAAATTCCTGAAGAGGAAGAAATTGTTACAAAAGAAGGTGAAGAGGTTACAAAAGAAATTAAAATTCCTTTAAGTTGTCAAAAAGAAATTGGTAATAGAATTCTTGAGATTGCTAAGGAAGAAAAAGAAAAATACAACATTGATGATGAAATTGTTGAAAAAGACACAGGAGCTAAAAATTTTGAATGTTTAGTTTTGCAAGTTGCAATGCAGGAAAGCTCTCTTAATCATTGTGATAAATATAAAGAAGGAAGCTGTTTTGAATGCAAAACAGGATTTTTTAGAAAAAGAGTTGAGAAAAATGCTGAAAGTAGGGGGGTAATGCAAATTAATATTATTGCTCATAAAAATGAACTTAAAAACGAAGGAATTGATATAACAAGGTTTGAAGAAAATGTGAAATTTGGAATTAGACTTTTAAATAGATATTATGATGAAGGAGCAAAACAATATTCATGTAATGGGAAAATTTATTCTGGCTGGAAGCGTTCATTAAGAAGATATAATGGATGGAATATTGATTGTAGTAAGGGAAATATAAATTATGTAGAGGATGTCTTGAAGAGAAAAGAACAAATTGCAAAGATGTTTCCTGAATGTGCTTGATTATGAAGAATCTATTTAATGTGGGAGCTAGGATTCGAACCTAGGCAGGCACTAAGCCACCGCGTATCTTCCAAGCTCGCTCACATATGGATTACTTTGCGAACTTACTCGTCCTAAGCGCGGTTCATTTGACCACTCTGACACTCCCACCTCAATAGAGAAATATACTTCTTATTAAAAGATATTCCGTAATAATTCTTTTTATATTTTTTGTGTGTCCATTTGTCTCTTGATATTGATATATTTATGTTATTAAATAGATAAATTAAATCTTCCCATAATCTTTTGCTTGCAGTTGATAACCCAAAACCTCTTTTTCTTTTTCCTCCTTCTGTTGCCATTATTCCTTTTAGAAAAGCAATTTTGATGTTCTTGTTTGCATTACTTATATAAAAAGGGACAGCAACAATATCACTCTTTTTTCCACTAGGGATTTTAAAAACACTTTCTATTAATTTACATATAGATTTACTATCAATCCTTAGAATATATGTCTGAATCTTTCCTTCTCTTATCTTTACTGGAAGAATATTAAACCCTCTTT
>JAFCEY010000028.1 GCA_017608945.1 Candidatus Pacearchaeota archaeon | reverse complement strand
CACAGATTCAAAAACAAGGATATTTAATTTTGAAGCAGGAAGCTATGAGAGTTGGGCAGAGCTTGTAGATGTAGAACCAACTTCATTAATATTAAATGCTAATGAATCAAAAGAAATTTTGTTTACATTTAATGTAAATAAAGATGTTTCAGGAGAAAAGGCTTTTAATGTCTTGATTTATGAAGGAACAAACTTAATTGTAACTCAGCCAGTTTTAATTCCAATTGAGGGAAGATTTAGCTTCTCAGAAATTACTGGGGCTGTTATTGGAGAAAATTGGTATTTGTGGGGAATTGGAGCATTAAATATAATTCTTGTAATAGCAATTATATTTGTTGCTTTGAGATTAGTTAGAAAGAAATAAATTTATTTTTTGGAATTAACATTCATCGCTTCTTCTTTTTGCCCAACCAGAATTTATTTTTTATTTTTGTCAATATCTTGCGAATTAAATGAGCAAGCAATATAGATATAAACAAAATTCATTTATTCAAATTCATTTATTCATTTTCTAAATATTTTCCTATAAATTTTTTCTCCAAATTTTTCTTCCTCTTCTAATTTAACAATTATCATTCCTATTAAATATCCAATTAGTCCTCCTGCTAAAACATCACTTAAAAAATGTAATCCAAAATAAACTCTTGAGAAAGCAACGAGAGCTGCAAAAAAAATCCAAATATATTTTAGCTTAGGAGATTTTTTGGATAAAATCGGTAAAACACAGAAAACAAACATCGCATGAGAAGAAGGAAAAGAAAAATTCCAACTTGAATGACTAACCTTTTCTAAAGTCGGGAGAATTGAGACAATCCCTTGTTGAAAAGGTCTTGGTTTTTGAATTAAAATTTTTAACAAAAAACTAATTATTGCTGACAAGCCAAGAGTTACCCATAAAGGTAAAATCCATTTTCTTTTTCTTTTAGGTAAAAATAAAACTGTTAAAAAAAGAAAAATTATAATTTCCCGGCTTAGAAATGCCACACCTTTAAAAAAATCATCTAAAAAATTACTTCTTAAAGAAGAAATCGCTTTAACAATCTCTGAATCAAAATGCAAGCTAATCAAAATTATAAAAATTAACAATCCAAAAGCAAATAAGATTTTTTTCATAACTTTATAAACTTAATACTATTTTAAAATATTTGTAATTTATTATTTTTTAAATCTATAATTTGTTATTTTTAATGATCTCTAATTATCCTCTTTTTAATAAGAGGAAATTACAACATTAAATAACTTAAGCTAAATCATTAACAACTTATATTAATTTTAAAAATAAAACAAACATTTTTCCAAAATTATTTAAACACATTTTTGTTTTTCATTTAATGAGCACAACAAAGCAATTAAAACAATTTTTTCCAATTATCTTTAGATATTTAATTCTTATTTTGGCAGGGATTCCTAATCTTTGGATTTTTTATTTTATTTTTACCCCTTTGACTGTTTATGCTTTTTATTTTTTAACAGGCTTATTTTTTAATGTTCTTCTTATTAAAGGACCAACTGATATTATTTTAATAAATAACAACGTTCCTATAGAATTTGTAAAAGCATGTATTGCAGGCTCGGCATATTATCTTTTGCTAATCCTTAACTTATCAATTCCTAAAATAAAAATTAATAAAAGGATAAAAATGATTCTTTTTTCTTTCCTTTCCTTTTTTATAATAAATATTTTAAGAATTTTTCTCTTAACTTTAGTTCTTCTTAAAAGTCCTTTACTTTTTGAAAAGGTCCATATGTTTTTCTGGTATTTTTTGAGCATTGTTCTTGTTGCTGGGATTTGGTTTGTAGAAGTGAAAATGTTTAAAATAAAAGAAATTCCATTTTATTCTGATTTAAAATTTTTGACAGGGGAAGTATGGAAAAGGAAAATTAAGAAAAAATCTTAATGATTCCAAGAGTTCCTAATAAAATAAAAATTCCTGCCATTAAGACTCCAAGAGAAATGGCGAAAATACTTCTTTTTCTGTTGAGAAATAAAAGCCAAGATAAAAAAGAGCCTGTCCAGGCTCCTGTTCCTGGAAGAGGAATAGCGACAAAAAAAGTTAGGGCAAAAAATCCCCAAACTTTATATCTTTTTTCAAATTTATTAACTTTTTTTTGGAATCTTCCTAAATATCCATTAAAAAGTTTTTTGTAAATTTTAGTGTTCATTAAAGTATTATGAATATTGTCTAAAAAATAAAAAATAAAGAAAATAATAAGAATATTTAGGGAAATTATTAGAGAGAAAATTAAAAACAAAGGAACAGAGTTATCTTTAGCCCATAAAATTGCTAATGGCAAACCTGCCCGAAGTTCAGTTACAGGCAGTACAGTAAGAATTAATGAATAAATAAATCTTAAATCCATCTTAATTAATTTTTATTTTTTTAAGAGCTTGTTGACCTCAACAAAATACTCTATCATAAATCTTTCTGTTACTTTTAAGATTTCGCAATTGTTAATGTTTAAATTATAACAAGAAGGGCCGACTTGTTCTATACTTGATTTATTCCCTGATTGTATTTGTACAAAGGTATATCTTCCAAGCTCATCACAAGTAGCATTTTCATCTCTAATAATTTTTATTCCAAAAGCATTTAATCTTAATAGATTTGCAATTGCTATAACTCCATCTCCGTCACAATTAAAACTTCCTGTTTGGTTAATCACCATATTTTTCAATAATAATATTTCACCTTCAAATGGAATCTCTTTTTCAAGTTTTCTTGGGTCATTTCTTATTCTCATAACATAATCTGTTGAAATGATTTTTCCTGTTGTTTTATCTTTATATTTTAGAGGAAACAATATTTTGTAAAAAATTAAATCTCCATATTTTTCAACACTGAAATCTAAACCTCTATATTCAAAATTTTTTGCAGAATTAAATCCTATTATAAGAATAGCAATAATAAGAATAAAAACTCCAATCAAAATAAAAAAATTCTTCAGAATTTTATTTTGTTTTTTAATTTCTTCTTTTGATATTTCTTCCAAACTCAATTCTTTATTTTCTTTTTTAACTTTTTTCTTACTATTTCTTTCTTTTTTCTTTTTTTCGGCCATTTCAATTCTCTGTTTTTATGGTTTTTAATTTTTATTGTATCTCAAAAATTTCAAGTAAAAATTTATCTGCTAATCTTGTAAGCTCTTCTTTTTCTCCTTGAATAAATATGCAATTTCCTTCTTGTTTTATTTCAGAAGTTGCATTTTCATTTTCTTTTATTATAAT
>JAFCEY010000007.1 GCA_017608945.1 Candidatus Pacearchaeota archaeon | reverse complement strand
AAAAAATTCTTTTTTTAGTTTTGAATTCATAAATTTTTTAATAGAGGATGATTTAAATATTGTATGGCATCGACAAACCAATCTCCACAATATCAAAAAGCAGAGGCTAAATTTTTGGCTGCACAAACAGATGAAGAAAGATTAATGTATCTTGAAGAAATGATTCGAGAATGTCCAAAACATAAGTCTTCTGAAAAAATGCTTGCACAATTAAAAACCCGCTACAAAAAATTAAAGGGGAAATTAGAAAAATCAAAAAAATCTAGAAAAGGAAAAAAATTAGGAATAAAAAAAGCAGACATGCAAGCAGTTATTATAGGAAAAACAAACTCAGGAAAATCCTCTCTTTTAAAAATCCTGACAAATGCAGAACCAAAAATATCTGAAATAAGATTAACAACAACAAAACCAATTATCGGAATGATGAATTATGCTTCAACACAAATCCAAATCATAGAAAACCCTGCAATTGAATCAGATTATTATGATAAAGGTCTAACAAACACAGCAGACACAATCTTAATTCTAATAAACTCACTTGAAGAAATAGAAGAAATTTACAAATTCCTTGATAAAGCAAATGGCAAAAAAATAATAATCTTCAACAACAAAAATAATTTTGATAAAAGAAAAATATCAGCAACACTTCAAAGTAAAAAATATGATTTTGTTTTTATAGATATAAAAAATCAAGAAGGAATAGAAGAATTAAAAGAAAAAATCTTTCAATCATTTGGTAAAATAAGAGTTTTCACAAAAGAACCTAAAAAAGAAAAATCTCCAAAACCAATAATAATGAATCCTGATTCAACAGTTTATGATGTAGCTGAAAAAGTGTTAAAAGGCTTTTCAAAAAATGTAAAAGAAACAAAAATCTGGGGGCCCTCAAGCAAATTTCCTGGACAAAAAGTTGGTTTAAACCACAAATTAAAAGATTTGGATATTGTTGAGTTTAAAACAAAGTAAAAAGACTTTTGGGATTTATTTCTCCCAAGCTTTCCTAATTGGAGCAATCAATTCTTCAAGATATTCTGCAACTGCATTCTTTAAGTCAAGAGGATGGAGCCTCTTATCTAAAAAATCCTTTTCTAAATCTTTATAGGAATTATAAATTATATTTCCAAGTTTTGTTTCTTTCTTAATTTCTAATTTTTCAAATTTTGGAAAAAGTAACAATCTACAAATATCCAAGATTGGATTCTCTTTTATATCTCCCTTGAGACAATAAGCCTTAATAATCTTTTTTTTAATTTCTTCTTTTGAATCTCGAATTGAAATCACACTTTCTGGAATAGAAGAGGACATTTTCCCTTTTTGTTTTAAACTACTAATTATTCCAGTATGGATAAAAACTGGCTTTTTTTTCATATTTATTTTAGAAAAAAGTTCTATTCCTAAAGCATGAATTTTTCTTTGATCCATTCCTGCAACAACAAAATCCAAATCCAAGGCTTTAATGTCTTCAATTTGCATTAAAGGATAAATTATTTGTGAGATTTTTGCATTTTCTATATCCCTTGCAATCGTCTGCATGCTTCTCAAGCCACGATTAACAGTAGTATTAAGCGCGAGAATCATAATATCATTAATGTAATTCTCTTTTCTCTGGAAATTTGTGCCTTTAACAAATTTTGCTTTTAATCCTGCAGCCTTCATACCTCTTTCCCAAATTTTTACTTGATTATCTAAAAATTTCCAATCTCCTTTTTTGTTAAGCCAAGCATGCCAGTCAGCCAATAAAACTATAGGAGTAATTCCTATTTTTTGAAAATCTAAAAGTTTCATAATTGTTACTAAATGCCCAAGATGAATTTCTCCAGAAGGCTCATAACCACAATAAACTTTTAAATTTTTTTTATTAATTATCTTCTCTATTTCTTGTTCATTTAAAATTTCATCAGCATTTCTCTTAATAAGTTCAATTTTCTTTTCAACATCCATAAAACCTATTAAAAATTAAAGTATATAAATTTTCTTTATCTTTTTTTCTTCATATGTTTTTCTTTTCCCCAAGCAAGAAATCCAAAAACTACAAACAAAGCAATCCAAGCAAAAGAAGAAAGATAAGGAATAATAGTTCCTATGTATATCAAACTTAACTCTTTTTTATAGCCTCTCAATTCAAGAATTTTCCAAAACCAAATTATAGTAAATATTAAATTCGCAATTGGAATTAAAAGCAAAAATCCATAAGTCCAGTGTTTTTTCGCTAAAATAGGAAATAAAAATAAATTAGCAATAGGAATCCAAGCAAGCCAAGGATTTTTGTATTTCATTCTTTTTGCTATATTCATCCATGCAAAAGCATAATAAACATAAACAGCTAAAATAAAAAAACCAACAAACATCCCAAAAATATAACTTAAAGAAGATACAAGAAAAACTCCAAAAAGAGCTTCTAAATAATTTGGAATTGTTTCAAAAGGTAACATTTTACAATAAAAATTAAAACCTCTTCTTACTTATAAACAAAAGACATTTATAAATTTTTGGAATGAAATGTTAATTCAATTAATTTTATTTTTACTTTTAGGAATTATTGCTGGCACTTTCACAGGCTTAATTCCTGGAATTCATATAAACCTTATTGGAGTAATCCTTATTGCTTTAACTACATCAATATTTTCTTCAATAAATCCAATTTATCTTGTTGTATTTATTATATCAATGGCTATAACTCACACTTTCCTTGATTTTATTCCTTCAATTTTTCTTGGTTGTCCGGATACTGATACTGAACTTTCAGTACTTCCTGGACATGAATTATTGCGACAAGGAAAAGGTTACGAAGCAGTAAGACTCACTGCCTATGGAAGCATAATGGCTCTTTTTATTTTAATTTTAATTACTTTTCCTGCTATTTTGACAATGGAAAAAATCTACAATTTTTTAAAAATCCCTTATGTGATGGCAATAATTTTAGCACTTGTTTCAATTTCCTTGATTCTTCTAGAAAAAAAGAAACTAAATGCATTAACTGTATTTTTGCTTACAGGATTTTTAGGTTGGAGTGTTTTAAATTTAAAGACACCTTTACTAAAACAACCTCTTCTCCCCCTACTTACAGGATTATTTGGAGGGTCAATGTTAGTTATGAGCATTAAAAATAAAATACAAATTCCAGAACAAACAATTAAAAATTCAGAGCTAAGTAAAAAAATTATTAAGCCCATGGCAAAGGCTTTTATCGGTTCATTAATTGCTTCTCCATTATGCAGTTTTCTTCCAGGATTAGGAAGCGGACAAGCAGCAATAATAGGAAATCAATTAGCAAGAATCTCAAAAAAGGATAGAAAAAGTTTTTTGATTTTGCTTGGAGCAACTAATACATTAGTTATGGGCTTTTCATTTCTTGCTCTTTATTCAATTTCAAAAACAAGAACAGGGGCAGCTGTTGCAATTCAAGAGATTATTGGAGCATTATCTTCAAACATTTTAATTTTAATTTTGGCTATCATTTTAGTCAGTGGAATAATTTCCTTTTTCTTAACACTTATATTAGGAAAATTCGTTTCCAAAAAAATAACAAAAATAAACTATACTCAACTTTCAATAATCACATTAATAATTCTTATTATAATAGTATCAATTGTTTCTAGTTTTCTGGGATTAGCAATCTTAGCTGTTTCTATTTTCACTGGAATTTATTGTATTTCTTTGGGGGTAAGAAGAACAAACATGATGGGCTGCTTGCTTTTGCCGACGGTTTTGTTATATTTATTATAACGATATTCATTAAATCTCTTTCCAACCTCTTATTTTTAATTTTGATTTATTATCAACTTTTAATGTCCCAACATTCTAAACAAAGCTTATCTCTTGGAAAACCTATAGCTTCTTCTAAATCCTCAACTGTAGCATAACCTAAACTATCTAAGCCTCTTGTTTTTCTTATTTCTTCAATACCCATTTTTCTTGCAATGCATTCATCATCTTTTCTAGTTGTTTTTCCATATTTGCACGCGGCCATTAAAGGAGGACAAGCAATTCTTGCATGCACTTCTTCAGCGCCTTTATCTTTCAATTTCTTTGTTTGATTTTTTGTTTGAGTTCCTCTAACAATACTGTCATCAACAATAATGATTTTTTTTCTTTTAACAATTTCTTCAAGAACAATTAATTTCCTATCACCCTCTTCTGTCCTACTTTCCTCTTCTTGAGGTGTGAAACTTCTATCTGAATAATCAAACCTCACAAAAACTTCTTGATAAGGAATTCCAGACTCTTCTGAGTAACCTATACCATGCCACCTCCCTGAATTTGGAATCCCAGAAACAATATCTGCTTCAATAGGATATCTTCTTGCTAAAGCTCTTCCTAAATTTTTCCTAGCTAATATAACACTTTTTCCATCAATTACTGAAGCAGGATGAGCAGTATAAACCCATTCAAAAGTTCCATATTTTATATTATCTAATTTCAACTTTTTTACAACATCAACCCCTTCTTTACTTAAAAAAACAATTTCTCCAGGGTCAAAATCTCTAATAATTTTAAAGCCTGTATTAACAAAGGAATTACTTTCTGATGAAATAGCATAACTTCCATCTTTTTCCCCAAGAATTAAGGGCTTTCTACCCCACCCTCGTGAAGCATATATTCCATCCCTTGTCAGAGCTATTATTGAAAAATCTCCTTTCATTGTCTCAACAAGTTTTTCTATACCTTTTTCAAAGTTTGATTCAGAAGAAATTATTTTAGAAATTAATATTGTATCTGTTATTTTTTCTACATCATAATAACCATCAAAACTCCTTCCTTTTCTCAGCAATTTTTCTTTTAATTGTTTATGATTGATTAAATTTCCATCAAAACCAATAAGAATTCCCCCTGCTTTTGACAATCCTGAAACTGGCTGTCTATCGCTTGAAACAACACCTATTGCAGAATATGCTAAAAGACTGTTTCTTATTTTTTTTGGAAATTGTTGTTTTATTAACCCTTTATGGGTTACATTTTCTAATGTTTTGCCATCATTTAATCCTATTCCACAATAATCTTGTGCTCTATGTTGCAAATAAAAAGTTCCATAAAAAACATCTTCCACACAGTTTTCTTGAGAAATCACTCCAAAAATTCCTGCCATTTAAAATTTAAAAAAATGAATTTTTTAAATTCTATTATCCTAGAAAATATAAACTAAAACCATTTTCTCAAAGCTTCCTGTTTTTCAAGTTCTTTCCCAAAAATACTTTCAATATATCTCTGAGTTAATTCTAAACTTTGTTTAAGATATACTGAAAGTTCATATCTCCTTATTAATTCTAGAGCTAAATCAAGATATTTTTTTATTCCTCCTTCATTAATTGTAAAAATTAATTTTCCTCCACAAGAAGGACAAATTCCCGTAATAGGTGGACGCCTTAAAATTTCATTACAATCAACACATCTAAATGTTTGAGAAGAAAAATTTCTTAAATTTCCCCTTATATCCCTAATAAAATGTCTTTCGATGATTAACCTCGCTGTATCTAATGTGTCAGCTGCTCTAATTTTTTCAACAAGAGCCATTTGGTGAAAAACTTTTTCCTGCATTGTTGTAAGAAGTTTATATGAGGAACATAGAACCCCTTCATTAAAATTAGAAGTATCATGAGTAAAACCAAGATTTACAAAGGGATTTTCTCCTTTTTTTAAAAAAAGTTTAACATTTGGAATATTCGCTTCAGAAGAATGTTTTTTTTGTTCTGCAAGTTTATAAAGTTCTAAAGGATATTCGCCAGTAATTTCAAAATCTAAGATTTGATCATCTACTTCACCAGCATCGATTTTTGCATTTAAAACTAAAGGAGCATCTTGAGCTCCACCACGATGGCTTGGCAAAAAGCTTCTTGAAAAATTTAATAAGACATCCATTAAAAGCATTACTGCTGCCTCATCACCATCACAATCTCTCCTAATAGCAGCATGCATGTAAGGGCTTGCAAGCAATCCTTGAGTATTAGAAAAACCAATAATCCTGCAAATAACTCCTGCGCAATTATGTGGAGCCATACACACACCGAGATGCCCAACTAAATCTTCTCTTTTCTTAACATTATAAAAAGATTTTAATTTATAAAATTTAGTTAATAAATCATCTATAAAATGACTTATTCTTATAAAAACATCATCAGCTTTCTCATCAGTAGATTCCGAACAAATAGGAAGAAGAACATCATGAGGTTTTAACTCTAAAATTTGTTCTTCGTTAACAAGCTCATTTCCATAAATATCTTTATCATAACCCAATTCTTTTAATTTTTTAATGTCCACAAAAATTTCCTTAGGCTTAAATGAAATTAAAGGAAGTTCAGTAGCATCAAATCTTATTGTTCCATCTTTATTAACTTGTAAATCATACATTGCTCTCAAAATCCCTTTTGAAAGATTTTCAACACAATGATCTAAAGAACTTGTTCCTCGAACACCTTTAATTAAATTTGGAATTTCATTTTTATTTAAATTGAGATTTCTAACAGAAGCTTCAAAATAATGATTAATATCAATTTCTTTATTTAAATAAGATTTTGAGTTTTGATGTTTTTCGCAAGTATTAAATAATTTTTTTCCACATTCATAACAATAATATAACTTTTTGGTTTTATTTTGGCAATCCTCGCACAAAGGATAAATTGTTTCTTTATTGCAATTTTCGCAGTAATAAATTGGAAAAGTGCTTTTTACTTTTCCTATCTGGCATGCTTCCCGAACACTTCTAAACCTTCCTCCTTCTTTACCAACAGGAAACAAAACATTAGGGCTTCCTGTAAGTTTTCTTAATTTTGCTTTTTCTGGCCTCCCCATCCTTGCTCCTATAAACTCTCCAGCTTTATCTTTAATTTCAAATTTAGAAAGAGAATTAATAACTTTAAGAACAATTCCTCTGTCCTCAACACCTGAATCTAAAAACTCAGAAAAAATTCTTTTTATTTTATTTATTAAACTCTCAACATCAATAAGTTCTGAGAAATTTTTTTCATTTTCAATTAAACTTGGATTTAATCCTAAATTAACAAACAAAGCTTCACTATTTTCCTTATTTAAAACAACATTTTCTATTGTTACTTGATGCTCAATTCCTAAAAGTTCTAAAGCTCTTTTTCCAAGTTTAAATTTTTCGCTCTCAGTTCGGTTATAAGGAAAAATAATTTTCTTATTTATCCTTGCATACTTTAACCATTCAATTAAAGATAAAAACTCCTCTCTGGAAATCTCTGTCCAGTAAAAAATAAATTTTGGGTGTAAAGGAATTTTATATTTTTCGCTCAAGTCAATTGCATTTTCAAAACTCACATTAAAACAATCCAAGCTCTTTCCAAATTCAGGAGCTTTCTCTTGCAGCTCGAGCTTCCACCATTCCTCAACATATCCCGGCTTTATAAGATTAGCATTTCTATTTGCAACATCACTAAATGGAAATAATAAATCTCCTAAGTAAATTACTTCAACAACATAAGGATAAAGTCTTTTTGCTTCTTCTAATGTTCTTATTTTTTTAACACTTCCATTTGATAACTTAACTATTGGACCATCAATAACATCGCAAACAGTTGCAACCATTCCTTTAGTTGGTTTTTCTAATTTAAGTTGTGTTCCTATAGCAATGAAGTTATCAGTAATAGCCATAGTAGCGGGGTGAATTGAAGCAGCACTAAATCCCGAAACTCTTCCTCTTCCGTATCTAAAACGAAAAGCTCCAGACCTTCCTGGATGACCAAACACCGGCCTACCTGCAACTAAATCTTTTATATATGTTGGAGATTCATCTGTTTTTCCATAATCTCTCTTCTCATGAATCTTAATATATCCTTCTAAAAAATCCCATCCTGTTGTTTTAAATCCCTTATCCTTTAAACTTTTCAGCAATCTAAATGCTTTAGGAGCTTTTTGTGCTAATCCTTCAGAAAAAATAAGGCACATCCCTCCACGAATGTAATTTGTTTCAATCCTGCTAAGATTCTTATAATTAGAAACTTCTATTTTTTCTGTTGGCTCTCCATTAATTTGAATTGGAAGATTTTTTGCTAAAAAAACCATTTCCTCTTCTGTTGGCATATATTGTAAATTTGTAACTCTTTCATGATAATCTATATTTTCAACAACATATCTTTTAATTTCTTCTTCAGTTGGGTCATATTTTGAAAAACCAAACATTTCTCTAAGATAATCTATCAGCATTAAAACAACACATGAAGCTGTTGTACCTGCGCTTCGTATTGGACCTGAAAAATAAGCAGCAAAATAACTTTTACCTTCTCTTGTTTTTTTTAATTCTAATCTTGTAAGCCCTTCTATCGGACTGCTCACTACACCCAAAGTAATATAAGCAAAACCAACCCTAATTCCTGCATCTATAGCTTCAAGCAAACTTGAAAAATCGCAGAATTTTTGCTTTGCTATTTCTTCTGCAATTTTGAAAGTAACGGCAACATCAAGTTTTCCATAAATTTTTTCTAATTCTAAAATTCTTTCTGCAATTCCTTTTCCATTTAATTGTGGATAAATTGTTGAAATCAGTCCAACAACCTTCTCAGCAAGGCTCTCCGCAGTTGGAATTTCAACTTTATTAATAGGATCTAATCCTTTAGCTCTTGCAGCTTCAGCTATAGAATAAACTTCTTTAACCTTTTTTTCAAAGTTCGCAAAATATTCTTCAATATTCATTTTGAATCTTTTCTTTATCTAAAAATAAAGCATATGAATGAGAAATTTTACTTAAAGGAATAACTCCTCGGCTTGTTAAAATTTCAGGATCAATATATCTAAATTTCTTTTCTAGATTATTTTTTTGGTTAAAGTTTTTATTTTTTAAAGATTGTAAAATTGAAGTTATTTCATTATTCCCTTTTTCATAAAGAATTTCAAGAACATCTTCATCAGTTTTATAGAAATCATTGAAACAGAGAATTTTATTTTCCAAAGCAATTTTTAAGGCTTTTGCTAAAAGAGAATATCTTATCTTCGCATCATCACTTCCCCAATGCTCGTGATTTAACCTTAAATATTCTTTTCCAAATAACTCTGCAGTTTTTTTATCATTAAAACAAATCCTTCCACCATAGTTTATTAATGAAGAAAAAACTTTTCTTGAAAAAAATTTTTTTCCATCCTTAGAAAGCTCTCTTAAAGAATAGTCTATCCTATCTGCACAAATATTTGGAAGAGATTGTTCTAGAAGAGAATTTTTTTCAGGTTCCAGAATAGAATCAAAATCCACATTATAGGTTTTTAAGATATCTGGAATTTCTGAATTTAAAATAAAATCTGAGTGAGTTTCATCTTGAAAATTTTCTTTTTTTTGGTTGTCTAAAACCCAATCAATAACATGAGAAAAAGCTGTATGAGAAACATCGTGGAGCAAACCTGCAATTTGTTCTTGTAATTGAGCATTTAATTTCCTTAAAAGTATTAAAACTCCTAAAGAATGTTCAAATCTAGAAAAACCATTTTTAAAATAATATTCTTTTGGCAAACCATATTGATTTATTTTTTTTAATCTCTGAACAGAAGGACAATTAATTAGATCTAAAAGAACATTCTCATTTACTTCTTCTTCACCATAGATTATATCTTTTATTTTCATTCAAAATCTAAAATTTTAATTTGTCTTGTTTTAAGATTAAGCATAGGAACTTTACAAAAATCTGGCTCATTTCCCATTTTCTCTTGAAAAGGAGTTTTACTTTCCCAGCAGGAACATGAAATTGTTAAAATATTATTGTAATAAGCTACAGAACTTTTATGAGTATGGGCTGAGACAAAAATATCTGGGACTTTCTTTATGATAAAAGGATCCTCCTCAAGAGGAAGATATTGAACAGAGGAATGAGTCGGAGCAAGATGCCTATTTTTTAAAAGATAAGTCATTATTTTAGAAGGGTTATTTAAAGCATCTTCTTTCACTAAACTTGAGATATTATTTGCATAATATGGAAATGAAAAGCCATGATAAGTTAGAACATTAAAACCCATAAATTCCTTTTTTGCACCAATATTTACATAAGAAGGATTTCCTGTAAGGAACACATTTTTTAAATTAAAAAGAGGCCAAGCATATCTTTCATCAAAAAGAGGCTGCGGCTCTAATAACCTTGTACAATCGTGATTTCCTGGAGAGATTATAATTGCAATATCTCTCCTAATTTTTCCCAAAAGTTCAGCAGCTTTTGCATACTGCTCCTCAATATCTCTTATCATTAAATCTCTTTCTTGAGAAGGGTAAACCCCAATTCCCGCGACAATATCTCCTACAATAAAAAGATATTTAATTTTATAGTAATCTCTATTCGGAATTTTCCCATTTAAATAATCAACAAACTTCAAAAAGTTTTCCTCTAAAAAAAGCTTACTACCTATATGCAAATCACTTATAAACAAAACACATTCTTCATAAGGAGATTTTTTTCTTTCCAATAGAGCTGAATCAGGAAAAATTATATCATTTGCAAAAGCAATCTCCCTACTTTTAGAAATTTTAACTCCGATAACAGAATCTAAACAAACATCTTCTGCTTTCTCATATACTTCTTTTTTATTTTTAGTAACAAGAACTTTAATTTTTCCTGTTAAATCTTCAAGTTCTAAAAGAATATTTCCATTTTTTGTGATCTTTTTATTTGAAACCGTTCCTATTATAGAAACCTGTGAATTTTGAAATATTTTATTTATTGAAACAAGATTTTTTAAATTTGGATGTTCTTGGATAAACTTTTGCATCTCTAAAAATCTATTTTTAAAAAATTTTACAAAATCCTGAACCTCTATTTTTTTTCTTAAAATAGGAACTAAAGAATTTATCTTAATATTATGTAATTTTTTCTCCTTTCTTTCCTCATCTTCTTCTTTAATTTTTTCTGCACTCTTTGAAATTTCAATACTCAGCCCTAATTTAATTTTTAAATTTTCTAACTTTTTTTGCTCTTCTTTTGGAAGTTCAGAAAAAAAATCCAAAACCAATTCTTTATTTTCAAAAAGTACATTTTTTGTTATAATCTTTGTATTTACATTTTTTGCTATTTTTTCAATTACAGATCCAATTGTATTAACATCATTTTCAGAGAAAAGATTTAAGGTTTCCTCATCTAAAAGAAAGCCTTTTTTCAAACAAAAATTCAAAATTTCTTTTGATTCCATTTTATTTTAAAATATAATTTTTAATAATTAATCTTTAAATTATTTTTAAGAGATAAAGGGTCTATGTCTATTTCAATACAAAAAAGACAGTTTTTTTCCATCTTAAAAATTTATAGAGTCTGAAATTATTTTTCTCGCTTTCTCTATGATATCATCACCAATTGCTAATCTTATTTCTCTTGTTCTCCCCCATCTTCCTTTTGAAATAACTCTTACATTAATTATTCCGAGCATGTCAAATTCTTGGATAATATCAGAAACTCTTCTTTGAGTTAAAACTTCTGATTTATTTTTCAGGCAAACTTCTTTATAATAATTATAAACATCTCCTGTAAAAATCGGCTCATTATTTTGTTTTTTTCCAAGATAATTTGAAAGAGTATTTTTTGATTTTTTTGAAAGCTCAATAATTGAATGCAGGACATATTGAAATTGTTTTGGCTCTGAACTAATGATATCTAAAATTTTATCACTTTCAATTTTATTATTTGCTTCATCTAAATGTTTTAATAGAATTTTTTTTGAATTTTCTCTTTCAGCTAATTCTCCTGCAACACGAAGCAAATCTAAAGCTCTTCTTGCATCACCATGCTCTCTTGCAGCTAATGCAGCGCACTTAGCTATAAGTCCTTCCTGTAAAACATTGTCCTTAAAAGCTTTCTCTGCTCTTGATTTTAATATTTCCTGGAGTTGTAAAGCATTATATGGGGGGAAAACTACTTCTTCTTCAGAAAGGGAACTTTTTACTCTTGGGTCAATTTCTTCTAAAAAAGTTATATTATTACTAACTCCAACAAAACAAACTTGGCTTTTTGAAAGTTCTGAATTAATCCTTGTAAGATTATATAAAAAATCATTAGAAATTTTCTTTACAGCTTGATCTATTTCATCAAGAATCAAAACTATTAGTTGTTTTTTATTATCAATCATATCAATAAATTGGTTATAAAGAGATTGTGTTGGAAGACCTGTTGTGGGAACATCTCCACCAAGCTTTCTTATTAATTCTGCTAAAATCCTATATTCAGTATCAGAAACTTTTTTTAACTTACAATTAAGATATTCTATTTTTAATTTAAAATCATTGTCTTTTTTTACTCTTTTTAATAATTCTTCCTTAACATAATGAATAGAAAGGGTTTTTCCTGTTCCTGTTTTACCATATAAGAAAAGATTACTAGCTCTTTCCCCTCTTAAAATAGGGGCGAGAATAGATGCTACCTGCCTTATTTGATTTTCTCTATGGAGAATTTCATTAGGCCGATAATTAGATTGAAGAATAGATTTATCTTTAAATATATTATTTTTATCAAAAGATTTGAAAATATCATCCAGTTGCAACATCTTCTCCCTCACACTTTAATTTCTTATGGAAATTTAATTAAAAAATAAAAATCCAACGATAAAAAAAGATAAGTTTATTTAAATAATTATAACTACTCCTAAAGAACACCACCTTAATTTCCTATGGAATTTTCCTATATTCATGTAGAATTTATGATTCTAAAAATTCATGACTCTAGAAACTCATAACACTAAACATATGACTTAGTAAATACATAACTTATGTAGATATATTGGATTATTATATTATCTTAGTAAATACATAACTGAAATAGATATATGGAATTACTATATCACATAGAAACATAGAATTAAATATAGGATTATATATAGGATTATTATATTATATTATATAAAAATTTAAAAATAAAAATAAAAATAGCTTTCTGAATTTTTCTTTATAAATCTTTCCTAAAGAAATTAAGGGGTGTGTGAAAGTTATTTTGAAGGTTATTTTCGGAAGTTATGAACCTTTAATGATATATAAAAATGCAGAAAAGTTTATAAATTATTTTTCCTCTAAATGCTTATGCAAGAAAAAAATATTTTTAGTTCTCTTTTAGGAAAAATGATTGTAACTAAAGAAGGGAAAAGATTGGGTTTTGTTAAAGATGTAACTTTTGAAACAAGATCTGGAGAGCTAATTAGTATGGTTTTAAGAGACCCAACACCCTATACAAAAAATTTAAACTTAGAAAGAACTAGTTCTGAAGAATTTTTAATTCCTTATAGTTCAATAATCGCTATTGGGGATTTTATTGTTGTTTCAGAAGAGGACTTAATATAAAAATATTTAAAAATGTAACTTCTTTTTAAGAAAAATGAGGATTGTTGGTTTTAATATTACTAAGATAAGTGCAGAGAAACTTAAGGAAATTTCTAAAGATTTGAAAATTAATACTAACATCAATATCACAGATATTTTTGAACTTAAGTCCGAGATGTTAAAATCTAAGGAAAATTTACTTGGAGCAAAATTTACTCTTAAAATAGATTATACTCCTGAGATTGCAAAAATTGAAGTTTCTGGGATATTAGCCGTACTTTTAGATAAAAAATTTTCAAAAGAAATTTTAGAAAACTGGAAAAAAAAGAAGATTTTGGACGATTTTCAAGCCCCTTTATTTAACATTGTTTTAAAAAAAGCAAGTTTAAAAGCTTTAGAACTTGAAGATGAATTAAATCTTCCTCTTCATTTACCATTTCCTTCCTTTAAAAAAGAAAATAAAAAATAATCCCAAGTAGTTCAGCTAATTTGCAACATTTTTAAATTCTTTTTAATTTCTTTATATATGAAAATTTCAAAAGAAAAAAAAGAGAAAATTTTTGAACAAATTCTTTTTTTATTATATTCTTTAAGTCCTAGAGCAATGTTTACATCCAACATAGCTAAGGAAATAGCAAGAGATGAGGAATTTACAAAAAAATTGCTTTTAGAATTAAAAAATAAAAAATTGGTAATAGAAATTAAAAAAAATTCAAAAGGCATTCCTTACTCAAAAAGATCTAGATGGAGATTAAGTGATGATGTTTATAATTTTTATAAAAACCATCAAAAATAACCCATACATAAAAACTTACATAACTACATAAAATATTTATATCTTTTAAATTTTAAAAGAAGATGGACAAGATAAAAGAAGCTTTTCAGAAAGTTAAGATTGATATTGAGTTTTTAAAAAACGAAATTGCTAGTTTAAAGAAAAATTTATTAGAACTTACTGAAAAAATTCCTTTAGATATTGAGAAAAAAGACAAGGAATTTGTTGAGGGTATTGAGACAAATCAACAAAAAAATCAAGCATATGCTGAGGAGTTTCCAACAGACAAATACCATTTTAAGCCCCTAAAACCCCAAAATCTAGGGATTTCCACTGGAAATCAAGGGGTTCCAACAGACAAACAGACAGACAAACAAACAGACAGACACATCAAAAATAGACCCGAAAAAAGCCAAAATTCTTTTGATGGAGCTTTAGAAATTTTAAATTCTTTAGATTCACTTAAAAAAGAAATTAGACTTAAATTTAAAAGACTTACAAATCAAGAATTTCTAATTTTTTCTACTATTTATCAGTTAGACAATGAGCTAGGATATTCTAATTATAGGCTCCTTTCTCAAAAGCTTAATTTATCTGAAAGTGCAATTAGAGATTATGTTGGAAGAATTATAAAGAAAGGAATTTCTATTGAGAAAATTAAAATTAATAACAAAAATGTGCAATTATCTATTTCTGAAAAACTTAAAAAAATTGCTTCTTTAGCCACTATTTTACAGTTGAGGGAAATTTAATTTTTAGACCTTTATAAATAAGGTTTTCCGTTCACCGAATATCTTTTTATCTTTCTTTTTTCTTTTATTATTTTATCTCACTTTTTCTTATTTTTCTTAATTATTTTTAAATTTTCTCTATTTTTAATAGTTTAATTAAGATTTTTCTCTCTTTTCTTATTTTTCTTAAGATTTTCAGCTCTCACTTTTGACCTTTTAAGAAGTTTTTCTCTCATTTCCTCAGGTATAAACACTCTTTTTCTGCCATTTTTTTCAATTACCTCTTCTATTAAACTCTCACTTTTTTGTTTTATTGAGTTAATTTGGCTTCTAATTGTTGATCTTTCCTTTCCTAGCATAGCTGCAAGATCTTCATAACTTAACTTTAAGTCAGTATTTAACAAAATCCAAAGTATTGCTCTTTCAGTTATAGAAAAATGGTCAAAATTTGGTGTTTGGACAGCTGTTTGGACAGCTGTTTGGACAGCTTGGACAGCTGTCTGTTTATTGGACAGCTGTTTAGACACCCTAAACACTTTATTTGTTTTAATTTCTCCAAGAAAAGAAAGAACATTTTTTATCCCTCCAATGTCATCTTTTACCGACGACAAATCTTCCTTTAATTCAGAAATTTCTTTTTGTAACAATTTTTTTTCAGAATCAAGATGTCTAATCCAACCACTGACAGAGTTTATATCTTTTTTAACATCTTCAAAACCTTTTTTTGTAGCTTCTTTTATCTCTTTAATACTTCTTTTTTTAAAGAACCAACCAAACATAATATATTTTATTAAATATAATTTAAAAACATTTTGTTTTTATTTTTCTTCGACGATAAAATACCTAAAAATTGAGAAGGTTTCTCTATTTTAAAAGGAAAATTTGTATTTTTTAAATGGTTTTTAATGCCAAAAAGTAATAAAAAAATCCTTGGACAGCTGTTTAGACACCTTTGGACAGCTGTCTAAGTTTTAAACAACCTTGCACAAAGATAACCTAAGTGCACAACTGCGCCCCAAAAATTAAAGGTTAAGCAAAATTTGTGTTAAATCATTTGAATTCTTAATTTAAAACTAAATCATACAAATTTTTTAAAAGATATTAAGTGTTAATAAAAATATATGGATGAAGAGATTGTAAAGGGGTATCATGAAATTCGCCAATTTTGTTAGGGGAAATTTTGACATCAAACGAAGAATTTTATATACCCTGCTCAAGGGTATTAGAAAAAGAAGCAAGAAGAGATTTCTATAAAAGTATAAATGATCCTTTAGTAAAATTAGTATTTAAATGTCAATATATTGGTGAGAGCATTAGAGGCATATTAGAAAAGACTATTGAAACAATCAATAATATGATTTAAAAAATTAAAAGTCCTATGTTCACAAAGTTGACCTAAGTGCATAGATATCAAGCCTAAGTGTATAAATCCACTATGTATATTAAAATAAAGCCATAGTCTAATAGAAGGTTGTTTAATTTAAAGGAGATATCTTGTTATTTAAAGATTTTATTTCCCAAGCCTTTTTTTTAATAAAAATAGAACTTAGGGCATCCTAAGAGAACGTGAACTATAATTTTATAAACCTTAGTTCACATATTTTCTTAATTAAGTTTCTCTAATAAGAGGAAAATGGCTCAAACAAAACCCTTAGCAGCAATTTATGTGCGCGTTTCAACAGAAGAGCAAGCAAAACAAGGAATATCTTTATCAGCCCAAGAGGAAGCACTGAGAAATTATGCCTCTGCTCTTGGCTATGGGATTTATAAAATCTACAAAGATGAAGGCAAGTCAGCAAAAGACATTAAGGGCAGGCCAGAAATGATGCAGATGCTCCAAGATGCTCAATCTCATAAGTTTCAAGCAATATTTATCTATAAACTTGATAGATTTTCAAGGAGCTTGAGAGATTTGATTGAAGCTATTGAAAAACTAAAGGAATGGAACATTGATTTTATCTCATTGCAAGATAAAATAGAAACAACTAGTGCAAGTGGAAAATTAATGTTTCACATAATTTCAGCATTTGCAGAATTTGAGAGAAATGTAACAGGAGAAAGAACAAAGTTTTCAATGGAAAAAAAGGCAAGAGATGGAAATCCAATAACTAGGGCTCCATGGGGCTATAGATTTGAGAATAAAAAACTTGTTCCAACAGAACATTCTTATCAGGTTCAAGAAGTTTTTCAGGATTTTTTAAATCAAAACATAAGTTTAAGAAAATTAGCAGAAAAATATGGACTTTCTGTAAATGGATTGAAAAAAATTCTTAAAAATCAGACTTATTTAGGAAAAATAAAATTTAACGGCCAGATTCATCAAGGAACTCACCAACCATTAAAGGAAAAATAAAATTTAACGGCCAGATTCATCAAGGAACTCACCAACCATTAATTTCCTCAACTTTATTTAATCATGTTCAGAATAAACTTGAAAGATTGGGAATAAAATGAAAGTTATATCTAAAATTTTATTTATATACCCATTTAACATTTTTAAATTTATGTTTTGTGGCAATTAAAATTAAATCAATTAACCACCAAATTCCCATGCCTCCAAGAGTAAGCAACTTGAGAATCCCTAATCCTATATGCCCCATGATAAATCTATCTACTCCAAGATGACCGAAAGCGACAGACATTACAAGCGCGAGTACCCAATTTACTTTTTTCATATTTCAATATATAAAATTATCTTTAAATAACTATCTATAAGATTTTTGTCTTTTTCTTCTTGCTTTACTATCCCTGGGTTTATATGCTTCTTTTTTTCTCACATCTGCCACTAAGAGATTTCTATCATAAACTAAAAAAGCTTCTCTT
>JAFCEY010000006.1 GCA_017608945.1 Candidatus Pacearchaeota archaeon | reverse complement strand
TTCATGGCTGAACAAGGAAAAAAAGAAGAATTAATTATTGAGGCAAAGAGCTTTTTTAATTTTTATAAAAAAGAGATTAAAGAGTCAATAAGAAAGACAAAAAAGGTTGTTTTTTTGGATTTTATGAGGCTTGAAGAATTTTCTAAACTTTCAGATGAAATCCTTGCAAATCCTGAAGAAACATTAAGTTTAATGGAGCTGGCAGTTGAAGAATTAGGGTTATTGGAAAATATAAGGATAAGACTTTATAACCTTCCTAAAAGCCAGGAAATAAAAATAGGGAATATCCGTTCAAAGCATTTAAATGAATTAATTGTTGTTGAAGGAATTATAAGGCAAGCAAGCGACGTTCGTCCACAAGTAATAAATGCAAAATTTGAATGTCCAAGTTGTGGAACAATTATGTCAGTGTTACAGATTGAAAAAAAATTTAGAGAACCAAATAGGTGTTCTTGCGGAAGAAGAGGAAGCTTTAGATTAATAAGTAAGGAAATGGTTGACACACAGAGGCTTGTTGTTGAAGAAGCTCCAGAGTCTCTTTCTGGCGGAGAACAGCCTAAAAGAATAAATGTCTTTGTTAAGGAAGATCTTGTTGAGCCAAAAATGGAAGAAAAAACTACTCCTGGAAGTAGGGTTAAGGTAGTAGGGGTTCTAAAAGAAGTTCCTGTTCCTTTAAGAGGTGGAGGTTTATCAACGCGATTTGAACTTGCAATAGAGGCAAATAATGTTATTCCATTAGAAGAAACCTTCGAAGAACTTGACATAGGTGAAGAAGAAGAAAAACAAATCATTGAACTTTCTCAAGATCCTCAAATTCTTGACAAACTTGCAAAAAGTATAGCTCCAAGTATTTATGGATATGAAGAAATAAAAAAATCTCTTGTTTTGCAGTTATTCGGAGGCTTGCAAAAATTTCATTCAGATGGAACAAGGACAAGAGGAGATATTCACATTTTATTAATTGGAGATCCTGGAGTTGCAAAAAGTCAAGTGCTGGGATTTATAGCAAACATCTCGCCAAAAGGAAGATATGTGGTAGGTAAGAGTACATCTGGTGCTGGACTAACTGCCACAGTAGTAAGAGACGAATATTTAAGAGGATGGTCTTTAGAAGCAGGAGCAATGGTTTTAGCAAATAAAGGCCTTGTATGTATAGATGAATTAGAAAAAATGGACCCCCAAGATAGAAGTGCTATGCATGAAGCCATGGAGCAGCAATCTGTTACAGTAAGCAAAGCAAATGTTCAGGCACACCTCAGAAGCGAAACAAGTGTTTTAGCAGCAGCAAATCCTAAATTTGGAAGATTTGATCCTTATCAACCAATAGCTCAACAAATTGACCTTCCTTCAACTTTATTAAACAGATTCGATATAATCTTCACATTAAAAGATGTTCCTGATAGAGAAAAAGATGAAAAAATTGCTTCTCATGTATTAAGAGAGCATCAAAAAGAAGAAGGAGAAACAATGTTAATTCCTAGAGAACTTTTCAGGAAATATGTAGCTTATGCAAAACAGAAAATAAAACCAAAATTAAGTGATGAAGCGATATGGGAAATAAAAAATTTTTATGTTGACCTTAGGAACATGCCTTTTTCAGCTGATGCAATTTTAAGACCAATACCAATTTCAGCAAGACAGCTTCAAGCTCTAATAAGAATGGCTGAAGCATCAGCAAAAATTAGACTTGATGAAACAATAACAAAAGAAGATGCCAGAAGAGCAGTTGAAATAATGAAATATTATTTAGCCCAAGCTGGCTATGATTATGAAACTAAAACTTTTGATATTGATAGAATATCAGGAAAATACACAGCTTCACAAAGAGGAAAAATTTTCTCTGTTAAAGAAACAATAAATAGGTTAGAAGAAAAATTAGGAAAAATGATTCCTATTGAGGAGATTGAAAAAGAAATTGGAGATAAAATAACAAAAGAAGAAATAGAAGATGCGATTGAAAAACTTAGTATGTCTGGGGATATTTTTAAGCCAAGAAAGGGTTATATAAGTAAAGCGTAATTCAAAATCACACATTTTTAATTCCTTGGAAAATAAATTTAAAATAAGCGCAATTGGCTACAAAATACCTGTGGAAAGGTTAGCGCTGGTTTTCATTAAATCCTAAAAACTTTTTCCAAATTAAAAAATGTCAGAACAACAATTTAAAAGAAATGTAGCATACAAACTTAGAATTGGGGATTTATTAATAGGAAAGCCTATACTTGACAAAGAAAGATTCTCATTTTTAGAATTAGGGGATAAAAAAATTGTTAGAGTTAACCTTGTTGCTAATATAGTTGATAAATATGAAGGAGAAAACGCATATTATTCATTTACATTAGATGACGGCTCTGGACAAATTCGTTTAAAGGTTTTTGGAGATAATGTCGGAAAATTTAAAGAATTAACTCAAGGGCAGACAGTTGTAGTTATAGGCGTTCTTAGATTTTTTAATAATGAAATTTATATTTCTCCAGAAATTATTAAAGAAGTTGATACAAGATATCTCTTAATAAGAAAACTTGAAATTGAAAAAAAATTAAATGTAAAAAAAGAAATCACAAATTTTGCAATAAAAGATAAAATATTAGAATTGATAAAAAACTCAGAAGAGCAAGGAGGTATTGAATTAGAAAAATTAATTATGAATTCTTCTTTTAATAAAATTTCTCCAGATATAATAAATAAAGAAATACAAAAACTCCTCGAAGAAGGAATTATTTTTGAACCTCGCCCTGGAAAAGTAAGATGGCTTGGATGAAATAATAATGAATATAAGACTCAAATAATTATTGTTCTTATATTTGATATAATGGCTCTTTTTACTAAAAGAAATTATCCTGAAATCGCTAGATATTTTGGCATCGGCGAGCATTTTATAAATACATTTTTTTTCTAATTTTCATGACAAAACAAAATTATGAAAAACTTTTGGATGAAGCATACAAAAAAATAAAAACTGTTAACATATCCGAAGAAAACAGATTTGAAATTCCAAAAATAGAAGGACACATTGAAGGAAAAAAAACAATATTAACTAATTTTTTTCAGATAGCATCATATCTCAGAAGAGATGGAAGCCATTTTCAAAAGTTCATGCTCAAGGAATTGGCAGCCTCTGGGCAAAGAGAGGGAGACAGACTTGTTCTAAATATCAAAGTTCCGAGCACAAGAATAAAGGAAAAAATTGAGGCTTATGTTCGTGAATATGTTTTATGCAAAGAATGTAAAAAGCCAGATACAGAATTAATTAAAGAACCTAATAGCCGCATTATGTTTATACACTGCCTCGCATGTGGAGCAAAACATCCAGTAAGTAAAATTTAACCTCTTAAAATTATTTTGATAAAAGTTTTGCATTTCTTTCTTTTGACACTAAAATGGCAATCAGAATATCTCTACAGATAATAGGAAAAATATGAGAGTTTTAGAATAATAACATCTAAATCATAATTAGATTGCACAAAGTTTTATTGCACAATTTTAGACCTCAAACCTGAAGTTAAAAGAAAAATCATTTAACTCCATTAAAAACAAACACAAATTTTTGAAGAAGAAAATTTAAAAATCTATTTTTCTTTTTTACTAAGAAGCTTATAGTAGCTTCAAAAAAATAAAAAGGGAAAAATTAAAATGGTATCAGCTTATTGTGTGAGATGTAAAGAAAAAGGAAAAGAAATGAAAAAACCAGAGATTGTTAAAACATCAAGAGGCGGATTTATGGCTAAAGGGCAATGTCCTGATTGTGGAACAAAAATGTCTGTAATGTTATCAAAAGAAGGAGCAGAAAAAGCAATTAAGGGTGGAGCAAAAAAATCCTTTTAGCAAAATCAGAAACTCAAACAAACCACATACTTTTAAAATGGTTTTTACGCCGAAAACCTTTTCCAGAATAGAAAACTAGCTGGAGGTTTTCATATGCAAATAAAAATCATAAAAACAAATAGGACAATAGTTGCAGTATGTGATTCTGAACTTTTAGGAAAAAAATTTGAAGAAGGAAAATTTCAGTTAGAAGTTAAGGAAAATTTTTTTAAAGGAGAAGAAACAGAAGAAGAAAAGGCAATAATTTTAAAGATGCTACTTTTAACATTGTTGGAGAAAAATCAATAAAAGCTGCATTAAAAGCAGGGATAATCAATAAAAAAGGAATAAAAAGAATTCAGGGGATTCCTTTAGCTTTAGTTCTTCTTTAAAGATTTTCTACAACAAATTTCCTAATTTATTTTTCTAAATATTTATAAAATCTTTTTCTAATATAATAAATATGAAAAATTTCATAAAAAACAAAAAAGACGAAGATGAACAGAAAAATGAAGTTATTGGAATTATTGAGCAAAGATTAGGAGGTAACAAAATGTTAGTCAATTGCCTCGACAACAAAGAAAGAAACTGTAGAGTTCCTGGAAGACTTAAAAGAGCATTATGGCTTCGCCCTGGAGATGTTGTAATTGTCCAGCTATGGGAACTTGATAAGAACAAAGGAGACATAATTTTTAAATACAAGTTAAGCCAAATTGATTGGCTTAAAAAACATGGTTATTTAAGAAAAGAAGACCTCACATTCTAAAATGAGAATTATCTACTCGAAAGGAAATTTAATAAAAAAAAATAAAAAATTCTTGGAAAAAGAATTAAATGTAAAAATAGAAATAAACGATAAAATTACAATAGAAGGAGACCTTTTAGATGAGTATCTTACAGAAAAAATTATTGAAGCAATAAACTTCGGTTTTTCTTTAGAAACTGCAATGCTAATTAAAAAAGAAGATTTTCTCTTTGAAAAAATAAATCTTAAAAATTATACAAAAAAGAAAGATTTTAGAAGAATTAGAGGGAGGATTATTGGAAAAGGGGGAAAAGCCTTAAGAATTTTGCAGGATTTAACAAAATGTTTTTTTGAAATTAATGATAATGAAGTTGGGATTATAGGACCTCCAGAAAATATCCAAAACGCTCAAGAAGCAATAATCTCCTTAATAAGAGGGGCTAAACATAGCAATGTTTATTTTTTTCTTGAAAAACATAAGCCAAAAGAAATTTATGATTTTGGAATTAAAAAAAAGAAATAACCACAAACTTTTAAATATTAAAAATTTTCTTCTTTAAATGTCCCGGTAGCTCAGTTGGTAGAGCACACGGCTGTTAACCGTGGAGTCAGAGGTTCGAGTCCTCTCCGGGACGTCCCTAAAAAACTTTTCTAAAACTAATAAAGACATTCACACTCTTTTGATTCAATATTTAACTGACATGTTCCTTCTTTGCACCAACCTTCACATTCTGGAGGTTCAGCAAGAATGCAATCTATGCAAAATTCCAAAAATTTACAATTTTCATCCTCACAATCAATTAAATCATTGCAGTCATTATCAATTCCATCACTGCAATTTTCCACTGCTCCAGGATTTATTGCAGAGTTATCATCATCGCAATCTCTTTCTCCACACTCTTCTTCAACATAATAACCATCTCCATCATTGTCTGTGCATAGTTTTTTCTTACATTTCCACAAACAACAATTTTCTAAAGGCTCATTAAACCATTCAACACCATAAGCACAATCATCATTTGCAAAAAATTCACAACTTTCTCCTTCTTCTATGATAAGCCAACCATAATTTTCTCCTCTACTTAAATAAGATTCTCCAATTTCCTCACAACTAACATTATCAACAAAACAACCAGTAACACACCTTCCATCTCTACAACAAGCAGTGGGGTCATAAAACTCTCTACAATCTATTTCTTCTCCAAAAACCGCAGAAGAACTCTCAACAAAAAACTCTCTTAAAATATAATCATTTAAACATACATCTTCCATATCTTCATCTCCAATAATATAACCATAAACATCATAAACTCTACCACCATCAGAATCACTTAAATGCCCACCACCTTCATGAGGCATTGGTATCAAATTCTCTGTTCCTTCACTTCTAACAAGCCATTCCCCATCTCCAAATCCATCTACATTTTTCATTCCACCGTTTCCATCACCAATCCATCTTAAACCAAAACCTTTTATATTTCCATAATTATCACAAACAATAATGTTCATTAAAAGGATTCCTATTAATAGAACAATAAGAAAAATAATTAGCCACTTCTTAAAGTAATTTTTCTTTTTTTGCTTTAATATCTTTTCTTGATTATCAAATTCCTTTTTTTCTTTACAGAAATTAATAAAATTATAAACTCCAAATATTAACCAGATTATTGAATAAGCAATGCATAAAGTATGATTACAAAAATGTAATTTTATTGAAAAACTATTCGCTATATTGTGAAATATTGGTAAGACAAAAAACAAGAAAAACAATATAGGAATAGAAATTATTAAATTAAGTTTTAAGTTTGAAATATCCTTTTTTAATTTTTTATTCATAGAGTTATGAAATCAAAAAAGATTATAAATCTTTTCAAGATTTTTAAAAACATTTTTATAATCATATTCCTTGTTTTGTTCATGGAACTTGATGATGCAATAAAAGAAAGAAGCAGTGTAAGAAAATTCTCAACAAAAAAACCTGATTGGAGGGATGTTATTGAGTGTATTGATGCTTGCAGATATGCACCAATGGCTGGAAATAATTTCACTTTAAAATTTATTGTTATAGATGACAAGGAGAAAATACAAAAAATTGCTGAAGCATGTCAACAGGATTTTGTTTCTCAAGTTCATTATATTGTCGTAGCCTGCTCACAGCCATCAAGAACTTTAAATGCTTATGGAAAAAGAGGAGAAACTTTTGTAAGACAACAAGCTGGCTCAGCGATACAAAATTTTCTATTGAAAATTACAGAAAAAAATCTTGCTACTTGTTGGGTAGGATATTTTGTGGAGGAGCAAATTAAGCGAATCCTAAAAATCCCTGAAAATGTTCAGGTTGAAGCAGTTTTTCCAATAGGATACAAATCCCAAGAACTTAAAGGAAAGGCAAAAAGAGCAAAAATAGATTTAGATAATATTTTGTATTTTAATGTTTATAAAAATAAAAAAATGAGAGTGCCAAGAAAAATAGATTAAAAGAAAAACGAGGAGATAACTTTTTAATAAAAATTAGATGTTTAAACTCCATACAACCTAATTCCCTTGCTGATTCTTGAGGCTAAATTGTAAAAAGCTCCTATTATTAAGCCAGAAACAAATCCCATAATACCATAAGATATTGGAACAATTAAAATAGCAAAAAAATTGTAACTAGAAAAAAATTCAAAAAACTGAATTTCAGAGGCTGGAGGATATAAAGAAGAGAATATTGAAGAGGACAAAAAAACTAAAATACCTAACAAAAAACCTGTAAAGATAGATATTAAACTAATAGTCAATGCAAAAGATAAAACATCTATTTTTTTAATTCTTGTTTCTTCTAATCCTTCTTTTTCTGAAACATTGGAATTTACACCCGAATTTATACTTGAATTGTCTTTTTTAACAGACTTATTCTGTGTTTCTTGGACATTTTCAAGATTTTGTAATGAAGGTTCCCTCTTTTTTAAAATATCCATAGATTAATTAAGAAAACACATTTTAAAAAGTTTTTTAAATCTATTAAGTCGCTTTTTTAATCGCTTTTTTAAAAATAAATAAAAATAAAGGCCCTCTTAGGGCCTAAAAAATCATCTAAAAACTTCTATGCCTAAATCTGAAATTTCCTTAGCTGATGGAAGCGTCTGCTCTTCTAAACTTTTTCCGAGAATGTAAGGACTTTTCACACCAGTCATAATTGTTATAACTCTAACCTTTCCTTCAAAATCCTTGTTAATTCTCGCTCCAATAATAACTTGTGCTTCTGAACTTAGGTTCTCTGAAACAGTCTTTCCTATTAAGTCAAATTCTTCTAGCTTTAAATCAGGACCACAGGTCACATGAATTAAAGCACCGCTAGCACCCTTATAATCCACATCAAGTAGAGGATGTGTAAGAGCCTGGCGGACAGCTTCATTAACCTTATCTGAATGCGAATCACTTTCTCCAACCCCTATAACTGCAACACCGCCGTCTTTCATTATTGCTGATACATCTGCATAATCTAAGTTAATCAAACTTGGAAGAGTTATGGTTTCAACAATACCCTTGCACATAGTGCTAACAAGTTCATTCGCAACAGCAAAAGCTTGTTCTATAGGCAATTGTCCTGCAATATCTACTAAACGATTGTTATCTAAAACAATACAAGTATCTGTAACTTCTCTTAATTCCTGCAAACCAAACTCTGCTTTGTCTATTCTTGCTTTTTCAGATTCAAAAGGCATTGTAACAACTCCAATAACAATTGCTCCTGCTTCTTTTGCTAACTGAGCAACTACTGGAGCGCCGCCTGTTCCTGTTCCACCACCCATTCCAGCAATTACAAAAACCATGTCTGCTCCTCCTACTGTTTTTTTCAGTTCAGCTAAAGCTTCTTTTGCTGCCTCTCTTCCTCTAGTTGGGTGACCCCCGCAACCTAATCCTCTTGTCAATTCCTTACCAATAAGAATCTTATCATCTGCTTTTGTAACACTCAAATGTAATGCATCTGTATTTACTGCGAAAATTGTAGCGCCTTCAATACCTTTATTAAAGAGCCATGTTATTGCATTACTTCCCATTCCTCCAACGCCTATAACTTTAATGTTCGCTTTTCCTGCTTTCAATTCATCAAAATTAATGCTATGAGTCTTTGCATTTTCTATTGCCTCTTTTGCAAAATCCAACACCATCTTTCCTTTTAGCCTCCTTTCAATTTTATTTTAAATCCTTCTTCCGAAAGATTTAAATAGTTGATAAACCTCCAACTACAATAGAGAGAATTCACTTTAGATAATTTATTCAATGGCAGTTGAATAAATTAAATATTTATTGTAAAAACAAAAAACTTCTTCTTTAAATAAATTTCTATTTTTCAAAATATTAATTTATAAAGAATTTTATAAAATTTTTTCAAGTTTCTTTATGTCAGAAATATTCTTTATTTCTGATCAGACAGAAATTTATTTAATTTCTGTATTTTCTTCCAGCATTTTTTTAATTTTTTATTTGATTGTTTAACAATCTCTCTTAAAAACTCATCATTAACAAGCAATTTTCCGTTTTTAATAATAGGAAATTCTAATCTTTCAGTGCTATTCAACTCAACTACGAAACGTTTATTTATGCTTATTATCCCTGATTTTTTCCACCCTGCTAATTTAGCCTTATCACAAAGTTCTTTTGCATCTTTAAAACCTTTACATGCAACATGCAATGCACAAGGTTCCATTTTAAATTTAACATCTTCTTTTTTGATTTTATTTAATATTTCTTCTATATCTTTTTTAATACCCTTAAAAGAAATTAAATTATGATACATCTTAAGAAACAAACCTGACTGCTTTCTCTCTTTATTAATTATTAAAACAATCCTTCCAGAGCATGAAGAAGTTGTGTAATAACAATCAAAGCTATTTATTTTTTTACACAAATTTAAAATTTTCTCATCCCATTTTCCTCTATGAGATTTATCTTTTTTTGAAAGGATGTCTTGTTTTCTTTTTTTGAAAATGTCTTTTGGCATAAAAAATTTAAATTAAAAATATTTATATATTTAATTCAAGAATAGAAATTATGATAAGAGCTTATTCCTTCTCTAAAATTTGAGCATTAATTCCTCCTTCTTTGCAAAGTTCAACAAATTCCCTAGCATCATCCTCTGAACCTACGATTGAGCCCCAATGCATTGGTATAGCAAGAGATGGCTTAATTAATCTTGCAGCCTCAAAAGCTTCCTCTGCAGTCATGGTAAATCTTCCCCCAACTGGAAGCAAAGCAACAAATTCTTTACCAGATTGTTTATATCCTGTAAGTTTTTGCATTTCTGGAATAAAATCAGTATCTCCAGCATGATAAATAAAAACATCTTTTGTCTTAATTAAAAAACCAATCCAATTTTCTTCTTTTGGATGAAAAGGCTTATCAACATTATAAGCAGGGAGAGTGGTTATTTGTGTGTTTGGAAGATTAAACTCTTGCCATGGCTCAACAAGTTCTATTTCAATAAGAGTGTCAAATCTTGTTATTTTACTTTGTGAACTCACTGGAACAAATATTTTTGTTCCTTCTTTTATTATCTTTTTAATATCAGCAATACTGCAATGGTCATAATGGTCATGAGTTATTAAAATAATATCTGCTTTTTCTAGATTGTCTTTAATTTTATATGGGTCAATATAAATTACTAAAGAATTTTTAATTAAAAATCCAGAATGTCCAAGCCACTTTATTTCTATATCTTTAATTTTCATATTAAGTAAATAATTTATTTATTAAACAATTATTAAAAATAAGGTTTATTTTTAAAGATTTAGCTTTTATTGTATCTAAGATTTTCAAAAGCTCTTGCAATTTGCAACATTTTTTGTTCTTGAAACTTATCACAAATAACTTGCATTCCAACAGGAATATTATTAATTTTGCCACAAGGAATACTAATAGCACAATTCCCTGCTAAATTTGAAGGAATTGTTAATGCATCATAATTATACATTTTTTCAAGGGAAATTTTTTCTCCAATTTTGTGCGGGGGTCTAGGAACTGTGGCTGAAACAACACAATCTATCTTATTTTTTTTAAATGTTTTTTCAAATTCTTTTTCAAGAAGCTTTTTAACTTTTAATGCTAAATAGTAATATCTTCCAAAATGCTCTTCTTTGCTTATCTCACTTCCTCCCAAAATCCTTCTTAAAACTTCTTCTCCACAATTTTCTTCTATTTTAAAACCATACTTTCTTCCATCAAATCTCCTTGTTGAAGAAAAAAATTCCACGTAAACTAAAGGATAATAAGTTGCGACAGCAAGATCAATGTAAGGAATTTTAATGTTCACAGCCTTCCATTTATATTTTTTAACAGCTTTATTAATTTTTTCATTAATTAACTCTTGAATTTTTTTATCAACTTCTAATCCTTTAACATCCAAAATCCCGATTTTTATTTTTTTAGGGATTTTTTCTATTTTTTGCAAATTTAATTTTTCTGAGTTTTGAGATATGGAGTCTTTTTCATCTTTTCCTTTTATAACCTCTAATAATAAAGCAGCATCATAAACATTTTTTGTTATAGGACCTATTTGATCCAAAGACATAGAAAGGTCAATTAACCCATATCTTGAAACTAAACCATAAGAAGGCTTTACACCAACAACACCACAATGACCTGCAGGATTTCTTATACTTCCTCCTGTGTCACTGCCAAGAGCCATATCACACATTCCAGCACTTACAGCTGCCGCACTTCCTGAACTTGAACCACCAGGAATTAAACCCAAAGCTTGAGGATTTTTAGTTGGTCCAAAAGCAGAAGTTTCTCCTGAACTTCCGCAAGCAAATTCATCCATATTTGTAATTCCAATGATTAATCCATCTTGCTCTTTTATTTTTTCAATGACAGTTGCATCATAGGGGCTTTTATAATTTTCAAGGGTTTTACTTGCACAACTTGAATTCAAGCCTTTAACATTTATATTCGCTTTTATGGCAATTATCTTTCCTGCAAGTTTCCCTGCTTTTCCTTTTTTTATTTTCTCATCAATTGCTTTTGCTTCTTCTAATAATTCTTTTTCATTTCTTAATTGCAAAAATGCATTTATTTGCATCCCAGATCCTCCTGAAAGGTCATTTTTTTCAATTTCTTTCAGATATCTTTGTAATTTTAAGAGAGTAGTTGTCATTTTAAATTTAAAATATATTCAAGATATACAATTGATTTTTCATATTCCTCTGAATTTTGGCAAAGTTGAGAAATTCTTCTTTTATGATATTCATACTCACCCAAAGAGTTTATTAAAGGTAAACCAAACATTTTCCTTGTCTTCAATTTTAAATCATAATCTTTTTGAGTTAATTCTTGATTTTCAAAATACTCACGAACATCATTAGATAAACTCGTAAAAAGTTTTTGCATTTCTTTTTTCAAATATTTATCTTTTAATATTTCCTCTTCTACCACTTTCCTTTTTCAGCAATTATAAAATCTTTATTTTTTTTAGGCGCATTCTCAAAAAAAATTCTTCTAAATTCATGATCAGCTTCGCATTTCTTTCCATCCTCATCTCTATCAGATTTTTCTCTTTCAATAATAGGCTCTTCAAGTTTTTCTTTAACCATTGATAATTTCTTAGAAAAAGAATCAAGTATCTCTCTGGCTTGTTTTTTAATTTCCTCTTTTTCTTTTTCAGAGACTTTATGAAATAAAAAATCCATAATTATTTAAAGCAAAGAATATTTTTAAATTAACTGTTTTAAGATTATTTAGATTTTCTGGATGTTTTTTTAAGATTTAATCTTATATGCACTTCATCAAGTTGCTCTTTTTTTATATCACTTGGAGCGTCCATTAGAACATCTCTTGCCTCTCTATTTTTTGGGAACGGGATTAACTCTCTTATAGAATTTTCTCCAATTAAAACCATAATAAGCCTATCAATTCCAATAGCAATTCCTCCATGAGGAGGAACTCCATATTTAAATGCTGTTAACATATGTGAAAAATATTTCTTGTCTTTATTATCAAAGCCAATCAAATCAAAAACCTTGTTTTGAACTTCTGGGTCATGAATTCTTATACTTCCTCCTCCAACCTCAAAGCCATTTAACACAAGGTCATATTGATATGACTTAACTTTATGAGCATCTTTTTTATTGAGATATTTTAAATCTTCGTCCTTTGGCCGAGTGAACATATGATGCATTGGAGCATAGTGACCTTTTTCTTTTTTTTCTTCAAATAAAGGAAAATCGACAATCCAAGCAAAAGCCAGTTCATTAGAATCTTTTTTGTTTTTTCTTAAGTCAGGCTTATCGGTTTTGTATTTTTCCATGACTTTTAAATAAGATAATCGTGAAAAAGGAATTTGAGTAATTTTCTTTTCTGGAAGAATTTTCTTTACAAGTTTGACTAACATATTTTCAATAAGATTGAGAAATTCATCTCGTTCTATAAAGCTCATCTCTAAATCAAGTTGATAAAACTCTCCAGGAGATCTATCAGCACGTGCATCTTCATCTCTAAAACAGGGAGCAATTTGAAAATACTTATCGACTCCTGCAACCATTAAAAGCTGTTTATATTGTTGAGGGCTTTGAGGAAGTGCATAAAACTTCCCTGGGTGAAGTCTTGAAGGCACAATAAAATCTCTTGCCCCTTCAGGAGTAGATTTTGTAAGAATCGGAGTTGTGATATCCAAAAATCTCTTCTCATCAAAATAATCTCTTATAAATTTAATAATATTATTTCTTATTTCTAAATTTTTAATCATTTCAGGTCTTCGCAAGTCTAAATATCTGTACTTTAATCTTAAGTTTTCACTAACATCTTTAGCCTTACTTAAATCAAAAGGTAATTTTTCAGAAATAGAGAAAATATTCAATTCGTCAACAGAAATTTCAATTTTTCCAGAGGAAAGTTCTTTATTCTCTGTCCCTCTTGGTCTTAATTTTACATTACCTTTTACCTGAATACAAGATTCAATTGTTATTTTTTTGGCTTTCTCAAAATCTGGATTTTTTTTTGAAATAACACATTGGACCTTCCCAAATCTATCTCTTAAATCAAGGAAAATTACATTTCCATGGTCTCTCAACGAATCAACCCAACCGCAAATAGTTAATTTTTTTCCAACAAGTTTTTCATTAACTTTCCCAAGATCACAAGTTCTAAACATCTTATTTTTATCCTTCAATAGTTATTTGAGTCATATTTATTAAAATTATTTAATCAACCTTTTAAGTATTTCCATTGCTTCCTTACCTGAAATTTTTCCTTTAAGCTCTGGCTCGTTCATTACTAAGCCCATATAAGCATTTATTGATAATCCTGGTTTACTTTTAATAATCTTTAAAATTTTTTCTTCAATAAAATTAATATTTTCTATTTTTTCTTTTTTTAATTTTTCTTTTTCTATCTCTTTTAAGGTTTTGCCTTTTGCTATCTCAATCATAATCTCCTTAACCTCCCAAGGAAAAATTTTTCCTTTCTTAATTAATTGTAAAATTGTTTCAAGAACATCTATATTTAATTTTTCATTAACTTTTTTTCCGCTTTTTTTTGCAATTTCTTCTGGCCATAAAACAAGCATCTTGGCAATTAAATTTAAGTCATGATATAATAAGGATAAAGATTTAATTTCTTCAATTTTATTTTTTTTCAAAATTAACTTAATTAACTCTTCATGCAACCCTTTTTTTCTTAGTTCTTCTTTTAATTCTGATTTTAATGCTGGAAGAGTTTTTTTAACATTATCAAGAAAATTACGAGAAATTTTCAATAAAGTTAAATCAGTCTCAGGATACATTCTTGCAGCTCCAGGAAGGGGTCTTAAAAAATTTGTTGTTCCATCCGGGAGAACATTTCTAACCTCTCCAACGCTTTTTCCTTTTTTAACTAAATCCATTTGCCTTTTCACTTCAATTTTAATTGCTCTTTCAATGTTTCTTACATCTTGAAAACCTTTAATCTCAACTCTTTTCCCTCCTTTAATAGATAAATTTATATCTTGCCTTATTGTTCCTATTCCTCGTTTAACTTCACAATTTCTTAAAATTTCTCCAATTTTCAAAGCAACCTGTTTCGCTTGAAGAGGGGTTTTTATATCTGGCATTGTGGAAATTTCAATCAAAGGGATTCCTAATCTATCAAGTCTATAAATAACTTCTTTGTCTTTTTTTTCTATAATCCTTGCAGCATCTTCTTCTAAACAAATGCTTTGTATTCCAACTTTCCCAAAAGAACTATCAATCCATCCATTTTCCGCAATAACAACTGTTCTTTGAAATCCGCTTGTATTGCTTCCATCAATTACTGTTTTTCTCATAATCTGGCTTATTGGTAAAACTTTGCAATTTAAAAGAAGAGCAATTTGCAATGCAATCTTTAAAGCCTTTTCATTTATTTTATAAGGAGGGGATTCATCTAATTCAACGAGACAAGTGGTATTATATCCCTCATAAATAAATTCCTTAGTTTTTTCTGCTTCATGTCTTGCAGCAACATCCACTTCTCCACTCTCCCCAGGAACAACATGCAATTTTCTTTTAATAATAAAATCAGGCTCATCCTTTCTTAATAATGATGGACAATTACAAAAAAGTTTTTTTCCTGTTTCTAATTGTTGGTGAATTTCTAAGCCAATTTTCAATCCTAATTTTTCATAATCAATTTTATTCTCAGACATAAATTAAAAAGATAAAAAGAGTTTATTAAGATTACTCAATCAAATAAATCCTTTAATTACTAGCTGACTTACAAATTAATTAAATTACGGGGAGGATTTCTGGAAAAAGAGATAATTAGAAGTTTGGTTATTTGTTAGTTACATAGATGTTGTTCTTAAGGTTAAATTCAGAGCAACTATTTCTGACTTTTGGTAAAGAACAAATTTTTGATCTTAATCTGTCTTCAGAATCCTTTGTAAAAGGAGCATGTAAAACATGTGAACTTGTTTCATAACATTTAACATAACTATAATTATCTGTTGGAGATAAAACAGATATATCTTTAGATGTCTTATCAAGAACCTTGTATTTTTTTGCTCTTTCCAAAAAAGATTCCCTGCTATCATTAAAAGTTTCTTCTTGAGATTCCCCGCTCTCTCCAAGAAATTTTTTAGTATAAACCAAATCTACGCCTTTATAGATCATATTCATAAATGAATTAAAATTATCGAAATAATGCCCCGGTAAATTTGTACTACTATGCCAACTACCGGCGCCTATAAAAAGTTCCTCTCCTTCTAAATTAAATTCTCTTGAAACAGCCATAACAGAAGGATAGATAACTGCTGCAACACCCAACAAAGAAGCCCCTTCATCTTCTGAAACGATTCTTGGAATTTTGTATAGATCAATCAACCCCTCAAGCCTCCTTTTGTTTAAATAACTTAAATATCTTGATTTTAGCTTCCCCCCATTCTCATCAACTATCAGAAAAGCCCCTGGATTTAGATTTGGATTTTTATATTTATCAGATAGTTTCTCAAAGGCACTAAGAATATGGGTTGAAGCTCTTCCAGAAATAACAGTATCAATTAGGGAGAAACGCTTTATTTGTGGAAAATCCTCATAAGATTGTGTAAGTTTTTCTCTGCCTTCAATATCCCTAAGAATTAATTCTGTAAAAGAAGCAAAATAAGGATCTTTTAACCTCTCTTTAGAAGGAAGTAAAAAAGATCTTGTAACATTTGTCCAATATTTTCTAGTCTTAAACATAAATTCTTCATTATCCAAATTAGGATCAAATTTTGAGACATTTAAATCGGCTGTAAAGGGAATCACAAGTACTCTTAATTCCTTATCGTTTACTTCGTCTATTCTAATATTTTCAGGAAGCAAACTAGAAACTGTTCTTTGAACACCTAAATTATTATAAAAAGATTCGTGCTCTCCTCCAAAAGATTTTGAAATCTTATCCAAGCTATAGACCATCCCTAAAAAGAGAGGTACTGCTCCTCTACTAGGGATAACAAGAGTTTCAAAATCTCTAGAGTGTTTCCTAGTTCTTACCTCTGGTATATCTACAGCTAAATCTAAACAAGTTTCAGAGTACTTTAAGATATTTTCTTTAGAAAAAATTTCTTCTAATCCCATGACCTTCTTACTTAGTCGAACCTTTTAAACTTTTCTTTTGTAACCTCTTTTAAGTTATAAAATTTATATTTTACATTCTGTCTTTTATGTTTTAACTTCGCCAACATCAAGCCTTTCACTCAACTCATGGGCAAAATTTTCTAACATTTTTTCTTTAACAGCTTCTTTGTTCTTAGCCCATTCCTTATGTCCTAAAACCCATCCCAGCTTTACTAAAGCAGTTTCAGAAAGCATGTCTTCAAGATAAATAATTCCTGTTCCAAGCAATTCTCTACCATTTGAATAAACTAAAGGATCAACTCTCCCATAAATGCATTGTGATGTGGCACATATTATTAAGCCTTTTTTCTGAACTTCTTTAAGTTTCTTAATCCATGATTTTCTTGCTCTTACTGGAACATGCCCAAGTCCAGACATTTCTAAAATAATTCCTTTGTATTTATTTTTTAAATAAAAATCCAAAATTTCTGGAGATTGTCCAGGATAAATTTTAATAAGAGCAACTTTTTCTTCAAATTTATCATCAAGTTTTATCTTTCCTTTCTTCTTTATATTATATTCAGAGATTATTTCAATCTTATCAGGAAAAATTTTTGCAAAAGGCTTGGCATTAATAACCTTAAAAGCGTCTCTTCTTGAAGTGTGTAATTTTCTTACTTTTGTTCCTGGCATTGCATAACAATAATCATCATTCATAGAAGCATGTCCAACAACCATAACTTCAGCAATATCTGAAACAGCAGCTAAAGCTGAACATTGTAAATTTAAATTTGCATCACTACTTGCTCTATCAATGCTTCTCTGTGAATAAGTTAAAACTACTGGTTTATTTAGATTTTTCAGAAAAAAACTCAAAGCAGCAGAAGTATAATGTAAAAAATCTGTTCCATGAGTAATAATAATTCCTTTAATGTTACTATCATTTAATAATTTAGCTGCTGTCCTTGCAATTTTTTTCCAATCTTTAAAATCCATATCCTCAGAAGCTTTCATAAACGGAACTTCTAATCTTACCACATTAACTTTCTCAAAAAGCTCTGGATAAAACTTAAACAAATCTCTTGGAGAAGTAAGCCAATCAACCCCTCCTTTTTTAGGATTTAAACGAGCAGCAATTGTTCCTCCTGTTATAATCATTCCAATGTTTGGTCTCTGTGGAGATTTTTTTATTTCAATTTCTTCTTTTTTTTCAAAAGCCTTTTTCAAAACCTTGATGTCAAAAATATCTTTTTTATTAATCCCAATATCATATCCTGAATCCAATTTTAAAAGAACAATTCCTTTCTCATCTTTTGGAGTCTCAAGCAAAGTTCCTCTATAATCTTTTTTTATTAAAGAAACCTCAATATAATCTCCTGGCTGCACATCTATATTTTTAATCTTCATAATTATCTTAAAAATAGAGAATATAAAAAATTATTCTTTTATCTTTTCAACTAAAACACCATTAACAGTTCCTTCCTGACTTGGTCTATTTGTTATTTTCACCTTTCCTGCTTCAGTTTCAACAATTGTTCCTTTTGTAATAATGTTTTGCCTGGCAAGAAATCTATTTGAAGGTGTCTCAAGAACATTTTTTATTTCAAGTTTTTGAATCTTTTTATTTACAGGAACATTTACATATTTTGCTTTTAACATAAAAACTTTGCTATTTCCTCCTCGCACTCTTTTAAATTTTCTTTTTTCTTCTCCAAGCTTAACAATTCTTTTTTGACCAGGCAATTCATATAACTTTTTCTTTCTTTGTTTTTTGTATTTCCCGCCAGAAATTTTTCTTCCTTTTCTCATAAATCTATTTAAAGAGATTCATTTAAATATCTTTTTATCATCTATCATCGCAAACCTTGGTGATGAAACTTACGAAATATTTATAAACAAATCATTCAGATTAGAATAATGGTTAATGGAATTGAAAGGCCTTTAGATTTACTAAATAACTCGAGAGGGAAAGAAGTTTTAGTATATTTAAAAGGAGATAAACAAGTTGTTGGGACATTATTAGCATTTGATATCCATATAAATCTTGTACTTGATAATATAAGAGAGATAGAAAATAATGAAGTAAAAAGGAAATTTGGATTAACTTTTTTAAGAGGAGATACCATAATATTCATTTCCCCAGCATCAACTGCTCTAAAAAAAGAAGTTTAAATTTATAAATTACTGTTCTTTCTTTAATCTATGCCAGAAAAAATTAAAATTATTTTTTTAGGAACAAGTGACGCTATTCCAACTGTTAAAAGAAATCATACTTCCATTTTATTTAATTATAAAAATGAAAATATTCTTGTTGATTGTGGGGAGGGAACACAAAGACAATTTAGAAAAGCTGGTTTAAATCCTTGTAAGTTAACTAAGATTTTAATCACTCACTGGCATGGAGACCATATTTTAGGTTTACCTGGATTATTACAAACCCTTGCCTTTAATGGATATAACAGAAGTCTTTTTATTTATGGTCCAAAAGGAACAAAAAAATTAATGAGAAATCTATTAAAAACTTTTATTTTTGTAGGCAAACTTAATCTTAAAGTAGAGGAAATTAGAGAGGGTAGGTTTTTCGAAAATGAAGATTTCTATTTAGAAGCTAAAAAAATGGAGCATGGGGCACTTTGTCTTGCCTATTCTTTTGTAAAAAAAGGAAAAATAAAAATTGATAAAGAAAAATTAAAAAAAGTTAAATTGCCAGAAGGTCCTTGGCTTAATAAATTAAAACAAGGAAAGGATATTGTTTACAAAGAGAAAAAGTATAAAGTTAAGGATTTAACTTATAAAGAAAAAGATAAGAAAATATCATTTGTTCTTGATACATCCATAAACAGTAGAATAGTAAATTTTGTTAAAGATTCTGATTTATTAATTTGTGAAGCTACTTTTTCTCATGATCTAAAAGACAAAGCTAAAGAATATGGACACTTAACTGCATCTCAAGCAGCAGAAATTGCAAAAAAAAGCAAAACCAAAAAATTATTTTTAACTCATCTAAGCCAAAGATACGAGAAAAATCCTAAAAAACTTCTCAATGAAGCAAAAAAAATCTTTAAAAATTGTTTTCTAGCAAAAGATCTTGATTCTATTATATTAGAATAAGAAGTTTTTTATATTCTTTTTTTATTTTAAAAATAGAAATCATGCCCCTGTAGCTCAGTTTGGATAGAGCGACTGCCTTCTATCTGGCTAAGCTAAATAATGGCAGAGTCAGAAGTAGCAGTAGGTAACAAGACAAGATACTGCTTCAGGAGAAAGCAGTAGGTCGCAGGTTCGAATCCTGTCAGGGGCATTAAAAAAATTTTTCCTTTTACAGGGGAAAGTTGGCTGTTAAGCTGTAAGTTATCATACAATGTCAGTAAAAGTTTTTGAAAGACTTAGAAAATTAATGATAGAAACAACTCATGAAGAAAGGAAAGAAATAGATGAAGAAATTGAAAAAAGAACAGGAAAGTATTGTGATGAGGGGGTTAACGAATTATCAGATAGCGAATTTATTGAAATTGTAAATAACATTAAAAAGAAAATTAAAAAAAAGAAAAAGAAGAAGGTTGAAATTCCAAGTTATGTTTAAAAATGAGAGATAAAAAAGAGGTGGAAAAAGTAGCAGTAATTAAATGCAAGAACTATAATAAAAAAGAAATAGATAGAGCTATTAAAAAAACATTGAAGTTGTTAGATTTTCCCATAGAGAAATATAAAAATAAAAAAATTTTAATTAAGCCAAATGTCTTAGGTTATTATGAAAAAAATCTGGAAGCTATAATAACCAATATTTCAATTGTTAAATCATTATTAAAGATTTTTAAAAATGCAAAAATTGGAGAAAGTTCTTTTACTGATACAGAAAATAACCTCAAAAAAACTAAGTATTGGAATTTAACTCCAAGGCCGATTGTTTTAGAAGAGCAAGAGTTTATTAAGGTTAATAACAAAAAAGCAAAAATCCTGAAGAACTTTTATCTTCCTAAGATTATTAAGGAAGTAGACTTAATAATTAACGTTCCTAAATTAAAAACTCATACACTCACAAAAATTACAGGAGCAATTAAAAATTTATATGGTTGTATTCCAGGAGGTATGAAACAAGTATTGCATAAAAAGGCCAGAGGAGGAGAAAAATTTTCTTCCCTATTAGTTGATGTTTATCAAAACCTCGAGCACAAATTAAAATTAAATATCATGGATGCAGTAATAGGAATGGAAGGTGAAGGGCCTTCTGCTGGCAAACCAAAAAAGGTTGGCTTAATTTTAGCTTCAAGAAATGCAATTGCTTTAGATATTGTTGCTGCAAAATTAATGGGATTTAAAGCAAGTGAGATTTGGGCAATCAAGGAGGCTGTTGACAGGAAACTTTATCCAAATTTTAAAGTAAAAATTGTCGGTGATTTTAAAAAAATTCAAAATTTGAAATTTAAAAAACCTATTCCAGAAAGAAGAACTTTAGTGAGAGCTGTTTTAAGGAGATTGGTAAGGGAAAATCCTATTATTGTGAATAAAGAGAGATGTATAAAATGCGGACTTTGTAGATGTATAAAATGCGGACTTTGTGCAAGAAAATGTCCTGTTAAAGCAATAACTTTAAAGCCTTATCCAGAAATTGATAAAAGGAAATGTATAAGATGTTTTTGTTGCATTGAAGTTTGCCCGCAACACGCTTTATATTTGAAAAAAACTTCTATAAGAAAATTAATTGGGAAGATGAGGAAAAGAAGAGCTTAAATTTACAGATAAATATAACTTACAGAAACAACAATACAAATAAGTAAAGAGCTTTTAGCTTTAAGTGAAAAAATTCTTCAATTTTTGTGATTAATAACTTAGAAATAATTTTAAATGATGTTCTCTTCCTTTATAATGGAAATAAGTGTAAAATGCGGAGGTGGCACAGCGGCTACTGCAATC
>JAFCEY010000027.1 GCA_017608945.1 Candidatus Pacearchaeota archaeon | reverse complement strand
ATTAAACATAAATAAAATAAAAAATGTCAGCTAAAATATTTAAACGTCCGGATGGAAGAAAACCTGAGGAGATGAGGCAGATAAAAGCAAAAGTTGGAGTTGTACCAAATGCAGATGGAAGTGCAATGTTCTCTTTTGGTGATACTATTGCAATTGCTGCAGTTTACGGGCCTCGTAAGATGCATCCACAACATGCACAAGATCCAGAAAAAGCTACATTAAGGTGTGAATATAATATGCTTAGTTTCTCAACTCCAGAAAGGATTAAACCAGGATACTCAAGAAGAAGTATTGAAATAAGTAAAATAACTGAATGGGCTTTAGAACCTGTATTAATTATAGACCAGTATAAAAACACAGTAATAGATGTCTTTATAAATATACTTCAAGCAAATGCTTCTACAAGATGTGCAGGGATAAATGCTGCTGCTATGGCTCTTGCTCATGCAGGAATTCCAATGAAAAACCTTGTATCAAGTGTGTCTATAGGTAAAATAGACAAACAATTAGTAATTGATGTTAATAAAGATGAAGAAGATTGGAAAGAGGGGGAAGGTTCAACAGACATTCCTATAACAATGACCCCTGATGGAAAAATTACTCATCTTCAATTAGATGGAAAAATAACAGTTGAACAATTAAAAGAAGCAATTGAATTAGCAAAAAAAGCAACAAAAGAAATTTATGAAATCCAGAAAAAGGCTTTAAAAGATTTTTTAGAAGAAAAAGGAGGATAAAATGGAAACATCAAAAATAACTGGAGAAAGAATTAAAGAATATTTATCACAAGGGAAAAGATTTGATAATAGAAAACCTGAGCAATTCAGAGAAATTGTAGTTGAAGAAGGAGTATCAAAAAATGCCGAAGGAAGTGCTAGAGTAAAAATAGGGAAAACTGATGTGATGGTTGGGATAAAAATGGATGTCTCTGAGCCTTACCCAGACTCTCCTGAAAAAGGAAATCTTGTAGTAAATGCAGAACTTTTACCATTAAGTTTCTCAGAATTTGAAAGCGGTCCTCCGAGGTTCCACTCAATAGAATTAGCAAGGGTTATTGACAGGGGAATTAGAGAAAGTAAATTTATTGATTTTGAAAAATTATGCATTAAAAAAGGAGAAAAAGTTTGGACAGTTTTCATAGACATTTATACTATAAACCATGATGGAAATCTTTTTGATGCAGCAGGTTTTGCTTCATTAATTGCTTTAAAAAATGCGCGAATACCAAAATATGATGAAAAAGAAGAAAAAGTTTTATATGGTGAGTGGACTGATAAAAAAATTCCTCTTTCTAAAAATATTCCTTTTTCAATAACTATTTACAGAATTGGAAATTGTTTAGTTATAGACCCAACAAAAGAAGAAGAGGAGATAAGTAATTTAAGATTAACAATCTCAATCTCAGATGGAACTGTATATTCTATTCAAAAAGGAGGAACAAAAGAATTAGAAGTGGAAGAGTTTTACAAAATATTAGAACTAGCAAAAAGAGTCGAGAAGGAAATTTTTAAAAAATTAGAGAAGAATTTAAAATAAAGACCAAAAATTTAAAAAAATTAAAATAAAGACCAAAAATGTCAGAAGAATTTACTAAATATGAAAAAGCAAGGATCTTAGGAGCAAGAGCTTTGCAAATTGCAATGAATGCACCAATTTTAATAAAACTCAATGGAGAAGATTTAGAGAAAATAAGATATGATTCCTTAAAAATTGCAGAAATTGAATTTAATTCTGGAGTCCTTCCAATAACTGTAAAGAGACCTTTCCCAAAGAAAAAAGAAGCTGAATTAAAAAGAATAAAACCAAAAAAAATTAGTGATAAAGAAACAGAAGAAAAAGGAGGAAGTGAAGAAGAGATAGCAAAAGAAAGCGAGATGATGGAACTAGCAACTCCAGAGGATGAGGAATCTGGTGAAGAAGAAAGTATAGAAGAGTAATAGCCTCAAAAATTATATAAATAAGGTATGATAATTTTCTTTATGGTTGTTATAAAAAAGGTTGATGCAAAACCTGTTTTTGATTCTAGAAAAGAAAAAACAATTTCTATATTTATAAAAACAAATATAGGCAATTTTTCTGCAAGTTCTCCAACTGGAAAATCTATAGGGAAATTTGAGGCTAAAAGTTATAAAAAAAATCTTGATGAAGATATTAAAACAATTAAAAAATTCAGTGGATATTTTAACAAAGAAAAAATAGAAAGATTTGAGGATTTAAGAAGAATTGAGGATACTGTTGATAGACATATCGGAGCAAATTCACTTTTTTCTTTTGAATCTGCAGTATTAAAAGCATTAGCAAAAGAACAAAAAAAAGAAATTTGGCAATTAATAAATGAAAAAGCGAAAAAGTTTCCGAGATTGGTTGGAAATTGTGTCGGTGGAGGGAAGCATTCACAAGTTCTTAGCATAAAAAAACCAGATTTCCAAGAATTTTTAATAATCCCTCAAGAAAAAACAATAGAAGAGAATTTTAAAAAAAGTCAAAAAATAAAAAAAGAAATTGGAAAAAGACTAAAAGAAGTTGATGAAAAATTTAAAGAAGAGAGAAATGATGAAGATGCATGGATTACATCTTTAAATGAAAAGAAAATATTAGAAATTTTAAAAGAAGTTAATATCCCTTTAGGAATTGATGTTGCTGCTTCGAGTTTTTTTAAAAGAAAAAAATATTATTATAATAATCCTCCTCTAAAGAGAACAGAAGAAGAACAATTTTTTTATATATATAATTTAATAAAAAATTTTAATTTATTTTATATAGAAGACCCTTTTCATGAAGAAGATTTTAAAAATTTTGCAAGACTTCTCAAAAAATTTCCAGAGCTACTTGTTGTAGGAGATGACTTAACTGTCACAAATTATAAAAGGCTTGAAAAAGCAATTGAATATAAAAGTATAAATGCATTGATTGTAAAACCAAATCAAATTGGTTCCTTAATTGAAGTTAAAAATGTTATTGAACTTGCAAAAGAAAATAATATCAAGGTAATTTTCTCACATCGAAGTGGAGAAACAGAAGAAACAATTTTAGCAGATTTAGCATTTGGATTTCAGGCAGAATTTCTTAAATGTGGAATTACCGGAAAGGAAAGAGAAGCAAAAATAAAAAGATTGATTGAAATTGAGAGAAGTTTGAAATAAATTTCTCAAAAATCAAGAAAAACTTCTATTTAAAAATAAATTTAGTAAAGAATTAGCAATCTTTTTAAACTAATTTCTCTCTCACTTAATTATGCAAAGAAAAAAATCAGAAGAAAAAGAACAAGAGATAGAAAACAAAAAAATAATTGACAAAAAAGAAACATTAGAGCAAAAAAAGAAAAAACTTTTGGAAAAAGCAGAAAAACTTAAGGAAAAAATTGAAGGAATGAAAACTGAAGAATTGAAAAAAGAAGTTAAAGAAAAAAAGAAAAAAGAGATGCTTGTTCCTCTTGAAGATTATGTTAGATCAGGGATATATATAGGCACTAAGGTTGTAACTCCTGACATGAAACCTTTTGTTTATAGAAGAAGAGCTGATGGCTTAGCAATTTTTAATACTGACTTAATAAATGAAAAATTAAAAGAAGGGATAGAATTTCTCTCTAAATTTGAACCAAAAGACATAATTCTTGTTTGTAAGAGGCA